>DAOTTS010000044.1:0-23568 GCA_034437735.1 Anaerolineae bacterium
GGTATTGAATATCATAAATGCTATCCGCTCCCTTGTGGTACTCTGGCATATCCCCTGCTTTTCCCTATCCTACCGCATTTGGCGCGCTAAAGCTATTCGCCTAAAGGCGAAGGTTTCAGACCTGGCGCTGATACAATGAAGGAACCCCTCGATCTCGACCTCTATTCCGGTCTCCTCACGCACCTCTCGCCGCAGAGCGTCCTCGATCGGCTCGCCGAGTTCCACGCCCCCGCCGGGGAAGCAGAGCGCCCCGGCCCCCGGCTGGTCACCACCAGAAGCCTGTCTTCCAACAGAACGACGCCATAAACCGACGGCCGAAAGACCATCGTCTCTCTCGGCACCGAGACGTCGTAACCGTAGATTGACTCGCAGAGGACCATTAGCTATCCTCTCTTTGCATACTGACGATAATCATCAGAATCAGGCCGACCAAGAAACACGGACCGCCCACCAGGAGGTCGTCCAGCGGATTGAGGGGCAGCAGGTCCGGCAGGATGACGTACAACGCCGCAAGCACCATCAAGACCCGGGACGTCTTCTTGAGCGGGAGGTGTCCGAAATCGTACCCGATCACGTCACTGGGAAACCCTACACGCTGCGTCTCCAACAACCGCCGCAGGACGGACGATACCAGCCGCGCCCCCGCCTGGACCTCACCCGGATAAGGAACGTACCCCTTGTGGACGACCCGGTTCCGCAGCGCGTTGAACTGCCGCACCGCCTCAACCGTCTCGCGGTCGAGCACGGCGTCCCCCGTACGGTGTTGCAGGAGCCGGACGATGGAGGGAAAACTGTGCGTCCTTTTATCGCGCGCATCGACCACACCGTGCTCTTGCTCAAGGTACAAGCGGACGGTATCCTCCAGGGCCGCGTGCATATCAACGGTATGCATCCGAAGTTCGGCGTCGCTATCCGCCACCTCCCATGCATAGCTCGCGTTGAGGGCCTCACGCGCCCGCTTTTTCCAATCGTAGTCCTTCACAGACCACACTCCTCAAATAGACGAACGACCGTTTGGAGCCCACAAACCCGACGCCCCATCCTCATCCCGCAGTGACCTCCAGCCCGAGATCACCGAACGCCTCCCCGTCCACCTCGGTGACCAGCCGGGTCGGTTTTCCCCCTTCGACCCGGCGATCGACGACGAATCCGTCCTCGATCTCAAACGCCAGAGGCCTCGCCTCGATCGTGACGCCCTCCCGCCACCCCAAGGCGACGGCGCAGGCCAGAGGTATTTCGATCTACACCGCGCTCATCCCACCTTCAGGCCGAACGCCAGCGCGGTTTCAGCAGTCCACATCCCAATTATACCCACAAAGCCAAGCTTTCGATAGCGTGAACAGGCAGGGCTATCGCACCTAAACGTAAAGCCGCCGAATTTCACGCTCGAAGCCCCGTCCCCGGGGCGGCTTCTGCGAAATCAAGTCACAAAACCGATGTTTCTGCCGCGAAACCGCCCCCGAGGAGTGCGAAGCCTACCCAAAGGGTACGGGGTACGGGGGCTGGGAGCACTTTTCATAAGATACGATTGCCCTGCGTGAACAAGGAGACGCGATGGGTTCGCGTCCGCATCCTTGTTGACATCCGATCACGCCGACCTTACACTATGAGACAGGAATCCCTGAATCGAGTGTCGAGATGAAACCACGAGAACGAGTCTTTGCAGCGCTTCAACACCGCGAGCCGGACCGCGCGCCCAGATTTGAAATCTGGATTGACGCTTTATTCGACGAACTGGGCCAAGCTGACCCGGCGAGCGCCTATGTAAACCTGGGGCAAGATTGCGTGATGATGCCCACCCGCAATCCTCCGGAGCGCAAGGCCTGGCGGGATGGCGTGGATGCGTGGGGCCGAGTGTGGCGGCACGGTATGTTCGTGGATGGGGTGGTAGACACGGCGGCTGATCTCGAGAGGTACAGTCCGCCGCTGGACGACGTGGCGCAGTTCTACGACAGCGGTCGAATTCAAGAGGTCCGTGCGTCGCATCCGAATCACTGTCTTATCTTCGGTACCCACATCGGTCCTTTCACAGCGGGGTATATGGCGATGGGCTTTGAGCGCTTCTTTAAGCGCCTCGTTGACGACGCGGCGTTCGTGCAGCGGCTGCTGGAAGCACGCACCGAGTGGTGTATTGCCATGTACCAAAAGGCAGCCAGTTTAGGGGCGGAGGTGCTCGTCCTTGGAGACGATGCGGGTCATCAGAAAGGTCCGATGATCTCTCCCCGTATGTGGCGCAAATTCGTCCTGCCGTATCATCGCCGAATTGTGGAGGCCCTGGACGTGCCGGTGATATGGCACAGCGACGGCGACATCGAGGCCTTGCTACCGATGGCCATCGAGGCAGGTTTCGTCGGCATCCACGGGCTGGATGCGGTAGCAGGCATGGATCTGCTCAAGATAAAGCGAGAGTACGGCCAGGCACTCGTTCTGATCGGGAATGTGGATGTGCGCGTGCTATTTGGGTCTGACCTTGAAGCCGTCCGCAGAGAGGTCGATCGCTGCATGGCGCAGGGAGCCCCTGGCGGCGGCTATATGATCGCCAGCTGTAACAGCATCTGTGAGGGCATGAACCCCGCCGCAGTGGCCGAGATGTTTCGTTACGAAGAGGAAGTAGGCGTCTTGGATTCAACGCGTACGCGCGCAATCCCTCTACATCCCCGGTCAGGATCGCATCGAAGAACCCGCCCAACGCCGCCTGCAACATCTCCAGGTATTGATACCCGAACTCCTCCGTAGGCTCGATGCGGGTGCTCTCCCCGTAGTCGTTCCACGTGATCAACTGCACCACGTCCGGATCCTGCTCGATCGCCAGGTCCAACGTGTAATGGAACGGTCAGACCTTGCTCAGGATCCAGGACCCGCCGGGACTCCCCCTATGGATTCGTGTATTCGTGGCCCATTCACAGAATGGCGCATTCACAGAATGGCGCATTCGTGGTCGGCCCATCAATCCGGCACGACGTCGAACGGATTGGGGGTCGACGGATCCACGCCCAGCACCTCCGCCATCTCGACGAAGCCCCGGTCGCTCTCGAATTCGACCCAGAGCGGGAAGTGATCCGAGACCCGGTACGACATCTGCCGCAGGCTGAGCTCCTGGTAGACGGCCCCGGTGAAGTCGATGACGCCGGCCCGATCCCCAATCAGCATATCCAGATCGCCCATAAACCACGCAATCTGGTCGTAGTACTTCGGCTCGCTGGCGTAGGTCGTCTTCAGGTTCTGAAGCTGGGGCGGAACCACGAGTCCGGTCTGGACGAAGGCCTGAAAGAGCGGGTTATCGCCCCGTTTATCGATGTTGAAGTCCCCAAGGACGATGAGATTGTTCTCTTCGCCCTCCGACTTGGCGCGATCCCGGATCTCCGAGGCCACGTAGTCGGCCAGCGACCGCAGCTCGTGGAGGCGGTCCTCCGGAACGTCCCCGTATTTGATGTGGGCGGTCAGCAGCGCGAAGCTGTCCGCCGTCGACCGGAACCCCACAATATACGGCGTGCGATCGAACTGCGTCGCAGGCACGCCCTCCTCCGTGGGCGGGAGCACGATCTCCCCGGCGAGACCGGACGGCTGGACCCGGCGTTTGTCGTAGACGAAGGCCAGGCGCTCGGCGTTGCCGCCGGATCCACCGGAGACGTCGCTGACGATCAGCCCCCAGTCCGGACCCAGGAAGTCCTCCAGCAGCATCCGCAGCGCCATCGTGTCCCGCTTGACCTCCTGGATCGCGAGCACGTCAAACCGCCGGACGATCTCCGCGATGCAGGCCATCGACCGCAGATTGCGTTTGGGGCTCCCCGGGTTCTCCTCCCAGCTCTCATAGACTCGGCTCAAGCTACGGATGTTCCAGGTGCCGATGATCAAGTTCCGGTCGACCAGCTTAGGGGGTATCCGCCCCTCACGAATGCGACGCCGCAACCGGACAACGTCCTCAACCACCGTGCGCGGATAATCCAGGTAATCCATACGTCACCTCCCTCACCTTGCTACAGATATCACCAACAACCCGGCCCCACTTTGCAGAACAGTCGTTACCCAATAGTTACACAGAGTTTCACAGAGGAAAACGGAGGCTCACAGAGATTTTTTACTACCGACCGCGACCCGTACGTCATCGATATGAATCCCAATATGCTGTTTTTGTCTATCAAAAAGTCTGTTTTGCGACTGGTGTCCTGATGATAGACGTTATCAGGATTTCTCTGTGCATCTCTGTGTAACAGATGAGATCGATCCATTTTCATGATCGTTGATGTGGGAACCGACATGGAAACTGCTTGATAGTCACAACGAACGGAAGCTCACCATCCGCTGCTGTTTTTCGTCATACAGGTGCATCCGGAGGGATTTCAGGCTCCGGCGGAGGGTCACGGGCTCGACCGTCCGTAGATACGGGATCGCGTCGTAACTGGCCTCCAGGTGGTAGTTGGGAATCCGTGGGCGGATGTGGTGAATGTGATGAAACCCGATACTGCCCGTGATCCACTGTAAGACCTTGGGCAGCTTATAGTACGAACTGCCCTCCATCGCCGCGCGCATCGGATCCCACGCGTCGTGACGGGCCCAATAGACACCCCCAAACTGGTGCTGAACGTAGAAGAGCCACACCCCCAGCATCCCGGCGAGCAGGATCACCGGCAGTTGGATCAGCACGTAGGTCCGCAGCCCGATCGTGAGCGCCGCCAGCGCGATAATCGCTGCAAGCGCCAGGTTGGTGATAACGACGCTGAGACGTTCGCGTTTTCCCGCCCCCTTGGACGCAAAGCGATGCATAATCAGAAACATAAACGCCGGCCCCAACCCGAACGTGACGATAGGGGTCCGGTAGAACCGGTAGGCCAACCGCTTCAAGGGCGACGCGGCCTCGTACTCCTCGACCGTCATCATCCACACGTCCCCCTCCCCGCGCCGATCCAGATCGCCGACCGTGGCGTGGTGACGGGCGTGGGAGTGCCGCCACTCGTCATACGCCGTGAAGGTCAGGATGCCCGTCACGTACCCCAGAATCCGGTTCGCCCGTCGGGAGGCGAAGAAGGAACCGTGGCAGCAGTCGTGAAAGAAGATAAAGATACGCACCAACAGCGCACCTGCCGCCAGGATCAGGGGCAGCACCAGCCAGTAGGAGGTGCCGGCCCGGATCATAACGACCATCGCAATCCACAGCGCGATGTAAGGGACCAAGGTATGGATAAGCTGCCAGATCGCTTTCCGACGATCGGATTCCTGGAATGGAGAAAGCGCTTTGTACAACGCAGCCCTGCTCATTTGAGTTTTTTCAACCACCGCATCACCGGACACAACCCACCTCCTGACGTCCCCGGTACCACATATGGGCATCCAGATTCCATGTTGCTGGATACCTGGATACGTTCATGACAAAGGCAAACCCGGACCAACCCCACCCTGGACCAGGATTGCCGACCCATCTGATAATGAGTCCGGTAAGAAAGGATATGAGCTCAAATGATAAGGCGTATAAAACTATTATACCTCAATATTGGAGGTCGACCGGTAACCTGCGTTCTCATAGTTCGGATCCGCATCGGGACCGTGGCCTAATTCGGCAAGCCGCACGCGGAATTGCGCCATCGCCTCGGTATACGCCGGTACCTCCGCCACGTTCGTGGTCTCCCCGGGATCCTCGTCCAGGTCGAAGAGGACCTCAGGCCCATCATCACCGTAGTACTGGTATTTCAGCGCGTCCTGCTTGATCATCACGTGGTGCGAGCCCATCTGCGAGACCGTCTCGTTGGACCACCCCTGGGGCTCTCCGCGCAGCAGCGGGACCAGGCTGCGGCTGTCCAGGCCGTCCGGGATCTCCAGACCGGCCATATCGCAGAGGGTGGCAAAGAGGTCGCAGAGATTGACGTTCTCCTCCACGACCCGCCCGCCCTCGAAGTGCTTCGGCCACCGGATGATCAGGGGCACGCGGGCGCTCCCCTCGTAGAAGCGGGTCTTCTCCCAGATTCCGTGCTGCCCCAGCATCTCCCCGTGATCTGACGTGTAGACGATGATCCAGTCGTCCAGATCTTCCCCCAGCGACTCCAACTTCGCCAGCACCTGACCGTAGTACCGGTCGATGGTATCGATCATGCCGTAGTACGCTGCGGTCGCCCGGCGGATCGCCTCCTCCGAGACGTGAACCGGTTCGCCCTGTTGGCTCAGCGAGAGAACCGGATGGTCGCACGGCTCGTCCACGTGAACGGGCACCCGATCCAGGTAGTACTCAAAGCGCGCCTCGTCCGTGAAGAACGGATAGTGCGGCTGGAGGAGGCTCAGCTTGAAGAACAGCGGGCGGTGGCTTTGCGGGCGCCGGTAGAGCGGATCCTCGAAGTAGCGGTCGAGGTAATCGAGCGCCGCCCGCAGGGCCCGCTGGTCGAACTTCTGGTACGGCCCTTCGCCCGGTCGGGCCTCCTCGACCTCGCGCTGGTTCGACCACTTGCCGGTTCCCGGCGCCGGCTCGTAGCGCGCAAACTCCGCCTCGATAGGGTCCTCCACGTACGCATCACTGATCCGGGCGTCGGGCGCGATGCGCTCCCGCCAGCCCTGCATCTGATCCTGGCCCAGGTGGTGCAGCTTGCCGCTGCACGTCGTCGCGTACGCATACCGCGAGAACTCCCGGGCAAAGGTCCGGTAGCCGGGCTCAAGGTCGATCCACCCCTCGCACCCGCACGTCTTGGGCAGTTGGCCCGACATCATACACTGGCGCATCGGCACGCAGATCGGCGACGGCGTGTACGCATTGTTGAAGACGACGCCCGTGCGGGCCAGCCGGTCGAGCACCGGCGTTCGGATCACCGGATCGCCTGCGTAGCCGGTGACGTCGGCCCGGTGTTGGTCGCTCATCAGGAACAGGATGTTCGGTCGCTTGGTCAAGATTTGCCTCCGATAAATTAGGTTAACTGGCTACTGGACACTTCTGTTCAACGATCTTTACCCAATAGGTACACAGAGTAGCACAGAGACGTCTCACTGCAGACCGGAATCCGTACTTCATCGATCTGAATCTGATTGGATGTTTTCATCTGTCCGTGAAGACTGTTTTATGATTGGCGGCCTGATAATAGACATCATTGAGATTTCTCTGTGTATCTCTGTGTTACCTCTGCGTATCTCTGTGTAACTGATCAAACTTGCCGACAAAGTGTCAGATAGGTAGTTAGGTCAACGTACAGCAAAAGCGTTCTTCCTTCAATTATCCGACGGGATCGGGACCATACACCGCTCAAACATACACCGCTCGAAAGCGGTCTACATACCTCAACGCATCCGTCGAATCCACAAACTGGTCGAACGAGCCCAGATGCGCCGGCAGCGCGCGCACCGCCTCGCTCTGGATCTCCGCGCGGAGGGCATCGACAAACCGGTCGGCGTGAATCACAAGGAACGGCCGGTCGTAGAACGGCGACACCTCGGTCGACAAGGGCTCGGTGATCCCCAAAGCGTTGTGCATCGCGGCCGCATACGCGTAGGCCGTCGTGAGGTGCGTCTGCCGGTCCTGCCACGTACCAGCGGTCAGCACGCGGGTCAACACAGGTAGGAGGTCGGCAGCACCATCCAGTTGCGCAAACGCGCGGCCAAACCACTTGATATAGGGAGGATACTGACGTTCCATCAAGAAGCTCAGCCCCATCAGATCCCGGACCAACCGCGCCGCCACCACCTGCGAACCCAACGCGTCGCCGACCTGGCCGCAGCGCCCCATAAACGCTTCCTCCTGCGCGATGCGCCGCCACTGCGCGGCCAACAGATAGTACCACACGTCGTCTGGATAGTAGCGCAGCTTGGCCCGAATCGGGGCCAACCGGCCCAACCCATCGTGAAAGACCCGGCCCGCCGTCGCCATCAGCAGACGATAGGCCGGAATACGCACCCAGTCGACGACCTCGATCTCGCCGGTGGGATCGAAGCCCAGCAGATCGATGAAGAATCCCCGAACGGTCAACACCTTCACCCGGTGATCAACCGGCCCACGATCGATCGCCGCCATCACACTGACGCCGTTCTCAAACCGCTCGAAGTGGGTGGGATAACCGTGAAACTCGACCGGCAGCTCCTGACGGAGCACACGATCGAGGGCCTCACGTGTGGTTGCGTGATCCTCCTCCGTGAGAAAGAGCATCAACCGGGGGCCCCAATCATGATCGACCGACTGCGCCGTGTCGAACCCTAACACCTCGGACCCGGCGCCCAACAGCGCAGCGGAATACCGCAGATCGGGGAAATGCTGCCTGAGCAGGGGCTTCACCACCTCCCCGTAGAGCCTCTCACTGAGGTCTAATCCGCTAATAAACGGTCGATTCAAAAGCTCCCTCCTTCATCCATCCACAGTTTCATTCAACCCTGGTACCGGAGAAATCAAAGCTGCCGTACTGATTGGATCCGCTGCCTGACACGCTTGCCTCATTAAACGTACCGGTCACGCTGAAATAGTCGTTGAACGGCAGCACGAACTCGCCGTCCTCGTGGGTGCCGCTCACGGTGTTCCAAAACGTTTGGGGGCTGAAGTTCTCGTTATCGCGATCGGCCGTTTTCCGGTATCTGAGCATCACGTCTCCGGTGTCGTAGGCGTAGAACTCGATCTCCCCGGAACTGCCGTCGAAGCCGGACCAGGTACCCGCATACGAGATCTCGGTGAGTGAGCTCGTCTCCTGACCTTCATACCGAATCTTCACCCAATCGAACCCCACCCACTCGTTCTTGCCGTCAATGGGCGTCACAATCATAAAGCCAAGGTCGTTGTCACCCGGCACCAGGGAGAGCTCAAGCGGTCCATCGCCTTGGGCAATGAGATTCGCGTCCGCATCGTAAACGAAGAGGTAGGGCGCAAACGCAGCCTCGACGCGCACCGTGATCTCGGAACTCTCTGACTCGTGATTGTTCCAAAGCTCCTCCTCGACGTCGGAATCCCCCTCCCGCACAATCAACTCGTAGTTGGGAAAGATCCCGTCACCGATCACGCCGTTCTCCGTCTCCGCCCACAACTTGCCCAGCATTTGCCAGTCGATCAGATCGCGATATCCAAAGTAAAAGACCTCATCATACGGTTCACCGAGATTCTCGGCATCGGATCCCGAATAGTAGGTTTTGAAGGATCCCGTGGCCGGATCGTAATCGATGGTCCGGTCGCTGCGCCCCCCCTCCGACCAGATTGGATGGTTAGGATCCGAGACCAGGAGGGAGTCTCCCCGCTTGCCGTAGACGATGAGCGCGTGAGAACCCTCATCGTTGTAGATAGCCACGTACTGAGGTTGGCCCGTAAGCAGCATCGAATAGGCAAAGGCGTTATAAACACCTGGATCGCCGACGACGTCCCCAAAGGCAAACCAGAACAGGCGAGAGGTCGACTCCCATCCGACCGTCTTCTGAACCACCGACACCAGCCGCCAAACCTCCTCATCGTCCCATTGCAGATTCGGTGTATCGGGGAAAGGATGATCGAAGTTATCGTGGTACCCATAGAGAGGCGGGCCCAGCGCCTCGATGAAATAGTACATCGCCGCCAAACTCTGCCCGGCACAGTGTCCCTTCGGCGACAGGACGGACCCATAGTTCCGAATCTGCCAATCGTCGACCCCGCGATCGAAACCGGTCTCGATATCCCGATCCAGTCGAGCGAGGTTCACGGTGCTGACGAGCATCTCACGCGAAAGGTGCCGGCTCGCAAACCGCACCCCGCCGGCATCGGCATCGAGGTGCGTCAGGCCTTCAATCGTGCCGTCCTCCGCTTCATAGGCAAAGGCCATCCCGAACGCATCCGGCGCAATCTCGGCCGGGATCTCCACCGTGACGAACGCCTCGGCCAACTCGTCGCCGGCGTCGATCTCGATCAGCGGCGAGGCCGGGTTGAAATCCGGTCCGAACGCGTGGCCCTCGATGTCCCGCGCGTGAACGGCGACCGTGGTGCCGTTGGGATAGGCGCTCGCCGGGATCTCAACCGTGAGTCCGTCCAACGGATCACCGGGTGCGTTGACCACCAGCCTCCCGCCCTCGGGACCGACGGTCTCGACGAAGACCTTTCGCCGCTCACCCAGCGTGAGCGGCGCATCGCCTGGCGGTTCGTCCGGGGGTACACGCTCGATCCCGACACCCGGAACGGCAGTCGGCGGACCCGCTGCCGGCCCGCCCTTCAGCATATCCTGGACATCGTCGATTACGAGATACCCCCCGACGATCACGCAGCATGAGAGAAGGACCATGAGAGGAACAGCCAC
The DNA here is from genome assembly GCA_034437735.1 of Anaerolineae bacterium. Taxonomy (GTDB): domain Bacteria; phylum Chloroflexota; class Anaerolineae; order B4-G1; family SLSP01; genus PWVB01. Next base: position 10,206 of record DAOTTS010000044.1, read on the forward strand.
CAACAGGACGGTTTTGAGCGGTATCGAGCGATTCATCCATGCCTCCCGGAAAGTGAATATGATGACCTATTTCGGGAAAACGGCGCCAAACACCGGACATCCTTACACGTTGTGCTACTATACCACATGAATGCGGGAGCAAAAATGGCGTGAGGCGGTCATTGCCATCACGTGGATCGCACGCACCTCCTACTCCGGAGCTTGTTCCTCCTCCGAGACTTCGGCACTCGGCGCTTCACCCTCCGCCTCCGGCGCCTCGACACTCTCAGCCTGAGCTTCTGCCTCCTCCTCGTCCTCAACCGGACAGCGCCCGTTGTCCGGATGCAGGATCGCGTCAATCAACACGCCGTGGTCGCAGCCATCGTGGATATCCTGCAGGCGACCGGCGAGCTCCCGCTGCTTCGCCGCCAGGTTGCGCTGCAGCACGGCGACCGTCTCTCCGGTGATCACCGTATCCTCCTCGCCGAGTTCCGCAGCGAAGTCCCGGGCCTCGTCGACGTGTTCCTCCTGCTCGTGGCGGCGCGTCTGCCGCATAAAGCGGTCCCACTCCGCCTGGGCCGCCGGACATGCCTCGTCATAATCCGCCCACTGGGGCAGCTGAACCATCGCGCCGTTGATCACCCACGTCACCTCGACGCGATAAGTGTCATCCTCCTGCCGCTCGGGCTGGAGCCGGCCCGACAGCCCGATGGGCGCAGTGGTCCCGGCACCAAAGCCGTCGATCTGATGCAATTGGCCCGTGATAGCGTCCAACGTCGCCCCCGTCACCACATAGGGATCCTCGCCGGCGTGCTGCATGCGTCCGGGGCCGCGCCCACCGGGATTCGCCGGCGTCGAGCCTCCCTCGGCCTCACCCGTCTCCTGTGGAGATGCCGCCTCCACGGGCACCGTCTCCATAGGCGCAGCCTCTTCCGTGGGGGCAGATGCCTCACTGGGCGCCGCCTCCGCTTCCGACGTCGACGCTTCTTCGGAGGCGGCATCCTCATCGTCCGCCCTCATCACGGCAACCATCCGCTGCACGTGCTGATTGCCCTGCACCTGCCCAATCCGGGCAGCCAGCGCCTGTCCCTGGGCAGCGGGCACGCGCCGCAGCGCCCTTACTTGCAACGCAGCGTTGTCGGCATTGGCAAACAAGGGATCGAGCCATAGGTCCGCGTCACCCCCGATACTCCGACGTTCAACGCCGGAGGACTGAGCGTCAGACCGGCGCGAAGTCAACTCCCCGTGCGGAGATACCCGCGTGGGTTTGCTCATATCCTTCCTCCCCGGAGCCGATTGCTCAAGCATTGAGCAGCGTCACACTCTTATTTCATAACCATCGGTAAGTACACAATGGCACTTCAACGTTCGCTCGTACGTTACACGCATCATACGACGTTTCATACAATGCCAAGTCGGACCACGCTCTCCGCACAGGCCAGAACGGCCTCTTCAGCCGGAATAGGCTCCCAGTCAAGCAACCGCCTGGCTTTTGAGTTGTCCGACCGTCTCTCCACACCCAAATCCAACAAGAGCGGCTTCAAGGTTGGATCAATAAGGGAGAACAGTCTGACCACAACGTTGGGCATCACAAGGCGGGGAATCTTTCGTTCCGGGTATCGTGCCCGTAAGATGTCCGCAATGCGCTTGAAACTCAGAGACTCCGTCGTGGCGATCCACCGCTCGCCGGCGGCTTCCTCCCGCTCCATCGCGCAGATGTGTAAGTCTGCGACCGAGCGCACGTCCACCAGATCGTAGCCGATTCGCGGGAGGGCGGGGGCACTGCCGTCCATCAGCTTAATCACGATATTGGCCGAGGTGCCGAAGTCCTTCTCAAGCACCGGGCCGAGGATAGCACCGGGACATATTGTCGATAGCGTCATCCCGCTGCTATCGCCCGCGATGAAGTCCCAGGCGGCCTGCTCGGCCATCGTCTTGCTACGGTAATAGGGGGTCGTATCCTGACGGTTCGTCACGTCCGTCCAATCCCGCTCCTCGTACACACCACTGCGCTCGCCCTTGTCCCGACCATAGGCCACCGCCCCAACCGAGGACGTGAGCACGACACGCGTCACTCCGTTTTGCGAGGCCGCTCGCAGGACACTGAGCGTCCCGGTTTTGGCCGGCTCCACAAGGGCAGCATCGTCCTTGGGCAGGACACGGGGAAAGGGGGACGCGATGTGCAGGACGTAATCGACGCCCTCCATCAACGTCGGCCACACCGCCTCATCCAGCAAATCAGCCTCCGCAAAGCGAAGCCGATCCGTATGGGACGTATGCTGCGCGATAACCCGTTCGATCGCAGGGGCGCGGCCCATATTTCGCAGCGTACCCACGACCTCATAGCCTCGTTCGAGCAACTGGATGGTGATGTGCGACCCTAAAAATCCCGTGACGCCGGTTAACAATACACGCGTGTTCCGCAACATCAATCCCCCGTCCTCCTTAACGCCTAGGATTCAGCCCCACACCGACCTTCATTCACCACCAGCCGAAACACGTCCGGCCGCGCATAATGACCGACCACGTCAAAATCGAGCTTGCCCCGTACCACGTCGGCCATATCGAGGTCGGCGTAGAGGATGCCCTCCTCGTCGTACAGCGGCCCCGCCAGCACCTCCCCCCTCGGCGAGATGATCACGCTGCCGCCTCGGCACATCACTTCGGGCTGATCCGCCAGTTCCTCATAGCCGGGCAGATCCTCCGGGTGCATCGCCTTGGTGACGTACTGATTGCAGCCCAGCACGAAGCAGCGCCCCTCGCACGCGATGTGCCGGAGCGTCGCCTGCCACGTCTCCCGCGCGTCCGCCGTGGGTGCCAGATAGATCTCGACGCCCTTACGGTACATCGCCACGCGCGCCAGCGGCATATAGTTCTCCCAGCAGATCAAACCGCCGACCTTCCCGTAGTCGGTCTCCACCACGGTCAGCGTGCTGCCGTCCCCCTCGCCCCAGATCAGGCGCTCCGCACCCGTCGGCTTGAGCTTCCGGTGCTTGCCCAGGATCCGCCCGTCCCGGCCCAGGTAGAGCAGCGTGCAGTAAAGCGTGCCCCGGCAGGCCCCCCGGTCCCGCTCGATGATCCCGATGGCCACGTCGACGCCGGCGTCCCGGGCCGCGTCGCCCAGCGCAGCGGTGGCCCGGCTCGGAACCTCGACCGCCTCCCGCCAATACCGCAGCCAGAGCGCCCGTCCGACCGGCTTGCGGCTCCCCACCACCATCCCGAAGCTGAACCCGCGCGGGTACGCCGGCACGAACGCTTCCGGCAGCAGCACCAACTGCGCGCCCTGCCCGCCGGCCTCCCGGATCAAGCGGCAGGCTTTCTCAACCGTCGCCTCCCGGTCGAAGAGCACCGGGGCCGCCTGCACGACGGCTACCTTCACCTTTGGAAAACGCTCTCGCATAACAATAACCTTTCTGAACGCAACGGATCCTTCACGCTTCCGGAGGGCACGCCCGTCACGCTTCGTTGCATAACCTCGCAAAAGCAGTTTCCGCGGAATTCATATCCAGCATCCCCATGGGCATCTCGTTAAGCCGCGACTCGACCTCCCAGAAGGACAGGCCATACTGTTCAATCATGTACGTCGCATGATAAACCATGTCGTTCACGGATCCAATCACACTCCGGTTGTAGGCTTTTGAGAACCTCGCAGGCCCCCCATCCGTCGCGATATGGGTAGCATAGACGTCAGCATGCCCGTGCCGGGTCAGAAATTTGTGAAGCTCCGCCCGCACCCGTAGCTCATACGCCTCCAGGGTTGTGATCCCCCGGCCTAAGAACACGAGGGAATAGAGCGTTGTCGTATGGGTAACGATAATGTGCTGCAAGCGATTGGCCCGGAAGAGGTGCCCGGACCAATCCAGAAACGGGTCATCAGGCAGAGGACGCGACGCCTCGGGCGACACCCCAATCTTATCACCAAGCTTACCACTGACTCTGAGAATCATACATCCCTCCTCGCGAGGCGTAATCCATCCTGCCATCCCCCTATCCTACGCGAGGGCGGCAATCACCGACGAGTCTCCCCCTTAGCCGGCGGCCATCACCCTCGCGCTCAACCGGATCAACGCCGTCGTGAACGCATCGTACAAGGGCCGCTCGAACCGCGCGCGGTGCCGCGCCAAGCGGTCTTTCATCGTGCCACACCTACCTGACCCAGGTCACGGTGCCCTACAATAGGAAGACACCAAAGTTTCTCAACCTATGCAACCTCGGCATCGTAGACCAGCACGCGATCCCACTTCGCCCTGTGCTCGGCCAGGAACTGTTGGTGGACCTCGCCCACCTGGTACGCCTCCTGCCCGGCGGCATTCTCAAAGAACAGGATCAGTGCGTAGCTGTAGCTGCTGTCCACCACCTCCCGGTCCGAGTCGGCCGGGGTGCCGTAGTAGCCTGAGGTCGCCGTGGTCCGCTCGCAGAGAGCCTTTAACCCTTGCTCGAAGGCCTCAAGCGCATCCGCGTCGAGATCGTCCTTCAGCCAGAAGTAAACGTTGTGATTGAACATCGCCTTTCCTTTCTTAATCGTGGTGCATCGTCACCGCACGGCAATAGACCCGCGCGCCAGCCTACCTACCCGCTGATTATACGGGTTATGGCCGCGACCGCAATCTCAAGAACGGAGAAACTCGGAGAGGGGGTACGCTCAGCAGCAGTGCCGGAAGAAGGCACTGACCTTACACGCATCGCACCAGAAGGCGTACAACAACCCGCTGCACCAGTGCACGTGACCGCCCGCCTGCGCTGGCAGCGCCGGGCGCAGTGCACCGGACCGTTTGGCCGCCTCCTGAATCAGCGGGACGTTGGACCCCCGCCCGCCCAACACCTCGACCAGGTCCCTATCCGCGAGTTCGTCGTTCACCGCCGGCCTCCACCAGCCGGTCGACCGCCGCCGCCCGCAGGTCGTACCCCAGCACGTCGAACCCGGCCCGCACCAGGTTCGCTGCGATCCCGCTGCCCATCTGCCCCAACCCGATCACGCCCATCGTCATCGCCGTCACGTCCATGAAGTCCCTCTCCTTGGTATTGGGTCAGCCGACTCAAATGGCACACGAATACACGAATGCGCCAGACACCCATGCGTGCATGCGTCCACCCTGAGCCCGAGAAAAAGACGGTGATCGCCCACACCGCAGCAATCATCTCTGTCGCCCGATCGTCGATGTAGCAACATTAATCGTAGAGTATCCAATCGTAATCAGGTACAGATTGAGGTCGTAACTTTGGCGATGGGCTTGAGTATACCTGTCAATCAGCGAGAATCTTTAATAACCGTTGCTGCTCTTCTAGCAAGATAGCCTGTTGACGCAACAAACTCTCCAACAAACGGGCCAAATCACGGTAACGTTCCAGTTGGCGCAATTCCTTCCATCGCGGACCGGATCCGGCGCCGCTCCCGCGCGAACGCCTGCAGGTACCCCTCGCACAGCGCCCGGATCGCCGCCTCGTACTGGATCCCGTATACCAGCGGGCTGTGCGCCGACCGCGCCTCCAGCGCCGCCAGCCACGCGTCGATCGTATCCAAGGAGAACGCTGGAAGTGCGGACGTCATCGCAAACAATCCCCTTACGTGCAGGTCCGATCGTTTGACTGCGACAAGAACAAGGCGCGGACAGCGTCCAGGCCAGGAGTATCAGGATAGTCGGCAGCAAAGGACCCCAACTCCCCCTGTGTATCCGTAATAGTAACCGCATCCGCCAGTGACAGAGCCTCCCGATAGTCAGCCAGAGCGTGTTCTTCATTGCCCATAGCCAGATGAATAAGACCTCGGGTGAACAGACATTCGGCCCTTTCCCAAGCAGCCAAGTCAGTTGTATTCAGCGCCCTCTCAGCGCACTGCAAAGCTCGTCGCAGATTCTCCCCCCGATCCCCCGTTGTTAATTTGGCATACGCGAGGCCCAGGTTGTTCTGGGTGCCAGCATAGTCGAGGGGCGCCGCCTCGGGGGTGCGGAAGCGGAGGGCCTGCTGGTAGCACTGAATGGCGCGCTGGAGATTGGCGCCCCGATCGCCCGTCGGCAGTTCTTGGTAGGCGGTGCCCAGGTTGTTCTGGGTGGTTGCATACTGCAGGGGCGCCGCCTCGGGGGTGCGGAAGCGGAGGGCCTGCTGGTAGCACTGAATGGCGCGCTGGAGATTGGCGCCCCGATCGCCCGTCGGCAGGTCTTGGTAGGCGGTGCCCAGGTTGTTCTGGGTCATCGCATAGTCGCGGGGCGCCGCCTCGGGGGTGTAGACGGTCAGGGCCTGCTGGTAGCACTGAATGGCGCGCTGGAGATTGGCGCCCCGATCGCCCGTCGGCAGGTCTTGGTAGGCGTTGCCCAGGTTGTTCTGCAGACCGGCACACGATTCGGCGTTTCCCTCACGCGCACAAGCGTCCAACGCACGCTGGGTCCAATCGATCTTTGTCTTCCACAAGCCTCGGCGGTCGAAGTAATCATGGAGCGCATAGGCAAAACCCCGCACCCACTGCGCCGCGCCCAACTCAGACGCCCGCTCCCAGGCGGCAACGATATTGGGATACGCTGCATCCATCGTCGCCAGCGCATTCAGATAATCGGGTCCACTCAGACGCGGACGCTGCCTGCGAGCTAGGTTCAGGTAATGACGGATCAGACGCTGACTCAGCTTCGTGAAACGTTCGGCATGCTCCGGATTCTGCCACCCATCGAGCAGCCGCGCCCGCGTGGCCTCATGATAGACGTATCCCCCGTCCTCCCGCGGCAGGACGAAGGAGAACTCGGCGACCTTCTTGAGCAGCTCCTCGGCCTCCTCAAGCTCCTTGCCGGTGAGCAGCGCCAGGTGCGCCGCGTCGAACCAGGCTGGCAGCGCACAGACGCGAATAGCATCCGCCACCGCCGGCGGGGCGGCCTCCAGGGTCAGGTCGAGCAGTGCGCGGTCCATCTCCGCATCGGACAAGTCGCGGGATAGCAGATCACTCAGAGCGCTGTCATTCATTCCGCACCCTCCTTGACCTGCTCGAGCCATTCGCCGATCTGAGCCATCCGCGCCGGACTGACCCGCGCGATTTCAAGCAGCGAGGCCTCGGACGCAGGGACCGTAAGCCCGCGTCGATTATAATGAAGAAGAACATCCTCGTGACTGAGCGGAGAAAAGCGCTCGACCGTCGTGATAAGATATCCCCACCGGTGGGGGCGCTCAAAGAAACCTCGACATTGCGGGCGCCCGGTGACAACCAGAACCGCGTGCGGCAGCTCGCGCCGCAGTGGATCAAAGAGCCACCTTTCTAACCAGACCCACATCGCGTCGGAGACATGCTCGAAGGTGTCAATCAACAGGACGACCTGGGGATGCGTCTCGACCAGGTCCGTCAGATCTCTCAACAGTGCGCGGCCCATCTCGGCTCGATAGCGCTCCTCCTGATCGGGATGGGGTGCCCCTCCGTGGACGTCCCCTATTCGGACGCTCACGTTATCCCGCCCACCGATGTCGGACACCTCAGCGTCAGCATAGCGCCCACGTCGACCGAAATCCACGCCGCCGCTCTCCCCGCTCCCCGTCTGAACGTTGACCGTCGGCCCTCGCCGGAAGATGCGATCCAGGCAGCCGCAGATAGCGGGCGTAAGCTCATCACCTAAATCCCGGCGTACCTTGCGGGCCACGTCCAAATAACTGCTCAGACCACTTTTGCGGCTATCGAAGTCAAGCAGAACCGCAGGGATGGACGGGTCGCATTGGTCGCACTCGTGATCCAGCCGCAGCAGAAAATAGGACTTGCCCTGCTCACCGCGATCCAGGAGCAGCATAATTCGCTCGTCAACCTCACCATCGAGCATCTGTTGGAAAAGAGCCAACTCCCGTCGGCGATCCACAAAATCGGCCAACACATTACGAGGCATCGTTAATCATCCTCCACACTATCACGACCGGCGACGTCTTCAATCTCCGCGTCACGGAACTTGCCGTCCTTGCCGAAGTCCACACCGGGCGCCTCTCCCTCCGGCGTCGCGGCAGCAGCACCACCACCACGGCGAAGATCGCGCCCTGCCACATCGCGAACCTTCGCACCACTGAAATCATTGCCTTCGCCAAAACTCACACCGGCCCGTGGCGACGATGGCGCCTTATCCTCATCCGCATCCTTCCGCGTGAACTTCGCTTTCGCGGGACCGGCCTCGACTTCCACCTCGTCCATCGTCCAACTGCGCAGCCACGCCTTGATGCGCTCGCGCTTCCGGTAAACCAAGGTGGTTAGCGCAACGATAACAACGACTATGATACCAATGCCAACCGGGGTGAACATCCAACTCATGGGCCATTCCTTTCACACGTCCTGAATTTCAAGCCGATAGTCATCGACGTAATTCCTCAGCGTTGCCCTTCAATTATAGAACAAAAACAAGGATTACGCATCCGCCTGTGCCGCCAGCCGCACGACATCTTCCAGCATAAGGAATGCTCAATGCTTCCGCAGCAGCTAGTGGACACAATCCCGATGTGCCGTGGGTACCGCGTTTCCTCATCCGATGTCATCATTGTGATCGTCGTTGTCCTTGTCCTCTGTCTGCCCTCAGCGGCGTTAAGGGACCGTCCATTTGCAGGAACGATGGGAAACGGCAGAGCCCAAAGGTTTGGGCCGAGCTTGAGCGTCCTAACGCCGCAAGGTGGAAATCTTTGGGCTCTCGACGCCCACCCACCCCGCTGAGTCAGCAACAAGTATAGAGCAGCCCCCGGGGAGAGCAAGTCACGTGGCAGGCCACGCGTCAGGGTGAATCAATGGTGGTTGCTGGAAGCTTGATACTGGATGAGGCCAGACGCGACGGTCCTGGGCCTATGGGGAATCCGGAGGCCAACGGAGACGGTGATGCATCGAACAACTAACCCCAATCTGTGAACCATAATCTGTAAAATCTGCATAATCTGTGGTTAGAAAAAAACACCACCCATCTCGATACGCGGCCCCTCCCCCACTCGCACCTTCGCAGCCCCTATGCTACAATACCCCCAACCCAATCGAAGGAGGAGCCGCCCATGACCGGGGGAACCACCCGCGACGATCCATTCGACCTGCACCGCTTCCTCGAGGCTCAGGAGGGCGTCTACAACCGCGCCCTGCGCGAGCTGCGCAGCGGGCGCAAGCGCGGGCACTGGATGTGGTTTATCTTCCCGCAGATCGAGGGGCTGGGCCGCAGCGCCACCACCCGTTACTATGCCATCAAGGGCGCCGGGGAGGCGCGCGCCTACCTGGAGCACCCCGTCCTCGGCCCCCGGCTGCGCGACGGCGCCCGCACCCTGCTCAGCCTGGAGCGCCATGATGCCCGGGCAGTCCTCGGCTACCCCGACAACCTCAAGCTCCGCTCGTCCATGACCCTCTTCGCCCACGCCGCCGGCGAGCCCGGCACCGTCTTCCACCGCGTCCTCGACCGGTACTTCGACGGCGAGCCCGACCGCCGCACGCTCGACATCCTGGGGGAGCTAACGTAGCCTGAGGCCGAGGCCGGAACGGCCCGCATACGATTGAACTCTCACCTTCACGGGGATATAATGGCCTTACCGGCATGATGGTTTCAACAATGCGTTGAGGCTTGTTCTTGAAACCCGGTGCAATGCACTTGTACCTTGAATAGCCTGGTGAGCTTTTTCGTTCTTCGAAGTTGCAGATCATGGATGGTTGTGTACGGGAGTGCATCGCACCTCGTCATCCTTACGCTCATTTATAATGAAACGACCCGCACCCTACGAATAGCATCCGTCGACAAAATCCCCCAGACAGAAGCACCCAGACAGAATCCCCCAGACAGAATCCCCCAGACGGACCTGCCCCGCCCGCTGCAGCGCACCCCGTCCCTCGACGCCTGGATCCGGATCAATGCCGGCGGCACGATCACGCTCTTCACCGGCAAGGTGGAGCTCGGCCAGGACGTCCGCACCTCGGTGGCCATGATCGGCGCCGACGAGCTGGACGAGGGCTACCCGTTCAGTCCCCGGCACTCGCTGCAGTACGCGAGTGCCGGGGACTGAACGGGATCGTACGTACGCGACGAACAGGGTCCGGAGAGCGACCTCGACACGCTGAAGTCGGATGCAGACCAAAAGTGAATGAGGTTACAAAAAAAATGGGTTCGTTTGGTAAAAATGCCGGATTCCACGTTCTCGTCATAGGTGGAACAGATACAGCGAGGCAGCCTACGTTGGACATAGGATAGATCAGGTGCATAGGGGTTCCTTCGGTTAATGGTGTTCGCTCTGGCGTCCCAAGGCGCGTTGTCCTTGATGATTGTGCCCGGAAGTGCCGCGCACCAGGGCATCATCTGAGGGCGGAAAGACACCGGGCCTTTACCTTCTAGTATAGTCGATAGATGGGGAAAATGCAGCGAGGACCCCCCACCAATTTCAGGTAATCGCAGACGTCGCGGATTTCAAATCCGCTCGGAGCAGTGGGGTGCGTGGGCGCTGCGAAACAGTCCCCGGCACTCGCGCAGTTCAGCGAGTGCCGGGGACTGTTTCGCTATGCAGCACCCGCGTACTTCCGGAAGAGCGTCCGCAGCGAGTCCTTCGCCAGGACGTGGGGGCGCGGCTCGCCGCCGTCGTCGGGCCAGCGGATCAGGCGGATCTCCCCACGATCGATCTCGATCCCGGTGATCGCCCCACCCTGATAACAGCAGCAGCCGGTGCCGAAGTACCACGGCTTCTCGAAGGCGATGTCGTGGAGCCGGCTCTGCTGCCGGCGCTTGCGCTCCTTCACCCGCGCCCACTCCAGCCGGGCCATCACCCGCGCCTGGGCCTCCACCTGGGCCGGCGTCGGGTCGGCGCCCGTCTCGTCCTGCAAGCGCGCCAGCTCCGCCTTGATCCGCGCCTCCTGGGAGTACGACTCGAAGACCGGCGTGTGAACGTGCCCCGTGATCAGGATCAGGGCCTGCTGCGCCTCCGCCCAGTCGTAGAGCGCGCGGTGCTGCCGGTTCTCCAGGTACCAGTCCCGCGAGGGCGTGTTCACCGAGATCCGGAAGAAGCGCTGGAGGGGGCGCCAGAGGTAGCGGATCAGGAGCCGCGAGACCCACGACCACTGGCTGCTGGCCCGGTCGCCCTGCTGCCCGTGGACGCAGAGCATCTGGCCCAGCGGGGTGCCGTCGTCGGTCAGCTCCAGCAGCACGGCCTCGTAGACCGTCAGCGGCGGATCGCCGTAGAGCGGGGCCAGGATCTGCGCCACGCTGTCCTCGAACTGCCACAGGTCGTCGTGGTTGCCCCACAGACGCACGTAGCGCCCGGCCTGGTGGAAGCGCGCCTCCAGCTCGATCGAGTGGTAGTAGTCGCCCAGCACGGCCTCGGGCCGGTGCTGCCACAGCTCCTCCGCGTCGCCCAGCAGGATCAGCGTGTGGCCCTTACGGTAGTAGTAGGCCAGCGCGGCGTTGTAGGCGCGCTCGTTCTCCCGGAACTCGTCGCTGCGGTCGTGGGTGCCCCGGTGCAGGTCGGAGAAGAGGATCACCCGGTCGGTGGCGAGGTCGAGCCGGCGGCGCACGCAGCACGGGCCGTCGTGCGCCGCGCGGCCCAGCACGTCGTCCATCGTGCGCGCGACCCGGGCGCCGTGTCCGTGCCACGGGTTGAGCAGGTTCCATAGGGGCATAGGGCTCCTTGTGAGTTGCGAGTTACAAGTTACAAGTTGTGAGTTGTGGTTTGTAAGCGCCTACGCTTGGTTTGTAAGTAGAGAGGTAAGATACAGATGATAGAGACCCGCCCACATCATCATCTCCGGGTCGTCACTCAGCTCGCCATCTTGATAGCGGCGGTAGCACTCGATCGTTGAGTAGCCGTATCGCTCCTCGTAGTCTCGCAGACGCCGGCTCAGTTCGTCAAAGGACAATCGCTCAGGTTTGAACATAGGAACACCTCCCGCTGCTTTTCATTGTAGCACAGATCCGAGAGGGGGCATGTGGCATCGAAGGGAGGCATCCGCTGAAGCCGGGCATTACAAATGCCCTCGGAGCAAGGGGGGAGATGCCCTCGGAGCAAGGGGGGAGATGCCCCCGGAGCAAACGCAATACCCATCATCACAAAATGACCGCATTGCGCACTTCGCCATTTAAGGGTACACTAGCCGAGGGCCGCGCGCACGATCCGTGCGACGTCGCCCTAAAAGGTGCCATCGTGTTGACGTACCTGCAACACGCCTCCGGTACGGTGAGGGTGAAGACAACCACTCACCGACACGGAGGTGTCCGATGGCACACTGGCAGCGTAAAGAAAAGGACTTCGCACAGATGGACCGCATCATCCGGCAGCGACCCGGCATCCGGCCGGCCGAACTCGCCCGCGAGCTGAACGTCGCCCGCTCCACCGTCACCCGGCGGCTTCCGAGCCTGGAGGAGGCGGGCTACCTCTACAGTGAGGACGACCGGGGCGGCCTGTGGCCGTTCAAGGGTCGGTCGTGATCCAATCCAGGGTTTCGTCCGAGAAGATTTCGTCCAAGAAGATTTCGTCCGAAATTCGCACGCCTGTTGCGTAATTTGGCGACCGGCTTTGGTAAGATAGAGATAACGACAACAGAGGAGACAGACCGATGAAAGAACGCGCCGCCAACAAGGCCGACCGCCTGCTGCAGATCGAGCGCCTGCTGCTCGACCATCCCGACGGGCTCACCCAGTCCGAGATCGCCCGCCGGATCGGCGTCCACCGGTCGACCATCCACCGCTACCTGCCCGACCTGACGCAACGCTTCCCCATCTACGAGACCGCCGACGGGCGGCTGGCCCTCGACCGCGACAGCTACCTCACGGAGGTTCGTTTCACCCTCCACGAGGCCATGGCCGTCCACCTGGCCGCCCGGCTGATGGCCAAGACCACCGACAAGCAGAACCCCCACGCGGCCTCGGCCCTGAGCAAGCTGGCCGCGTCGCTGGCGCACCTGGCCCCCTTTATCAGCGACCACGTCCGCCACGCCGCCGAGGTGATGCAGACCGAGGCCCAGCGCTACGACCCGGTCTACATGGACGTCCTGGAGACCCTCACCCGAGCATGGTCCCGAGGCCGCAAGGTGGCCCTCACCCACCAGATGGACGACGGCAACGTCTACGCGTACACCTTCGCGCCCTACTACATCGAGCCCTACCCGCTGGGGCGCACCAGCCACGTCATCGGTTGGCGCGAGCCGCCGGACGCCGTGCGCACCTTCAAGATCGAGCGCATCCGCACCGCCGAGATGATCGACGAGCCCTACACCCTCCCGGAAGACTTCGATCCTGCCGCCCACCTGGCCGACGCCTGGGGCATCTGGACCCGCGCGCGGGCGCCCGTGGAGGTGGTGCTGCGCTTCCACCCCCGGGTCGTCCGCCGCGTGCAGGAGACCCGCTGGCACCGCAACGAGCAGACCGAGCTCCAGCCCGACGGCTGGCTCGTCTGGCGCGCCCCCATCGCCGAACCCCGCGAGATGCTCCCATGGGTG
>DAOTTS010000045.1:0-75763 GCA_034437735.1 Anaerolineae bacterium
TTACGCGATGAAGGTGGGACGCACTTGACAGAGATTGTAGAGCATTGGCTTTGTGGGATGATGCCACTCAATCTCCAGCAGAAGTGCGTCCCACCTGATCGAACTGCGTAACTCCTACTTGATACAAGAGAGGGCCGGCGATCTCAATACGATCCTAAGACTCATCCGACTGCTTCCAGCTTGCCGCGGCTGCCCGCTCCTGGTAGCGAAAACCGGGCACGTCGCCAAAGAGCGGATAGACGTCGGTCACCCGCGCCACGGCGTCCCACCGGCCAGCCATCTCCTCAACCCGGTCAGGGTACCGGTCGGCCAGGTCGTGGGTCTCCGTGCGATCCTCCGTCATGTCGTAGAGCTCCCACGGGCCATCCACGCCCTTGGCCACGAGCTTCCACCTGCCCCGGCGCAGAGCGCGGTTGGCCTCGTGCTCCCAGAAGATCTGCTCGCGGGTGATGGGTTGCCCTCGAAAAGCGGGCGTCAGACTGCGGCCCGGCAGGGTATGCACATCATCGGCGCCAGCGTCTGGCGGGTAGCCAGCTTCCGCCAGCTCAATCAACGTGGGCATGATATCGATAAGATGCCCCGGCTGGCGGCAGATGCGGCCGGGGTCGGCGATACCAGCGGGCCAGTGGGCGATCAGCGGCGTGGCGATCCCACCCTCGTGGACCCAGTGCTTGTACTCCCGAAACGGCGTGTTGCTGTAATTGGCCCACGGCTTGCCGTAGCTCTCGAACGTGTGCGCCTGACCGATCTCGCGCCAATCGTCGTAGTCGCCCCGGTGGATCTCCTCGGCGCATCCCCCGTTGTCGCTCATGAAGAGAATCAGGGTGTTCTCAAACTGTCCGGCCTCCTTCAGCGCGGCAACGATCCGGCCCACGCCCTGATCCATCTCGTCGACCTGCGCGGAATAGACGGCCATGCGGTAGACAAACTCGTCCTGCTTCTCCTGCGGCAGGCTCTCCCAGTCGGGGATCCCCTCGCCCCGCTTGGAGAGGTCCCAATGGTCCTCGATGACGCCCATCGCCTGCATCCGCGCGTACTTGGCAGGGCGCATCGCATCCCACCCGTCGGTGTAGACGTCGACGTAGGCATCGATGGTCTCCTGCCGGGCGTGGAGGGGCCAGTGAGGCGCGGTGAACGCCACGTACTCGACGAACGGCCGATCCGGGGTCTCCGCCACGTGGTCCCGGATAAAGTCGGCCGCGCGTTCGGCGATCGCATCGGTAAAGAGGCTCTCCTCGTCCATGCCCTCCGGTCCGATCCAGTCGTTGTCGGCGACAATCGGGGGGCTGTAGTAGTTCGAGGCGCCGCTCAGGATGCCGTAGAAGCGGTCGAACCCCCGCTGGACGGGCCAACTGTGCTTGGACGCATCCGGGGCCAGGTACTGCTCCGAGGTCACGTGCCACTTGCCCGAGAGATAGGTGCGATAGCCGGCAGCGCCCAGCACCTCACCGAACGTGCGACACCGCTCGTTCAGATCGCCGGCGTAGCCGTCGAGCGCGCCGCCCATATCCGAGCAGACCATCCACCCGACGCCGGTCTGGTGCGGGTAGAGGCCGGTCAACAGCGACGCGCGGGCCGGGCAGCAGCGCGCCGTGTTGTAGAACTGCGTGAACCGCACCCCGCTGTCCGCCAGCGCATCCAGGGTCGGGGTTTGGATCTCGCCCCCGTAGCAGCCCAAATCCGAGTATCCCATGTCATCCACAAGGATGACGACAATGTTAGGTCGTTTCGTCACCGCACGGCTCCTCTCTACTCCATAAGGCCGTAATCACTTTATCACATCCGGACCTTCATTTTCCTTTCAAGCAGTCCATACTACCAATCATTACGCCCACTATACTGCAAACTGCGAGCAGGACCAAATCGAACGCCAACGTTCAACGAAGAGACTCCCATCAACTTGAGTTCCGAAGGTTGCGCAATCGCCAAAAAGATCTATACTTAGGAAGACATAGGATTGTATAGAAAAGTATAGCTTCATATCTTAAGGGAACGAAGGGGCAGTATGAATAAAGAGACGCATTCGAGGGGTCGGACGTGGCTTAGGCTTGGTGATGCGGCTGATTACCTAGGGGTTCATCCCACAACGCTTCGCCGATGGTCTGATGAGGGGAAGGTGAGATGTATTCGCACTCCCGGCGGGCGCCGCCGATTTACCCAGACGGCGTTGGATGATTTCCTCACTTCGATGTCAGAGCAAACGCCCCAGACGGCGGGCGACGGAGCCGCCTCACTCGACGCCTTTGCTTATTCTCCGATGTCTGGTCCTATGGGACATCCCGGGATTAGGGCAGAGTCATGGTACAAACAGATCGAAGAGAGTCGACGACGCGCGTTCCGGATGCAGGGTCAACAGCTGATGGCGGCGCTGATGCACTATGCGACGCGGGATGACCCTGGTGAGACCTATCTCCAGGAGGGCACCCGTCTGGCCCGAGAATACGCGCAGTTATTCGTATCTGCAGGCCTTTCGATACTCGATACCACCCGTGCGTTTATGATGGTCAAGCGCTCTATCACCTCATCCCTACACGAGACCGGCTCCCTTGATGGTCCGCCGGATACTGCGACCTGGCACCTCTACAAACGCACCCAAGACTTCCTGGATCACGTGTTGATGGCGATCATCAGCGTCTATCAAGAGATCGTCTCGTAAGCCGCTATATTCAAAGGAGAGCCCACGATGCCAACGACCTATCCGCCCCCCAGGCTGATCTTCTGGGAGACGACGGCGGGCTGTAATCTTCATTGTCGGCACTGCCGCCGTATCGACATCGCCGACACTTTGACCCCTGAGGATTTAAGCACGGAGGAATCCTACGCGCTCATCGACCAGATAGCCGCCTTTGCAAAGCCTATCCTCATCCTCTCGGGGGGTGAGCCCCTGATACGCCCCGACATCTATAAGATCGCCCGCTACGCAACGAACTCGAATCTGATCGTGGCGTTAGCGACTAACGGCACCTTGATTGACGAAGCCACGGCAGAAAAGATCAAGGCGTCGGGCGTACGACGGGTGAGTATCAGCCTCGACGGTCCTGACACAGCAAGTCACGATGATTTTCGTGGTGAGGGAGCCTTCGAGCGAGCACTGGCGGGTATGGAGGCACTCAAGGAAGTCGAGGTGCCTTTTCAGATCAACACCACGGTCGCGAGGCATAACGCCGACCGAATGGATGAGGTACTAACGCTCGCGCAAGAGGTCGGCGCCATCGGGCTGCACCTCTTCATGCTGGTGCCCGTGGGATGTGGGGAGGAGATCGCCGATGACGCTCAGGTCTCGCCCGACGCATACGAGGAGATCCTAGAGTGGCTCTATGAAGCCGAGCGAACCGTCGACCTCCAACTTAAGGCAACCTGCGCTCCCCACTACTTCCGGATCGTGCGTCAGCGTCAAACAGAAGCGCGACGCCAGGGCTCGCAACCCGACCATACGCCCAGCCATCGACGACAACATCAAGTGGGTGGGGGCCACCCAGGCGGTCATCCCGGTATGCACACGATGACCCGAGGATGCCTAGCGGGTACCGGGGTTTGCTTTGTCAGCCATCAAGGGGAGGTCTTCCCCTGCGGCTATCTCCCGGTGAGTGCCGGATCCGTGCGCGAGAAGAACCTCGCCGACATCTGGCAGGACGCACCGCTCTTCCAAGCCCTTCGCGATCCCAATCGGTTGAAAGGCAAATGCGGCACCTGCGAGTTCAAGCAGGTCTGTGGTGGATGCCGGGCCCGGGCTTATGGGATGACCGGTGACTACCTGGCCGAGGAGCCCTTTTGCACCTATCAACCGCGCGCCCTACAGCGCGAGGGGATCGATTGATGGCAAATGGACGTCCCGCCGCTGTGCTGCTCTTGGCGCACGGCTCGCCGGAGGCCCCGAGCGAAATTCCGGCGTTTTTGAGCGGTGTGCGCCGTGGACGACCTGTTCCTCGGGCCGTCGTGGCAGCCTATCAGGCCCGCTACCGAGCGATCGGTGGACGTTCTCCGATGGCCGATACGACGTGTCGCATCCGCGATGCCTTAGCCCGCAGTTTAGGATGTCCCGTCTTCCTGGGCACCCGTCACGGTACCCCAACCATCAGTGAGGCCCTGGAACGCGTCCAAAGTGCAGGCATCCATCGTATCACCGCCATCAGCTTGACCCCCTACGAAGGTCGGTTCACAACCGGCGCCTACCGGAGAGCACTGACGGCAACCCTGGCCGATCAAACGGATGAATCTCCGCGGGTCGATTTCGTCACGAGCTGGTACCAGGAACCCGCCTTTTTATCCGGATTGATGGCCACCGCTGCAAGGGGCTTGGAGGCCTTTCCAATCCTCCGGCGCGGCAACGTGACGATCTTCTTCAGCGCTCACAGTCTGCCGGCTACTGTCCTCGAAGACGGGGATCCCTATCCCGACCAGATTGCACAAACCGCCGCCCACGTTGCAGAAAAACTCGTATTGCCCGAAGGTCGCTGGCAGGTCACGTACCAGAGCGTTCCAGAAAGCGTCTCAGAACCGTGGTTGGGACCAAATCTAGAGGATAAACTCCTTACGCTTTCGAAGTGCAACTCTCCCGATTCGGCACCTGCAGCAGAAGCGCAAGCTCTCGTGGTGCCTATCGGTTTTCCCATCGACAATCTGGAAACTCTGTACGATCTAGATATTGAACTCAAG
The DNA here is from genome assembly GCA_034437735.1 of Anaerolineae bacterium. GTDB lineage: Bacteria > Chloroflexota > Anaerolineae > B4-G1 > SLSP01 > PWVB01. Next base: position 4,657 of record DAOTTS010000045.1, read on the forward strand.
GCGAAAGCTAAGTCCGCGAATATCCACCTTGAACGCGCACCCGCCCTCAACGATGATCATCGACTTATTCAATCACTCGCCAGCGCCATCAAGCGAACATCTAGGCGAGACTCACATCTCAAGAAGACATGACAGGAGACATAAGGAGACATAATGGAGCATCCTAAACTTTCTGATTGTCCGCAGCGTATTGTTATCGTAGGCGGCGGCGTCACCGGACTCTCAACCGCTTATCACCTGCAAAAAGCGATTGGATCCCCAGGGAAAGATATTGAAATTACACTGTTGGAACAGTCGGCTCGGCTCGGCGGTAAGCTCATCTCCGAACACTCCGACGGGTTCCTGATTGAAGGCGGACCGGATTGCTTCCTGACGCGGAAGCCCTGGGCCCTGGAAGTGTGCCGAGAGCTTGGGCTAGAGGATGACCTGATGGGAACCAACAAGGCCCAGCGCAAGGTTCACGTTCTCAGTGACGGCACGTTGCATCCACTGCCAGAGGGTATTATGCTCATCGTACCCACGAAGTTTCTGCCCTTCGCTCTCTCTTCACTCATCTCTATTCCGGGCAAAATCCGCATGGCAATGGATCTTTTCATTCCCCCTCGCCGCGAGAACGGTGACGAGACGCTGGGGCACTTCGTGCGGCGCCGCCTGGGTCAGGAAGCATTGGACAAGATCGCAGAACCTCTCCTGTCCGGTATCCATGTGGCCGACGCCGATCGGCTAAGCCTTAAAGCCAGCTTCCCTAGGCTAATGGCGGTCGAAGAGAAGTACGGGAGCCTCACCCGAGGCATGATCGCGGCTAAGCGCAAGATGATCCGCAGCAAAGCGGAGGCCAAACAAGGGGGGCGCCAATCCCTGCCTATATTTGTGAGCTTACAAGATGGGATGCAGCAGTACGTCGACACCTTAGCCGATGCACTTGACGCTCACTACACCTTTGTCCGTCTCAACAGCAAGGTGGAAACGATCACCTCGATCGATAGCGCGCCGCCTTATATCGTTCAGCTCACCGATGGAAGACAGCTTTATGCCGACGAGTTAGTCCTCACCACCCCAGCTAACGTGACCGCAGAACTCGTCAACGACCTGGATCAGGACCTCTCGCAAGGTTTGGATGATATTCGGTTCGTCTCCACCGCCGTCGTCTCATTAGCCTATCGCAATGGGCCTGGCATCCCGAAATTCGATGGGTTCGGGTTCATCATTCCAAAATCTGAGGAACGGCGCATCACGGCGTGTACCTTCTCCTCCGCGAAATTTGACAATCGGACACCTGAGGGATACCAGATGTTGCGGTGTTTTATGGGCGGACCGGGCCGGGAAGAGATTCTAAAGCTTGATGATGAGGCTTTAGCCGAAGTCGCAGCTCAGGAGGTGGCACAGATCGTGGGTGTCGAGGCTTCCCCCGTTCTCGCACGCACCTTCCGTTGGACGAAGCTCAACCCACAATATGACTTGAACCACCTCGATCGGGTGGCTGATCTACGGAACCGGGCCGCAGAGTTAGGGGGACTCAGTCTGGCTGGATGCTCCTACGATGGTGTGGGGGTGCCTGATTGCACGCGTCAGGGGAAAGAGGCTGCTGCCCAGATCATAGAACGCATACCGACAAAAGGCATCCAGGTCCGAAAGGAGGAGCGAATATGCGATCCCGTATGAAAATCCGAGGGTTTTTCATCCTTATAGGATTTTTAGCCCTTTTCTCAATCATCGGCTGCCAACCCCAGACAGAGACCATCGGTTCCGCTGACGGTGGACGTCTGGTCCGGGCGATGACCTCGGAGCCAAGTTCCCTGGATCCCCAGGGGAGGCCGAGTTCCGGACTGAGTTTAACGTTGCCCTACCTGTATGATACGCTCGTCGTCCGGGACACCAATAACGAAATTCACTCCCTCCTGGCCGAAAGTTGGGAGACGAGTGGGAATGGATTGGCCGTCACAATGACCCTCAAAGAGGGTATCACCTTCCACGACGGCACGCTGCTAGACGCCGAAGCGGTGAAGTTCACCTTTGACCGGTTCCAGGAGGTCGGCACGCGATCCCCCATCTACATCGGTATGAAGGAGATCGAATCGGTCGAAGTCTTGGACCGAAAGATGGTTCGGTTTCATTTTGGGGCTCCGACCCCAACCTTTTGGAGCACGATCAGCATGCCGTATGCAGGGATTATCAGTCCCTCATCCACCGAGCGTGCCGCACAGGATGACGACGCTCACCTCGTGGGCAGCGGTCCGTTCAAGCTAGCGTCTTGGAAACGGGGTCATGCGCTCGTGCTGGAACGCAATCCTGACTACGCTTGGGGTCCACCCACCGTAGACAACCAAGGGCCGCCCCATCTCTCGGAACTCGTCTTTCGGGTGATCCCGGATGCCACCACCCAGCTCACAGCGTTGAGGACCGGTGAGGTGGATGTCCTCTTTATTAATCACCCCGCGCATCGGCAGCAGCTTGAGGACGCACCCAATATCAACCTGGAGGAAGCAATTCTCAACAGTCTCATCTACCTGGGTTTCAATTGCGAGAAACCACCTTTGGATGATCCCGTCGTCCGGCGGGCTTTGGCGCACGCGGTAAACAAAGATGAGATCGTCGATCTCGCGCTGGACGGGATGGGGAAGTCGGCTTACGCGCCGCTGCCACCCACGATCCAGGGCTTCGATCCATCGCTTAAGGAGTACGAGTTGGCCTACGACCCAAAGAAGGCGATAGGCCTTCTAGAAAAGGCCGGTTTCCAACGAGATGGAGAGGACGGTTGGCGGCGAAACGGGGAGGCATTAAGCTTGGACCTGCTCACCTCCACCCGCGCTCCCAACGCCGACATCGCAGCGCTCATCCAAAGCCATCTAAAGGCCATCGGAGTGACACTCTCCATCCAGCAGCTCGAGAGTCGGGCCGTTATGCAGACTACCGGCGAAGGAACCCACGATCTATTGCTCTGGCGATACGATTGGAACGATCCCGATGCACTGCGCATCTTTCTCTTGAGTCAACGTATCGGGAGCAGCAACCGGGTCTACTACAGCAATCCATCGTTTGACACCCTTGTGCAGCAAGCTGCTCACGAACTCGACGAGGAAACGCGCATGCAGCTGTACTTTGAGGCCCAGAAGCTCGTGCTGCACGATGCCCCGTGGCAGCCGCTTTACAACCCGGTCGACGTCATTGCGATGCGAGACAGGGTCGAAGGCGCACAGATCGGGTATATGGGCCGTCTGCTGCTCAATGACGCCACAATTCGCCGAGGGGATTGAAGAGGGTTGGCAATGGTCCGCTACCTTCTGCAGAGGTTGGGAGACGCGTGTCTGACGCTGGTCATCATCAGCGTCATTATCCACGTCGCGCTCGACGCCGCCCCCGGCGATGCAGTCGATGTCCTGGCAGGCGAGACCGCTGATCAAGCGCAGATGACGGCGCTGCGTCGGGAACTGAATCTCGACGCGCCCCTGCTCATCCGTTACCTCAATTACGTCACCGGCATCCTAATCAGGGGAGATTGGGGGCGCTCGATGGCCAAAAACCGTCCCGTTGGCGAACTGCTGAGGGAAAGGTTGCCTAAGACCGCTCTCCTTGCTGCGAGTTCAATGACGGTGGCTCTGATCGCCGGTGGCGTTCTTGGGGTTTTCGCGGCACGCTACCACGACGACTGGCTGGATAGCCTCATCATCATCGCAACCTCAATCGGTACGGCCTGTCCAACGTATTGGCTGGCCCTTATCCTCTTCTGGCTCTTTGCCATCCATCTCAATTGGTTGCCGGTGCTAGCCGGAGACGGAGTCAAACACCTCATTCTGCCGGTCGTGACGCTCAGTCTGCCACTCACGACCAGTATGCTCCGTTTTGTGCGGGCCCAGACCCTAAGGGAACTCCATCAAGGCTACGTCGACACCGCCCGTGCCAAAGGGGCAAATGAACATCGCGTCCTCTTCCATCACGTGCTTCGCAACGCGCTTGGACCCGTTCTTACGCTTGCCGGTCTTCACTTTGGTCATCTGCTGGGCGGCGCGTTCATCATCGAGACGCTCTATGGGTGGCCCGGATTGGGTGGGCTCATGGTTCAGGCTATCTTCGACCGCGACCATCCGGTAGTGATGGGCACGAGCCTTCTTATCGGAGCCGGCTATATTGCGATCAACCTGGGTGTGGACCTCCTTCATAGCGAGCTGGATCCTCGGATCCGAATTCCCCAACAGGAGCTCTAGGAGTTAGCGTTGAACGCCATCCACGCCTCAAGCCAGACAGCGACACAAACCCAGCCCTCACAACGAGAGACGCCGGTCCAACCCGCGCGATTCGAAAGGTTTGCGCACCGGATCACGACGAAGCTATGGATTGGGTTCATCCTGACAGCGATTTGGATCGGGCTGACGATACTGACGCCGTTATTCACGCGCTATCCCCCTGATCTCGTCATAGCCGAGGCCAAGCTTCAGCCTCCAAGTACCGCTCACCCCTTCGGTACGGATCCCCTGGGTCGTGACATGCTGAGCCGAACTCTCTATGGAAGTCGCGTGGCCTTAGTCAGCGCGATCACCGGTGCTGGGACCGCAGCCGTAGCAGGTACGCTTCTGGGTCTCATCGCCGGATATACCGGCGGTCTGCTCGATCGTATTCTCTCCCGAGCCATCGAGATAGGGTTAGGGGTCCCTCCCCTTCTGTTGGCCCTCATCATCGTGGCGCGCCTGGGGCCCTCGCTTAGAAACACGATCATAGCTCTGGGCATCATCAGCATCCCCTCTTTTTTTCGCATTTCCCGGAGCCGGGTGATAAGTATCCGGCAGGCGCCCTATACGGAAGCAGCCCGCGCCTTCGGCGCGGGGCCCGTGTGGATTATGGCCTACCATCTGCTACCCAACATCGCCCCCTCGCTCATTGTGCTGACGACTATGCGGATGGGACGATTCATTTTAGCGGGTGGGGCCCTCACCTTTATCGGGCTCGGCGCCCAACCGCCCAAGCCCGAGTGGGGGGCGCTCTTAGCTACTGGACGCGACTATCTGGCCTCAGCACCTTGGCTCGCGGCGTTCCCGGGCGCCGCTACGATGCTTGCAGTGGTAAGTCTCAACCTACTCGGGGAAGGGCTCCGCGACCTTATGGACGTCTCCGGTGATTGAGGAGGGTCTTTTAGCGCCAGTCAGCCCCTATAATTTAGATATTTCGGTCTGACTAATTTTGCCAATTCGAGGGTCTTGTGCTACAATTCTCATGCAGTTGAAAAGACGAACAAGAAAAAGGAGACGCAACCTATGGAATACTTCGAATTAGTCACAGGATACGAGATGCCGGCGCTCGGCCTGGGAACATGGCAGCTGCGGGGCGACACCTGCACGCGATCGGTCCGGACGGCCCTGGAGTTGGGATATGACCACATCGACACGGCCGATATGTACGGCAACCACGAGGCGATCCGCCCGGTGCTCCAGGACTATGACACTGAGGAGATCTTCATCACGACCAAGATTCGACGGTCCGCCCTGCGACACGACGAGGTGCTGGAATTTGGCGACCGCGCGCTCCAGGAGTTGGGCATCGACGTCATCGACCTGCTGTTGATCCACTGGCCGAACCCAAGCATTCCGGTCGGAGAGACGCTCTCCGCGATGGCCAAGCTGGTTCAACAGGGCAAGGTGCGCAGCATCGGCGTGAGCAACTTCATGATCCACCACCTGGAGGAAGCGCTGCAGGTCACGGAGGCACCGATTGCCGTGAACCAGATCAAGTATCACCCCTATCACAACCAACAGAAGCTGCTTGACTACTGCAAGGACCACGACATCCTGGTGACCTCCTACTCCTCCCTGGGCAACGGCGACCTGATCGGCGACGAGGCCCTAAATCAAATCGCCGCGAAGTACGAGAAGAATATGCCGCAGGTCGTCCTCAAGTGGCTGCTGATGAAGGGCATCAACGTCATCCCCAAGTCCACCAATCCCGATCACCTCGAGAGCAATATGGACCTCTTCGATTGGGAGCTGGAGGACGAGGACTTTGAGACCATCGATTCGATGGACAGTCGATAACCCTCACGTCGGATTGCTAGTGGCTACACACGCGCCCCGGCTTGATCGGGGCGCGTTGTCCTTTCAAGTACGCATTGGCGTAGGCCCTAAAGCGGACTATGATTGAGATATATGATTGAGATATATGATAGAGATATCAAGATAGACGGATGATTACGAAAAAGAGGGGGGGGGAACCATGAGTATTCATAAGCTTGCCGGCGAGAAGGCACCACGCGAGATGCTGGTAGACGTGCCGAGGTTGATCTCGGCATACTACACCGACCATCCGGACCCGAGGGAGCCGGATCACCGGATCTCATTCGGTACCTCCGGGCACCGGGGATCGTCCCTGGAACGGAGCTTCAACGAGGATCACATCCTGGCCATCTGTCAGGCGGTCTGCGACGTACGAGCCGCCAACCAGGTCACGGGGCCCTTATACGTGGGGAAGGACACGCACGCCCTCTCGGAGCCGGCCCTGCGCACGGCGATCGAGGTCTTTGCCGCTAACGGCGTCGATATCATGGTTCAAGAGGGATTCGGGTACACGCCGACGCCCGTGATCTCCCACGCGATCCTGACCCACAATCGCGATCGAACCTCGGGCCTGGCCGACGGTGTGATCATCACCCCGTCGCACAATCCGCCGTCCGCCGGCGGATTCAAGTACAATCCGCCCCGGGGCGGACCGGCAGACCCGGAGACGACCCGCCGCATCGAGGCACGAGCCAACGAAATCCTGAGCGGCGGCTTGAAAGCGGTCAAGCGCCGGACGCTCAGTCGGGCGATCAAAGCCCGCACGACCCACCGGTACGACTACGTGATGCCCTACGTGAGGGATCTGATCGAGGTGCTGGATATGGAGGGCATTGCGGACGCCGGGCTCAGCATCGGGGTGGACCCGATGGGAGGGGCGGGGGTCGCGTACTGGGAGCCCATCGCGGAGCACTACGGGCTGGACCTCGAGGTGGTCAACCCGGTCGTCGACCCGACCTTCTCCTTTATGACGCTCGATCACGACGGCGAGATCCGGATGGACTGCTCCTCCCCGAACGCCATGGCCGGCCTGATTGAACTGAAAGATCAGTTCGACATCGCCTTCGGCAACGACCCGGACTACGACCGCCACGGCATCGTGACCCCCACCACCGGTCTGATGAATCCCAACCACTACCTGGCGGTGGCGGTGTGGTACCTCTTCCAGAACCGCGAGCCATGGTCAAAGGACGTGTCCGTGGGCAAGACGCTGGTCTCCAGCTCCATCATCGACCGGATCGCCAAGGATATCGGGCGCGACGTTTACGAGGTGCCGGTTGGGTTCAAGTGGTTCGTGGAGGGGCTTTACGAGGGGTTCCTCGGCTTTGGCGGCGAGGAGAGCGCCGGTGCCTCGTTCCTGCGCAAGGACAGGGGGGTGTGGACCACCGACAAGGACGGGATTATCCTCGACCTGCTGGCTGCCGAGATCCTGGCGACAACCGGGCGCGACCCCAGCGAGCACTACCAGGCCCTGGAGGAGAAGCTCGGCTCGCCGGTCTACGCGCGCATTGACAACCCCGCCACGCCCGAGCAGAAGGAGGTCCTGGCGGACCTCTCACCCGACGCGATCGAGGCCGACGCATTGGCCGGGGAGGAGATCCAGGCCACCATGACCCGCGCGCCGGGCAACGACGCGCCCATCGGCGGGCTGAAGGTCGTCACCGAGAACGGGTGGTTTGCCGCCCGTCCCTCCGGCACGGAGGACATCTACAAGGTCTACACCGAGAGCTTTAAGGGGAACAACCACCTCAAGCAGATCCAGGAGGAAGCATTGGAGATCGTGAAATCGGCATTCCGCGCGTCGGGCGTGGAAGCGTAGCGGTCCCGTCGGTTGGTGGATCCCATCGTCTATCGTCCTTCGTCCATCGTCAGGACGTTGGCTCGATCACAAACCCAGATAGGAATGTCCCATGAGCCCTCATAACGCCCAACCGCCCGTGGTCTTGATCACCGGCGCCCGTACGGGCATCGGTCGTGCGTGCGCGGATCTGCTGACCGCCCAGGGCTGCCGCGTCTACGGTACCAGCCGGCACCCCCCGGAGGCCGAGTTGGGGTTCACAATGCTAAAGATGGACGTCAACGAGACCGCCTCCGTCGAAGCGGGGGTGCGGACGCTGCTGGATCGGGAGGGACGGCTTGACGTGGTCGTCAACAATGCGGGTTTCGGCTACGGGGGCGCGGTCGAGGCGACGTCCATCGCGGAGGCCAAGGCCACCTTCGAGACCAACCTCTTCGGGGTGCTGCGGGTCTGCCAGGCTGTGCTGCCGGCGATGCGGGCCCAGCACGCGGGCCTGATCGTCAACGTCAGCTCCGTGGGCGGGCGGATGGGCCTCCCGTACCAGGGGGTCTACAGCGCCAGCAAGTTCGCACTGGAGGGGATGACCGAGGCGCTCCGGATGGAGGTCAAGGCCTTCGGCGTCGACGTCGCACTGATCGAGCCGGGCGACGTGCAAACCGATTTCACCGACAATCGCCTCACGACCGAAGCGTCGACCGACGCCTCGGCCTACGCCGACCAACATCGGGAGACGATCGCCAGGATCGAGACGGACGAACGCAGCGGCGCCCCGCCGGACCTCGTCGCCCGGACGCTGTGGCGCGTGATCCGGGCGCGAAGGCCGAAACCCCGGTACGTCGCCGGGCGGCTGTATGAGAAGGCGGCGGTCTTGGCCAAACGCTGGCTGCCCGACGCCTGGTTCGAGTGGATCCTGATGAAGACCTACGGGCTCCAATAAGCAAGCGGCGCACCCTCGTGGATACCGCAAGCCCCCGAGAGAGAGACCTCGGGGGCTTGCTTGATCAGAACGTCCGTAACGTCATTCGACGATCCGCAGGAAGATGCGGCTGTAGAGCTCGTCGAAGATGGGCTCCAACTGCTCCGGGCTTGGTGCGTGGCGGTGAATCCCACCGGTCATATCCGCCACGTGGCTCAACAGCTCGATATCGGCGCCCTCACCCAGCGTGATCGTGTAGATCACGATGCCGTTGTTACGGGCCTCCCGGGCACGGACAATGACGCAGTCCTTGGCACGTTCATCATCATTAGGCCAGTCATCCGAACTGCCACAGCTCCCGGTATTGGCCTCACCATCCGTCATCAGAATCATAATATGCGCTGCGGCGGGACGCCCATATTGGTCGCCAATGTTGCTCAACACGGTGATGCCGTCCTCGATCCCCTCGGCGATGTTAGTTCCCCCTTTCGCGTGGGTGCCGTCCAGCTCATCAATAACGGTATTCTCCAGGACGTCCATGTCGCAGTTATCACGACCTAGACGTCGCACACACTGAAGCTTCGATCGGATGCTGGCGCTACTCGAGTATGTGACCAGACCGACCTGATCGAAGCGGGGATTCAGCTTGCGGACGAAGCCCTTGGCCGCCTCCACCGACGCCCGGATGGGCTGTTCGTCGTCCCAGAGGTCGTCTTCGTAACGGTTGGGCTGGGGGGCCATGCCCGGTTCCGGCGTCTCTCCCGGCTCCAATGGCGGCGCTAGCTGGCACACGGGCAGATCAGGATACCCATCGCCTGCGGGATCGGGGCGACCCCCGTACCGTGCGTCACAGGGGTCACATGCCCAACCTGTCCGGTTGTTATCAAATATTTCTGCGCTCTCATCCTCCAATATGGATTCAAACTCTAAAGGCAGATCCTGTCCGATTCCGTGCTCGTTGCCCGACCACCTCTCCTCGTTGATCGAGGTGATGTCGTCGTATGTGCTGATAACGATTCTATCGATGTCGACACCTGGCGACCCCCCCCAGATATGGAGCGTGTAATCACCAGGGCTCAAGGCGTAGGTCCCCACGTCGTCCTTGCCGGTTCCCATAACGTACCAACCCCATCCGCCGCTAACGGCACCATTGGTATAGCTGCCGTCCGGATCTATGGGATATTCCCTACCTTTAAGCTCGTACTCATTGTCTTGGCTCAGCCCCCAGAAGAACCAATGGTGGCTTACCGTTTCATCATTGACCTCAACAGACGCACCATCATTGCTCCCACCTCCTTTGGCCCGGACCCAGATATACCACTCATCCGGTTCCCCTGCCTCAGGCTCGGGGATTGAGAAATCATAATCGACCCGAGGTGACGGGAAGGGGCCGCCTTGCGAGACAACCCACGCGTGATCGCTGCACATTCGATCGGCTGGATAGCCGGGAAACGAGGTATCACTGATATCGTCCCAGAAACAGGGGACCCCGGTGCCGTCAGCGCCATCGTGGGTGCGGGCGGGTGCGTAAGCTATATACGCGTCGTAGCTATCCCGCCCCATATAACTGCCGCTTCTGCCCATCCACGAATTGGCCTGACTGCCGTTCCGTCCCAACACCCAATAGGTCTGACCGATGTCAACCAGATCCCGCTGATAGGCGTTGCTCAGACGGGAATAGTCCTCGGCCTCGATCACGATGTATTGGTCCCCCCCCTCCTCATAGGGATCACTCCCCTCACAGTGAGTGGGGACGCCATCTCCGTCGTCATCATCCCACGGCAGGAACCAGTACGTTCCATCCGGATATTCCTTGTCGGATTCCGACGTCCAACATCCATAGCAGCGGGTGTCGAATTCCATCGAACCGGATTTGTCAAAAACCAGGACCACGTCGAGGTCGCTGATGTTCTCCGCCACCGCCGAGGCGTAGATAGGCACCGAGTCAAAGCCCAGCACCTTCATAAAATAAAGGTCGACGTTCTCGCTGACCCCCACACGGATCCGAGTTGCAGAATCCAACTGTTTGCCACCGTCCTGAACGTCCGCGAATTCGGACGTGTCGATCTGGATGACGTACTCTGCGGCCTCGGCGTCTGGTCCGGTAACGTAGGCATAAGCAGCTTGGCGCCCATTGGTTACCACGTCTGTTGCGTTAATCTCAACCCGAGCATCTGCGGCTGTGCAGGAGGGCGCCGCGTCATCACCCACGTCCAGGCCGCAATCATATTGATTCTCGGCCAGATACTCGAGGGCACGCACGTGGGCAATGCGCTCCAAAGGCAGCTCGCTGGCCGCAGCCAGGGCTGCGGCATCGACCGCACGCCGGATCCGCACCCGGGCGATGTACGTCATCCCCAGGTCAATCCCCAGCCCGACGAATCCGATCAGCGCGAAGATCGCGAATGCGACCAGAATGAGGCTCTGTCCCCGTTTTTTCACCGTCATCTTTTCCATATGATCAACCTCCAACTCATTGAACTTACAGAGTTCAGTCAGAACGAGTCCTGGAATCCTTGTACGACACAAGATGTCCATAGGTATCCTAAGCGTGTTAGTCCACACTCGAATCTCTGCTCACGCGCATCACCGAACGGAAATAGAAGGACATCGGATTCGGCAGGGGCAAAAAGGCGTCGAAGTCGAAGAGCATCGAGTGCGCGACAAAGGTCTCAACGATCACGATCTCGTTGCGCTGAGGCTCGTACTCGTGATCCTCGCGGTAGTCATTGATCTCCTTGGTCAACGGGCCGACTTCATCGCCGTAACGCGCGATCTCGGCATCGGTCACCCGCGAATCGTCTTCGCTGATGTTCTCCAGAACCGCTTCGCCATCGCTCGGAACGGCAATCGTGCCGGTGACCTCGTGGGTGACCGCCCCCATGTTGCCATCCGGATCGATAGGAATATGGGTCAGGATAATACCCAGGTTGCGATCGGGGCCGGTCGTCTGCAGAATTCGTTCGCCCCCACTCTGTTGCCACCCGCCGGCGATAAGGATCCGTTGGAAAATTGCCTGATCCTCGAACCGTCCCCGGGAACCAAGTCGAACCCCCTCTCGGTTGGCGTTCGCCATCACCATGTAGTCGTAGAATCCATACCCTAATTCGACCAACCCGACCAACAGTAAGAGTAAAAAGGGCAAGACCAACACAAACTCCACCAGTGCTTGTCCCTTGCGTCTGTCATCCATGGTCACGCTCCTCGTATCTTGATAACGCCTCAATTGAGAGATCAGAAATCTCATCCTTGGTTCCCCTTACATCCCGGCTCAGATCTCAATCGGAAAGGGGCTGACCGGAATCAGCTTGCATGCCCCAGAACCCAAGGGATTCGCCGTAGGGGTCGAGCACGCTGATACGCCACACTGCGGTACCCGCCTCGGTCCCCAGACGCAAGTGTAAGCTTCTCGCTTCTGACTGGGTCCAGGCGACGTTTCCTCCCCGCTGCCACCAAAGCTCTAGGACCGCATCGCTGTCAAGCACCCACTGTTCGGGATCAACGCCGGTTTGTGGATAGACCGCCGGCTGCTCGCGGAGGACCGTGAGCTCAGACCCCATTAAGGTTACAACGGCGACCCGCTTTCTCTTCCGAGAGTAGATCAGGAAACTCCACGGTGCATTTCGCTCCTCATCTTTCACGAGTGAAAGGGACGCTGTGACCAGCTCTCCATCTTCAGCCCAGGTGTCCATCCAAGTCGCTACATGCTCGTATGCCTGCTTGGCGTTTAACGCCGGAGTCGGATAGGGCGCTTTCACCCAAACGGCCGACGCGCCATTGCCCTGTTGGACCATGAGTACGACAGCCGTGAGTACTGCCAGCACGACAGTGATCAGGCTAAGAAGCAGGAGTTTACGCCGGTGCATAACCGTTAAGCCACCATCCCGTCATCCATGCCGATCCTTGTCTCCTCACTCCAGGAAGAGGGTAAGGTCATCTCGGACCTCGTCCGCGGCTACCTGCAGACTGACCGTTGCATAGCGAATCCCCTCACCTCCCCAAAGGCCCTCGGCGTAGATCACATATTCACCCGGAGCGACGTTGTAAAACGAAAAACTGCCATCCTGGAGCGTGCGTGTGTGATAGGATTGGGTCCCCCCGCGCTGATACGCCCAGATGTCAGCACCGACGACCGCTACGGTCTTCCCGCTGAGGCTCCTGGTGGTCGCCCGTCCTCCAATGGTCGCCATCCCCGAGAAGTGCTCCGGAATCGGCCAGGCGGTACAAAGCTGTGCGGAGAGTTCGTCGAGGTAGAAGAAGGTCCCGTCAAAGTCCCCATCATGGATCCCCCGCCACTGCAGGATCACGTCGCCCTCCTTGTAGGTGCTCAGATCCACGGCGTCGGAGGGACTCACCACTTCCGTGTGCCACGTGTGCGAGATCGTCCCCCCGGTGAGCACCGTGTCCGTGTACACAGTGGTACCGTCCAATTCCTTGAAGTTGAAGAGCAGCTTATCGTCCGGATCCGGTGAGTTGGGGAAGCTGCAAGGGAGATCACTCCCCTCCACCAGATAGTGCCCGGTCACCGCCAGCGTGCTGATGGAGTAGACCTCCGTCGGGATACTTACCGTCTGGTAAAGATAGGGATCGAGGTAACTGTTAGCATCGCTGCACGGCGCAACGCCCAGCGACGCGTGCTGGCGCATGGAGAAGCTGCCCCGGTAGAAGGCCTCGGAGCCACGGTCGTACGTTCCGCCGCGCCCCGTGTTCCAGTACTGAAAGACGGTTTCGGGGTTGCCCTCGAAACCGGGAACGTAGAGCAGTTCCTCACATTGGACCGAGCCCGGAATGTGCACAAGTTCGGCCGGAGAGACAGCATCGCCTATAAGTTCACAGACCTCAAAGTCATCGACAACGCCGGTACCCGCATCTCCATCACGGTACGATGCGCTGGCAATACCCAGATAGTTCAGCGCGACGGGGGCCGTATGACTGCCTTGATGAATCCAATCGTCCGCATACATCGGATCTGCAACGTCAGTACGGTAAAAATCATATGTGTCCCCAGCCCTGACAATACGAACCCAACTTGGCAGATCAATCTTATGGTCATCCGAATTTGAAGTGCGACTGGGTTCTCCATCCCAAGAGCTTCGATAGGCAGCTTGTTCCGCAGCCGGACTTGAATTATGAGTCGCCATGTTCATAACAAACCTTGTTCTGCTATCGTCGACACTCTCCGCTATATGGAGACCGATCTTTGACCAGTTATGTTCCGTCGGCTCGTCTATGATTTGTAGCCGAGCGTCATAGTCTCCTTCGTAATTTTGATAGAGATAATAGTAGCTGTTCGGACCACCCCACAGGTTCGAGCCGGCAGCAGTGATCTCTAACTCTCCATCGCCGTTGACAGTATAAGATCCGTCCGGATCATCACCTTCACCATCGAAGTTCTTCTCACTCCACTGCGATCCTAACCCTCCATCGAAATCATCCGATAGCCCCGGCAAAGGAATGCACTCCAGCAAGGGGACAATAACAACAGGTCCGAAGACGTTGTTGTCCTCACCGCCGGTCTGGCCTTCGTCAATATAATTCATCGTATCGACCTGGAACCAAAGCTCGTGATTCTCTGCATCATAGAGTGTTATGAAATCAGTGATGACCGTACTTTCCATCGGCCCCAGGGTCGTGATCCACTGCTTCGTCTGTCCGATCCGCCCCGGCGCCGGCGTCCCACCTGGATCCACATAGATATCCACGCCAAAGGGACCCGTCGTCACCGGAACGGGGACTGTGTTGGAGACTACAATCGCCAACGTGATAGGAACCCCCGGTCTTATCGCATCCAACGCGGGTGTGATGACCTCTGTAATGATCAGATCCGGCGGAACGTCCGCGATAACGATCGACGCGGAATACGCGATGCGGGTGGTCTGGTCGCCGCAGGCGGTCTCATCGACCGCGCCGACGTGGGACTCGACCTGGTACTCGCCGATCGCGGTCAGAGGCACTTGGAGATCCATGTCTACATCCCCGGTATCGTTGGGAATCTCCAACGCATCGGTCATGACAAAACTGGAATCGATACCGTCGTTCGAACAGAACAAAATTGAGGTCGTTTCCGTGGCGGTATAGTGATCGCGAACGCCTAACGCTATGACCTCCTCGGGGAAGGGTCTGTGATTGGAGATGGTGAGGTACGGCCCTGTGCTTTCCCATATCTTCGTCGCCGTATCGGCGGGTTCGTCGTCTCCATCCCATAGACCGTTGTTGTTGTAGTCAAGCCAGGCCTGGATGGTCGCTGTGACGGGGCGGTTCGCGTAGATTGACGTGACGGCATTCCCCACGTCATTGGTCCTTACCGCCGTCATCTCATTCTCGGTCCCGGATCCCGAGTAGTCAAAGCCTCCGGCGTAACTCTCCCCACTTTCCGGGATGGCCCTAAACGTGACCTGCGCACCGGCCACATTGGATCCGTCCGAGGTCACGTGGGCGTGGAAACCGTGCTCCCGCTCGTCAGGCAAATCATTGTAAGCTTGCTCGAAGCTGATGGCAATCTCGTAGGTGCCGCCGATCCACTCGATCGTTGATTGATCGCGAGGCTCGTTATCATCCATCACCATATCGCCGTTGCCATCCGCCCATGCGTCAATGACGGCTTCGGTCGGGACGGTGGCGTGAATCTTGATGACAGCTTGACCGCTGGAGGTAGTGTGCATATGAAGAGCTTGAACCGTCTCCTCTGATGAGAAGCTGCCTCCGTTGGTCGTAAACGCGACCCGGACGCCCCGCAAAGGATCGCCCTCTTCATTGAGTACGGTGGCAACAAACGTGGCTGTGGGATTATCCGGCAACTCGTTGGTGACCGTATCCGGCTCGAGCAAGAGGGTGTGCGGCTCGACGTCCTCAGGATCGGGATCTTCGGGATCCCCGGGATCGCCCGGATCCCCGCTGCCACCCGGAGGGCTGAACGCCGGTGGCGGTTTATTGCCATAGCCCACCTGGATGCCCTCGTTGACCATCTCCGTGACCCCGCTGACTCTCACGCTGGCATTAGAGGTTAACGGCGCGAAGACCACCAGGGGCACATTGTGAATCACGGCCACCTGGACGGGCAGCCCTTGCAGACCGGGGTGATTCTCCTCTTCCTCACTTTCGAAATCGGGGAATCCCCACACGCAGACCCCTAACATCCCCGGTTCCGTGAAGTTCCAAAGACTCTCTCCCGGGTTTTCAGTATCGCATTGATCGCTGAGTTCGACGTGGAGGTCATCGACCCGCAGCCCTGCCGCGGCATCCGCTGCAACTTGTTTGATCATCTCCACCCGGCGGGCGTGATAAACGGTTTCTGATTCACCGGTATCCGTCGTGCACCACGGCCAACCATCGTTGTTGGGATTGCCGTCCCCATTATAGTCGTAACATTCACCCTGGTTAGGTTGGTAGGAGACAGCGAATCTCGCCGCCTCCCGCGCAGCGTGGTTCACGGCCAAGTAGCCCTGAACCAGAAAAGCACCGTCGATAATCGCGAAGAACACCCCCAACAGCACCGGGATGATAAGCGCGAACTCAACCAGGCTCTGCCCGGCCATACCCCGCTTGATAGCATAATAGATACGATCTTTTAATGGCATCACGACCTCCCCCTACAACCAGAGACACAAACGCACCCTACGCATCGGGATTCCACCGGCACAATCAAATACAATTTAGACCTCACCGGCTTCATAAGTTAAATCGCACAAACCACAAAAAAGGGTACGTCGACTTTGATCATCGCCCGAAAACAGGTCTCAACCGTCGCCATTTACTCTAACTGATTTCTAATCTTATCGGTTCTGGGTAGAAAATCAAGCCTGGCGCTCGGCCTGCACAGAATGATTGGCGAAAGCTTGATCAAAGTCAACGTACCTAGACTGAGCCCTTCTACGATATATAATATGAGGGTGCATCGCGTTGGCGACCGCAGGAGATTGTAAGCGACACGATCGACACCAGGTGGTTTATGCATCCTCAGGACAACGAACACCATAGGGACGAGGACGCGCTGATTCGACGCGCGCGTCAGGGGGATGAGTCCGCCCTCGGCGCGCTGTACGAGCGGCACGTCACCGCCATCTACCGGTTTATGTTCTACCGGACCGGGGACGAGATGGTCGCCGAGGATCTGACGTCGCAGGTGTTCGTCAACGTCCTGAATGGTATTCACAGGTATGAGATTCGCGGATTGCCGTTTCGCGCCTGGCTTTTTCGCATCGCGCGGGCGCGATTGGCCGATTACTACCGCAAGACCGAGCGTCAGGAGGAGGGACAATCCGCCCTGATCGAAGTGCGGGAGGTCGTCCGGCCGACGGGGGACGATCCCGACGACCCGTTTCGCTACGAGACGCTCCGGCAGGCGCTCGACTATCTGACCCCGGCGGAGATGGACGCTGTTCTGCTGCGGTTTGTCGGCGATCTGACCAACCGCCAGGTCGCGACGATCGTCAACAGCAACGCGAACGCGGTCAAGAGCAAGATTCGACGGGCGCTCAAAAAGATGCGCCGGGTCATGGAGAGCATTGAGGATTTCAATGAGTGAGCAGGGCTAAGTAACTCCGAAAAAGTTCCTTGACCTCCACCCCCGGGGACGGGGGCTACGAGCACTGTTAAGATAGTTTCTCGCATCTACTTAGATCGAGGGCATAGGGAGCGGGATCCTAAGCTCCGGTGAGGTATCGTATGATGAAGTGGCTTAAAAAGCATAAGGCGGAAGCATCGCGAGAGGCAAACCCCGATGCGTTTGCCGAGGACGTCAAGCAGCGGCTGTTGGCGTGGGGCGAGCCCTCTGAGGAGACGCGGGCTCGCATCTGGCGCCACGTTCTTGCCGCGTCCCAGGCACCGGCTGAGGATCCGCACCCCGTCAAGCGGCGACGTTTTCTGGGTCCGCTTCGTTATGCGGCCCTGGTGGTCGTGATGCTGCTGAGTTTCCTGGGTGGGTACGTCGGCGTCGTGCTCGCCGAGGGGGACAGCCTACCCGGCGAGCCGTTCTATCCCCTGGAGCGCATCGCCGAGACCGTGATGCTCACGCTGACACCCCAGACGCGCCGGTGCGCGATGGAGCTCCGTCTGCTGGAAAACCGCGTCTACGAAATTCAGGTGACGTTGGACATCGGCCGTCCGCTTCCCGACGGCCTGATTCAGGAGATGACGCTGCTCATCAGCGGCCTGCCGGAGACGTTGGACGCGTTTCCGGACCGGCGCGAGTCGGTGGTCGCCGCCCTGGAGTCTCACCATGCTGCCCTGGTTGCGCTCGACGCGCGGCACCCCGGGGTGTGGGAATTGACCGAACTCCTCAACACGTTCGACGTTACGATCGAAACGCTCCGCAACGCCCCTCCGCCGTCCTGATCTCGGCATCACACGTGCTGCCGCGCGATTGACTAGCCCATCCCCTCTGTGTCTGTTATAATGCCCCTAGGATGCTTTTGCCCGTCTGACACGGCTTCCTAGGAGAGCGCATGCGTGACGGTGAGGATTCCCTTTCCACCATCCAGGATAAGTTAGGCTACGTTTTTCAGCAACCGGACTACCTCGAACTGGCCCTGACCCATCCCTCGTATGCCCACGAACATCCCGAAGAAGGGGGCGATGCCTATCACAACCAGCGCCTTGAGTTTCTGGGCGACGCGGTGATCGACTTCCTCGTGGCTGCGTGGCTCTACCGGTCGTACCCGACCTTTCCCGAGGGGCCGCTGACCCGGCTGCGGGCGACCCTGGTGCGTACCTCCACGTTGGCCGAGCTCGCCCGCGAACTCGATCTGGGACGGGCGTTGCGCCTGGGCCGTGGGGAGGAGGAGGGGGGCGGTCGGGATCGCAACGCCAATCTCTGCGATGCTATGGAAGCGACGCTGGGGGCTCTGTACATCGATGGAGGCCTGGAGACCGCATGGCCTCACCTCGAGCCGTGGTTTGAGGCGCAGGCCGAGGCGATTTTGGCCGAAAGAGCCTACGTCGATCCCAAATCCCGCTTTCAGGAGTGGGCCCAGGCTGAGCTCCGGGCGACGCCGGTCTACGAGATTGTCCGTGAGGAGGGCCCCGATCACGCCAAGATGTTCACCGCGCAAGTTTGCGTGGGGGATGAGATCGCGGGCAAGGGGCGGGGGGCAAGCAAGCGGCTCGCGGAGCAGGCCGCGGCTCGATCGGCGCTCCGCCACTATCTGAACCACCATGCCTGATGCCTTCCCAGATCCCTTGAGAGCTACGCGTCTGACTACAATCTGCGTCACACAGGAGGATTTCGTCTATGATGCGCTTTGACCGATTTACAGAACGCGCCCAGGAAGCCGCACAGCGGGCTGTCGAACTGATGACCCGCTATGGGCACAGTCAGGTCGACGTCGAGCACCTCCTTCTTGCGCTGATCCAGCAGAAAGACGGCACCGTCCCCGAACTGATCCACGCCCTTGACGCCGACCCCAACGCGGTCTCCGAGGCGCTGGACGATCTGCTGCGCAACAATCCACGTCCGGGCATCTACGGCGCCCGTGGCGGGCAGCAGGTCTTCATCACGCCTCGGGTCAAGAGAATTTTAGACCTCAGCCAGGAGGAGGCGGCGCGTTTAAAGGATGAGTATATCTCCACCGAACACCTCTTCCTGGCCATCAGTGAGGAGAGGGATTCGCCGGTCACCAGTCTCCTGCGCGAGCACAATATAACCCACGAGCGGCTCTCCCAGGCGATTCGGCAGATGCGGGGCGGACAGCGTGTGACCAGCAAGCAGGGCGAGTCCCGAATGCGAACGCTGGAGCGCTTTAGCCGGGACATGACCCAATTGGCTCGCGAGAACAAATTAGACCCGGTGATCGGCCGTGAGCATGAGATCCAACGCGTGATTCAGATCCTGGTGCGTCGGACCAAACACAATCCCGTGTTGATCGGCGAGGCAGGGGTCGGGAAGACCGCGATCGTGGAGGGTCTGGCCCAAAATATCGCCAAGGACGACGTGCCGGAGATTCTGAAGGGCAAGCGCTTGCTCCTGCTGGATCTCGGCGCGCTGGTCGCGGGCACGCGCTTCCGAGGCGAGTTTGAGGAGCGCCTAAAGTCCATCCTGGAGGAACTGCAGCGCGCCGAGGGGGAGACCATCCTCTTCATCGACGAGTTGCACACCGTCGTCGGCGCCGGCAACGCCCAGGGTGCGCTCGATGCCTCCAACATGATCAAGCCCGCTCTGGCCCGAGGCGAACTGCAGTGCATCGGCGCGACGACGTTGGATGAGTACCGGCAGTATATTGAGAAGGACAGCGCCCTGGAGCGCCGTTTTGCCCCGGTCTTTGTGGACGAACCGTCCGTCGAGGATACGATTCAGATCCTCCACGGGCTTCGGGATCGGTATGAGGCCCACCATAAGGTCCGCTTTAGCGACGACGCCCTGGTGGCAGCCGCCCGCCTGGCCCACCGCTACGTGACCGACCGCAATCTGCCGGATAAGGCGATTGACGTTATGGACGAGTCGGCGGCCAAGCTGCGCGTGGCGCTCTTCACGCTGCCCACCGAGCTCAAGCGGATGGAGTCGGAGATCAACCGGCTCAGCGTGGAGGAGGAGTCGGCGGGCAACAACCGCGATTACGAGCGCGCGGCCGAGGCGAAGATGCAGCGTTTGCGGCTTGAGAAGATCTTCCACGGGCGCCGCGAGGAGTGGCTCAACCATCACGAACTCGACGAGACGGTCGAGGCCGAGGACATCGCCGAGGTGGTCTCCGAATGGACCGGGATTCCGGTCTTTCAGGTATTAGAACGGGAGGCCGATAAGCTGCTGCGGATGGAGGAGGTCATTCAGACTCGCATCATCGGGCAGGATCAGGCGATCGGCGCCATCGCCGACGCCATCCGGCGCGCCCGGGCCGGGCTCAAAGATCCGCGCCGGCCTATCGGCACCTTTGTATTCCTGGGCGCCTCGGGCGTTGGAAAGACGGAGACCGCCAAGGCGCTCGCCGAGTTTCTCTTCAACGACGAGGATGCGTTGTTGCGAGTCGACATGAGTGAGTATCGTGAGGAACACACCGTCTCTCGGCTCTTTGGCGCGCCGCCGGGCTACGTGGGGTACGATCGAGGCGGGCAGTTGAGTGAATCGATCCGGCGCCGGCCTTACCAGGTGGTGCTCTTTGACGAGATCGAAAAAGCCCATGCCAGCGTGTGGAATACGCTCCTCCAGATTCTCGACGAGGGTCGGCTGACCGATGGGCAGGGGCACACGGTGGACTTCCGAAACACCGTCATCATTATGACCTCCAACGTGGGCACCCAATACCAACACCGGGGAGGGGCACTCGGCTTTGCGCGCGCCGATGCTCAGGAGGAGGAACAGCGGCAGCAGACCCATTCCGCGCTGAAGGACACCTTCCCGCCGGAGTTTCTCAACCGGCTCGACGAGATTATCATCTTCAACCATTTGACCTTGGAGAACGTCGTCAGGATCGCCGATCTACAAATGGAAGCGCTGCAATCCCGCCTCGACGAGCACGGACTGCGGGTCTCTCTGAGCGAGGCTGCAAAACGTTGGCTTGCCGAACGCGGGTACGACCCGCAGTTTGGGGCGCGTCCTCTGAAACGGGTGATTCAGCGGTACATCGAGAGCCCCCTCAGCATCCGGTTATTGAAGGGCGAGTTCGGTGAGGGAACCCATATCGACGTAGACCTGGATCCGGAGGCGGATACGCTGACCTTCCACCCGCAAACGGACGAGCAGGCTCACGATGTCGAAGAGACAGGGTCTCCTCTATTTCCCCAGGACACCGAGGTCGCCGCTCCGAATGATTGAGAGGCGTGGCCGTTGAACCGTCCAGCACCCTACGCCGGTTGTCATCTCAGGATTGTGGGGTATAAATCAGAAAGACTACCGTGGGTTGCAACGGACTGATCGCTATAATGTCTCCGCGGATAGGATCTCCACGCCGTTGCAAGTAACTCAGAACCTCAATCACTACGGGATAACTACGACGATACCAACGCGCTCAATGTCAAAAATCAAGAAAGATGAATGAGTTATCCCTTGTCCGCACCTGCCTTCAACGCGGTGAAAGGAGGTCGACGCCCGAATCTTTCGCAGCCCATCGCGCCATAGACATCTAGATGGTGAACGTTGGATGATCCTGTTTGACGTCGCAGCTTCATAAGTTAGGTCTCTACACATTCGTTCCTTAAAGGAGGAGTTTCATGAGCAAACGTATCGCAGGACTGTTAGCTGTTGTTCTCACCCTCACGATGGCCCTTACCGCGTGTGGTGCCGGGGGCGCCGGTGGATTCAAGGTCGGGATGGTCACCGACATCGGGGGTATCGACGACAAATCGTTTAACGCGCTCGCCTGGGATGGCGTGCAGCAGGCGGAAGAGGATTTAGGCGTTGAGGGTTCCTATCTCGAGTCCAATCAGCAGACGGACTACGCGACCCACCTCACGCAGTACATCAATCAGGGCACCGACTTGATCATCACCGTTGGGTTCCTGTTGGCTGACGCGACGGCTGAGTTCGCCCAGGACAACCCCGATACCAGCTTCGCCATCGTCGACTTCGCGTTCGATCCCCCCATCGACAATGTGCGTGGGCTGACCTTCTCCACCGATGAGGCTGGGTTCTTGGCCGGTTACGTGGCCGCTGCTGCGACCAAGACCGGAAAAGTCGCCACCTTCGGTGGGATCAAGATCCCCACCGTCACCGTCTTTATGGTTGGGTTCGAAAAGGGCGTCGAATACTACAACGCCGAGAACGGCACCAACGTCGAGGTCCTGGGCTGGAACACGGCTGACGGCAATGGTCTCTTCGTCGGCAACTTCGAGTCCACCGAGGACGGCCGCAGCGCCGGTGAGGATTTCCTCAACGAGGGCGCGGACGTCATCATGCCCGTCGCCGGTCCGGTCGGGCTGGGCACCGCTCAGGCCATTCAGGCCGATGGGGATTCGTGGGTGATCGGCGTGGACGCCGACTGGACCCTCACGGCCCCCGAGTACGAGGATATCGTCCTGACCAGCGTCTTGAAGCTTATCGACAACGCCGTCTACGACACGATCGATGCCGCTGCTGCTGATGGCTTCCAGGGCTTCCAGGGTGAGAACTACGTGGGTACCTTGGCCAACGAGGGCGTGGGCCTTGCGGACGTCGCCGATGGCGCTGTGGATCAAGCGGTGTTGGATGAGCTTGACACCATCCGCCAGGGCATTATCGATGGTGAGATTGACACCGGCTGGGATGGCTATCTGGCCTCCCAGAGCGAGTAGATTTTACCTGTATCCTGATGGGAGAGGGAAGGATCGCCTTCCCTCTCCCATTTTACGCTTCAGCAATCCCGGCGTAAGCATGGGAGGAAAACGACCAACCTGAGTTTGGGCGCTTTCTTCCCATTTACCCGTTATCCCGCGCCGACGTACCCTTTCGGGCATCTACGACCCTCGAGGACGGGGCCTGGAAGCGTTATAGTCGGGAAGTTGTATTTTTCCCGAATCCTAAGGGATCGCTTACGAACGTGAGGGCACAGAGCGTGCCTGACGCGCAGCGCTGGTGGGTAAAGTGCAGACTTTTGGGAGCCGCAGAGCTCAAATTTTTTTGCTAAGCAGACGCAAGAAGGTATCTTAACAGTGCTCGTAGCCCCCGTCCCCGGGGGCGGAGGCCAAGGAACTTTTTCGGAGTTACTTAGCGCAACGTGCTATCTATCGTCAAAGCCGGAAACCTTTGAGCGCTAAGCCCGATGATGACCTATAATACAGTAGGCTTTTTGGGTTAGCTCTCCGGAGCGGCCCTATCCGAGAGGAGGAGGCATGCCCCCCGTCCTAGAACTGAAAGGCATTACCAAACGCTTTCCAGGCGTCCTGGCCAACGACCACATCGATTTGACGCTGGACGTAAGTTCCGTGCTGGCCCTGCTGGGTGAGAACGGCGCCGGCAAGAGTACGTTGATGAACGTGCTCTATGGCCTCTACGCCCCCGATGAGGGGGAGATTTACGTCCGTGGGGAGTACGTCAACATTGAGAACCCCAATGATGCCATCGATCTCGGTATTGGGATGGTCCACCAGCACTTTATGCTCGTCCCGGTGCTCACCGTGACCGAGAATGTGATGCTGGGGATGGAGTCGATCAAGAACGGCGTGGTTTTAGATCGGGAAAAGGCCGCGCAGCGTATTGCCGATATCTCCCAACAATACGGCCTGAAGGTCGATCCCTACGCGGTCGTCGAGGACCTGCCCGTCGGCATTCAGCAGCGGGTGGAGATCATCAAACTCCTCTACCGCGAGGCCGACATCCTGATTCTCGACGAACCCACAGCGGTCCTCACGCCACAAGAGGTCGAAGGATTGTTCGAGGTGATCCGATCGTTGGTCGCTCAGGGCAAATCTGTCATCTTCATCTCCCACAAACTCAGGGAGGTTTTGGAGCTCTCCGACCGTATCGTCGTGCTGCGGAGCGGAAAAGTGATCGGAAGCACGACCCCGCAGGAGAGCGACGAGCGCAAACTGGCCTCGATGATGGTAGGGCGCGACGTGATCCTCAAGGTCCCAAAGGACGAAGCCCAACCCAAGGCCCCCATTTTGAGCGTCAACGATCTCCGCGTGCGGGGCGACCAGGGAGGGATCGCGGTCGACGGCGTCTCTTTCGAGGTGCGCGCGGGTGAGATCGTCGGAGTCGGGGGCGTCCAGGGCAATGGGCAGACCGAGTTGGTGGAAGCGCTGACCGGGCTGCGGCCTGTCGAGGCGGGAAGCATTGCGGTTGACGGACAGGGATTGACCGGGGCTACCGCCCGCGCCATTACCGAAGCCGGCACGGCCCACATCCCGGAGGATCGCCAGCAGGATGGCCTGGTTCTGGGATACACCGTCGCCGACAACCTAATCCTCAATACCTATTACCTCAAGCCCAGCGCCCGGGGATTGGTGATGCAGGAGGATAGCATCCGAAATCGCGCGGAGAACCTCATCGCCGAGTTTGACATCCGCACGCCGGGTCCTATGACGCCCGTGAGCAACCTCTCCGGCGGGAATCAACAGAAGGTCATTGTCGCCCGGGAGCTAAGCCGCCCTGTGAAGTTGATTATCGCCTCGCAGCCGACCCGGGGGTTGGACGTCGGGTCGATCGAATATATTCACGGGCAACTCGTGGAGACGCGGGATGAGGGCACGGCAGTTTTCGTGGTCTCGGCGGAGCTGGATGAGGTGATGTCGCTGGCAGATCGCATTCTGATTATGTATGAGGGCAAGATCATGGGTGAGGTTCCGGCGGAAGGGGCGACGAAGGAGGAGCTGGGCCTGCTGATGGCCGGCGTCTCGGAAGGCGAACAGGCGAGGGAAGGAGTGAAATGAACGAGCCACAGGTGCAAGACACCCAATCACAGGAGGACGGCAAGGGCGGCGGGCAGATGAAGCGCCTGCTGCGGACGCTTTTGATTCCTTTCCTGGCCATTGTCACGGCCCTGATCATCGGGGCGCTGGTCATTATCTTCACCGACGATTCCGTCTACGAGGCGTTCCGCGAAGGGGTGGGACATGGTATCGGCCGGGCCTTTGTCGTGATCGGCCAGGCCTACGGCGCCTTCTATACGGGCGCGTTCGGGAATCCCGTCCGCATCGTCAGTGCGCTCTTCAGCGGTAATCCCAAGGAGATTCAGCGCGCGATCTATCCGCTCACAGAAACGATGCGGATTGCGACGCCCTATATCTTCGCCGGGTTGGCGGTCGCCCTGGGGTTTCAAGGTGGGCTCTTTAACATCGGCGCCGAGGGTCAGTATTTTATCGCAGGCCTGACTACGGTCTTTGTCGGATACAGCCTCAAAGGGGTCCCCCAGATCATTCACGTGCCCCTCGCCCTGATCGCCGGTATGATCGGCGGCGGAATCTGGGCGGCCATCCCCGGATACCTCAAGGGTAAGACCGGGGCGCACGAGGTGATCAACACGATTATGATGAACTACATCGCATTCCGATTTGCCGAGTTTATGCTCGACGTCGGAGGTCCGATGGCGCGCGGGGACGGCAGACCGGTGAGCCCGGAGATCGAGCCCTCCGCGTATCTGCCGCAGTTCTTCCCCAATCAACTCGCGCTGCGCCTGAACTTTGGGTTTTTGCTGGCATTGGCCACCGCATGGTTGGTGTGGTGGCTGCTCTACAAGACGACCCTGGGCTATGAGATCCGCACCGTGGGACAGAACCCGCATGCCGCACGCTACGCCGGTATGAACGTATCGCGCACCATCGTGATCACTATGGCGATCAGCGGGGCGCTGGCAGGTCTCTCCGGGGCCACGGACATCCTCGGGGTCATCCACTTCATGCCCAATGCCTTCTACTCCGGTTACGGGTTTGACGCCATCGCCCTGGCGCTCCTGGGAAAGAGCCATCCGTTGGGCGTGGTCCTCTCGTCCCTGCTCTTCGGCGCGCTGCGGGCCGGCGCTCAAAATATGCAGGGCATCGCCCAGGTGCCGATTGACCTTACGTCCATCGTGCAGGGATTGATCATCGTCTTTATCGCGGCCCCCGCGATCATCCGGGCACTCTACCGGGTGCGGGAAGCGGAAGCCGGACAGGAGCTCACCCTCACCCGTGGGTGGGGCGAGATCTAGAAGAGGAGAATGATAGATGACCGCACTCAAAGCCCCTAAACCCAAACAGAAGCGGCGCGCGCTGATCATGGGGATCGTCTTCCTGATCTTTGCCGGCGCTATCCTGGGACTCTTTCTGCCCGGCACGACCCCGGGGCAGCAGACGACCTTTGACTTCGATCTGACCAAGGACGAGACAGGCTTGATCGGCGACGTGACCTTCTCCACCCGGGGCGGCCTTTACGCCATGGCCGCGTTGGCCGCTTTTGCCGGTGCCTGGCAGTTGGCCAAAGGGTTTGAGAATACCGATGCTGTGCTCGGCGTCGTCGCCGGGTTCTTCGTGATCGGGTTCCTGACGTGGGCCGCGCGCGACAAGTCGATGAACATGGCCGGGATGATAAGATCCTCACTGCTGCGTTCGATCCCTATCGTCCTGGCCGGATTAAGCGGCGTGCTGTGCGAGCGGAGTGGCATCGTCAACATCGGCATCGAGGGTATGATGCTCACCGGTGCGTTTCTATCCGCGCTCATCGGCAGCATCACCAACAGCACGTGGGCCGGCCTGCTGGCCGCCTTGGTCGGCGGCGGGTTGATGGCAGCGCTCCTGGCCGTGATGGCGATCAAGTATAAGGTCGATCAGATTGTGGCCGGAACGGCGATCAACATCCTGGCCACAGGATTGACGAGTTACTTCAGTTCCCGTTATCTCCAGAGGAACACCGCCCTGAACTCTCCCTCCACCTTTTCACCGATCTCCATCCCGCTGCTCTCCAGAATTCCGATCCTGGGGCCGACGCTCTTCGACCATACCTTTGTGATCTACCTGACCTTCCTGCTCATCATTGGGATCCAACTGATGCTCTTTTACACCCGGTGGGGTCTTCGCACCCGGGCCGTCGGCGAGCACCCGCGCGCCGCCGACACGCTGGGCGTCAACGTCTTCAAGATCCGGTACGTCAACGTCATCGCAGGGGGTATGGTCGGTGGATTGGGCGGAGCGTATATCGTGCTCAGTTCGGTGGCCCGTTTCGACGAGCTGATGACCGCTGGCAAGGGGTTCATCGGCCTGGCGGCGATGATCTTCGGCAAATGGAATCCGGTCGGCGTCTTTGGTTCCTCGCTTATCTTTGGGTTTGCGGATTCCCTGCAAAGCAGGCTGGCAATCCTGAACGTCCCGATCCCCTCTCAATTCCTGCTGATGGCGCCCTACCTGGTCACTATGGTCGTTCTGGCCGGCGTGGTCGGTCAGTCGCGGGCGCCCGCTGCGGATGGGGTTCCCTACGAAAAAGAGTGAGGGCCCGGCTACTCGTCGTTTCCGAGGATCACGCGGCGTTTGCGGCCGGCACTGACCTGAGGTCCGACGACCCCCATCTCCTCCATCTGCTCCATCAGCCGCGCCGCACGGGGATAACCGATCCGTAGTCTGCGCTGAAGGCCCGAGGTCGATATCTTGCCGTGTCCTTTAGCGTAGGCCAGAGCCTTTTCCAACAGGTCGGCGTCCTCATCCATCCCCTCAATGCGCCAGCTCTCCGGTCCCTGGGTCTCAGCAATGACTTCCCACGGCGCCTTCGACGGCGTCGCGCCGACCTCGTGCTGCCAGAACCTGATAATGGCTTCCATCTCCTCGTTGGAAATGAAGCAACCCTGGACGCGAATCGGAGCGGAGGCGTCAGGGGGCAAAAAGAGCAGGTCGCCACGTCCCAGCAAGGACTCAGCCCCCGTGGTATCCAGGATCACCCGGGAGTCAACGATACTCGCCGTCGCGAAGCTCACCCGGGCCGGGAAGTTCGCTTTGATCAGGCCGGTCACGACGTCGGTGCTAGGCCGTTGGGTGGCCACGACCAGATGAATACCGGTCGCCCGCGCCATCTGCGCGATGCGCGTTAAGGTGCGCTCCGTCTCCTCCGGCGCGGACATCATCAGATCGGCCAACTCGTCGATCAGGACGACGATACGGGGCAGTGGGCTTTCCTCATCCTCCTCGGTTCGCGAATCTTCATCCGCCTTGCGGCGGTGACGGGCCACCTTGGCATTGTAATTATCGAGGTTGCGGGCGACGGCCTCGGAGAAAAGCTTGTAACGGCGGTCCATCTCGTGCGCGACCCACCGGAGCACCCGGAGGCTGTCCTCCATATCCGACTCGGCCGTCCCCAGGAGGTGGGGGAGACCGTTGAGGTGGCTGAGCTCCACCATCTTGGGATCGATCGCCACCAACCGCAGGGTCTCCGGCGTGTTGTACATCACCAGGCTGGCCGCCAGCGCTTTGATAAAGACCGACTTGCCGCTGCCGGTGGTACCGGCGACCAGTAAATGGGGCATCCGTGAGAGGTCGGCGACGCGGGGCGAACCATCGACGTCCAACCCCACGGCAAAGCACAGCGGCTTACCGCACTCCTCGAAGGTCTCGCTCTCCAGAACGGTCCGCAGCGTCACCAGGCTCGTCCCGGAGTTCGGCACCTCAATGCCCACCACCGCCCGCCCGGGCACCGGGGCCTCCACACGGAGCGACTCCGCAGCCAAAGCCAGGGTCAGATCGTCGGACAGGGACGAGATTTGGCTCACCCGCACCTTACGCTGGCGCCCCCCACTTCCCCGATTGACGTATCCCGGCGAGACGCCGAACTGGGTGACGGTGGGGCCCTTGCGCACTTCCGTCACACGGACCGGCACCTGGAACTGCGCCAACGTCTCCTCAATAATCCGGCTCTTGCGCTCGATCTCCTCAGGATCCACGCCGTTCGTCTTAGAGGACTGGAGAAGCGAGAGCGGCGCCAGACGCTGCGGCGCTTCCGTCGACTGCCGCCGCCGGGCTCGGGTTTTGGGTTTTGCCGGTTGAGGCGTGGATTTTTCCCGCGTCTCCGCCGCGGACTGGGATTCGCCCGGCGCCAGGGGCGATGCCTGAGCGCCGCGAGTCGTATGTTGTTGTTGAGCCGCAGCCTGCTCCGCACGCAGCGCAGCCCGTACCCACCGGCGCCGGGCCGCGCGTTCGCGCCAATCGGCCCGGAATGCGGCCCACACCTCGGTCAACCGCTGTCCGAACTCTCGTAAATCCTGAGCTCTCAGATCAAAAGCCAGGCATAACCCTAATGCCACCAGGAATCCCATAAAGACGCCGGTGACCAGAGGCCCGAAGTAATCACTGAAGAAGAGAAACAACGCCCAGCCAATGACGCCGCCCCCCCGTCCGGTTTCGATAAGCCGCCAACTGTTTTGTTTGATAAGGGCAAAGGTCAACGTCTGGAGGCCGATAAGGACAAGCTCTAGTCCCACGAAGGGACGCCATCGCCAGGCGGTCGCTTGGTGCACGAGGTGCCGCAGCCACAGGAGCCCCGTGGCGCTGATGAGCGCCGCAACGGGATAAGCGGCCCAGCCGAAGAGCCGCACCAGGAACCGCGCCCAGGCGTTGACCAAGGCTCCGGAATTGAGCCCGGCGATCGTCACCAGCGAGAGCAGGCCGAATGCGATCAGGATAAGAGCCAGCACCTGTCGTCCCGCCGGACCGGAGACCCAACGCGCGAGATAAAGCCCAACGCGGGCAAACCCTGAGTCCGGACGTTTAGCCTGGGTCTTTTTGCGCGAGGACTTTGCCGGCCTTGCCATCGGGACGTGTGTGCGCCGGGCCATCTTACCCCTCTCGTTCAGCCGGCGTCAGCGCAATGCGGTGATCGTCGGGCTTGATGTCTAGGATGCAGACCGCGACGTTCTGGCCCGCCGCGTAAGACCGATAGAGCGCTTCGGAGCTGGTCACGGAGCTTAACTCCGAAATATGGAGCAGGCCCTCAATGCCGTCCATGAGCTCGATAAACAAGCCGAAACGTTCCACACTGGCGACGGTGCCCTGCACGACGTCGCCGGCGTGAAAATACGAGCACACCGAATCCCATGGGTTTGCGTGCAGCCGTTTGATGCTCAACCCCACCCGTTGGTGCTCGAGATCCACGTTGAGGATCTTCACACGAATCTCCTGTCCCAGCTCCAGAAAATCCTGAGGATGGCGAACCCGTCCCCAGGAGATCTCGGAGATGTGGACCATGCCCTCGATGGGGCCGATATCGACAAAGGCCCCAAAGGGCCGCACGCTGGTCACTGTGCCGGTGCAGATCGACCCAATACACAGCCAATCCGGCCACTCGGGCTCCTCGACCTCACACTCCGGCACTTGCCGCTCGGATAGCAGCAGTCGTTTGCGGGCCGGTTCGACCTCGATCACACAGAGACGGAGGGTTTTGCCGACGAAGGTCTGAAAACACGCCTCCCGCGCGACGGGATCGGCCGGAAACGGATAGTCGACCAGATGGGAAGCCGGAATGAAGCATTCAATATCCTCCCAGTGGGCGATCAATCCGCCCCGATTGAACCCGTCGACCGTGAGTTCCAACACCTTGTTGCGCTTCTGAAGCATCCGGGCTTCATCCCAGACCTCCAGCGGCACCTCTGGGGCCTCCACCCACTCCCAGAGGCCTTTGACGCCGCCCAAACTTGCCGGGCCTTCCTCCAATATCGACTCCCAATAGAGCTCACACGGAGGGCAGTACGCGGGGACATAATGTTCCATAAAATATCACCTCTTCAACAATAAATCCAACACATTCACAGATCCACCCATCAAACCCTGAACGTCGACCCGCCATCACCCACTGGTTTGCGCGTCCTCTTCCATCCGAATCAGGATATCGGCCAGATTCTCAATGGCGACCCGCTGTTTCCTGTAAAGATCCGACTCACTGACCGCCAGCCGCATCGCCACTTGACGGACTTTCTGACCGCGAAGGAACTTCATCTCCAGGATATTGTATAACAACCACTCGGGGGCTGTCAACTTCCGCTCACCGTCGGGCCGCAGTTGCTCAATTGCATTGGCTAACACGGTGCGCAGTCCCTTGATGGTGTTGCCTTCGTGCTCGTCGGCGGCCTGCTTCACCACCTCCAACTCCAGGAGCGGGTTCTCGGTCAGACGCGGCCCGCCCCAATAATGGGCAAGCGCGTCGTGCACCCACTCCGGGAGCTCCGGGGACTGCACGAGCGAAAAGCCGAACGCCGACTCCCCCTCATAGCGGAGCATCCCTGCCCGGCGCTGGATGTCCTCGAGCTCGGGCAGCAAGGGGGTGAACGTCTCAAAGACCGCTTGCTGTAAGCGCCGATCCGCCAGCGCAGCGGAGGCCTGAAGCAGCAACTGTTCCAATCGCTCCGTCTGGGCAGCGGTCAATGGGGCTTCGGCGTCGGGCGCCTTGACGCCCATCACACCGAGAAGATCCTGAGCCATCTTATCCCAAATAGGGATGACCCAATACCCGTCCCAGCGGATAAAATGATTGTCCTCCTGGCGCTTGACCACCTTGGTCAGAGGAATATCCCGGACCTCATCCGGGGAGAGGCGCAGATCGCACCATATCTCCCAGCGCAGTTCACCCTCTTCCAGGATGGCAAGGAAGCCCCCGCCACTCCTCAGAAGCTCGCACGTTGCCGCCAGGACGTTTTCCAGAAATTGCTTGAGATCGGCGGTGGTCAGCAGGCGCTGGCTCAGTTCCTGAACGCGCGCGACCTCCAGCGCACTCTCGCGATAGAGGAAGAGATCGAGCACGGGCTTGGACAGCTCGACGCCCAATTGGGTTAGGATGACCGCCCCCGCCATCGCCACCAGGGACAGACTATACTCCCCCAGGCCCAGCATCGGTTCGACGACCAATCCCAGGCCGAACGCGATCAGCGCCAGAATAACCGTCAGGGGACCGCGAAGCAGGAATCGCACCAGACGATGTTTAATCACCCGATCCGCGGTCAGCGTGCCGAAGAAGGCAACGCTGTAGGCCATCAGAACCAACATCGCAGCGACAGCGACGTTGCCGATCACGACGAGGATCAGCAGGAATCCACCGGGCACAACCTCGGCCGGCCACCCGGCCAGCAGTAAGTAGGGAAAGACGCCCATCGCCGGGGCGATGAAGCCGATCGAGAGATAGGCCATCCGGCGACGCGCGGTATGCGTGTAGCAGAGCTTCCGGGCATACAGAGTTTCGCGCAACCCCCACACCGCGACCACGATGAAGACGAAGGCAAAAGGATAGAACAGGCCCCCGGGATGCATATGATAGACCCCCACGGACCGCGTCGTCTCAGCAACGACCCAATCCGTAGCCAACGCGAGCGCGGCTACCAAGCCGCTCAGACCGAAACTGACCGGGCGCAACCAGGCGGGGAAGTGGTCCCGGCGTACGGATCGCCGAATCGAACGCACGAACTCGAGATACAACGGAGGGGTAAACGCGATACCGATCCATTGTAACCGTAACAGGATGCGGGCCTGCTCGACTCCCTCGATATTTGTGAGCAGAAGGTCCATCAGGTAGACCTCAATCACACAGGCCAATAATCCACCAAAGGCCCGGGTGACCCGGCTGCTGCGATTATAGAAGAACAGATAGAGAGCGAGCGCAAAGGCTGTCGCCGTCACCCCTGCGGTGAGAACGTCGTTAGCTTTGGCAATAAATTCAACAAAGTCCATCATGACCTTTAATGATCGACATCATAGACGTCCGGGTTACCCTCGAAGCCTCTGATAGAAGAGGAGCGCGACCTCGTGGCCCGGCCAATAGTGGTCCTGAAACCCCCCGAAGTTGAATCGATGATGGAGTGCAAACTGGATGGCCGGCTCGGCCTTAAGGGGACAGGGAAGGACCAATTGCGGGATTCTATAGCGATTACACCATTCCATAGCACGCTCAAGCAAGGCGGTACCCACGCCCTGCCGGCGATCCTCAAACGCGACACCCAGGTCCGAAATCCGCGCCTGGTGATCGACCAAGTCCAGACTGACCGCGATGAGGCCGATCACCTCCCGATGTTCGACCGCAATCCAACACTGATCGGAAGCCGACCAATGCTGGATGCGACAGCTCTCCGGGATCGGATGTTCCATCCGAAGCCGGCGCGGGAGGTGGACTTTGCGAAAGCTGATGCCCCACTCCTCGCTGCGCTCTGTCGTGTCCATCTGCCAGGCATACTCCGTCTCATAGGACAGATCGATTGTCAAGCACGCGTCCCACTCGCCATCGCGGACTCTTCGTATGAGCAAGATTCCCTCCTTAAAAAGATGACCTTATTCCGTCTCCGTTGCCACAATGTTGACTGGAATCGTACACGTCGTCGTGTTGCCATAGATGTCCACCACCGCCAACTGAAAACGATAGGGACCGCCCGGTGGGTACACGGTAGGATCGGAGACGTCCCAGGTTCCCAATCTGCCATTCTCAACCGGCTCGTCGTACTGCGAGACAAAGTTCGGCACGTCGGATCCCGGGAACTCAACCTCAAATCGGTAATAAGAAAAAGCGGTGACGAGAGCCGTCCCCTCAACGTCGACGACGCCGGAGAGGTCGCTGCCGGCGACCGGATACGTGAGTTGCGCGCCGGGATTGGGACAATCCGGCAGCATGACGTCCTCCGGTACCGGTGTGGGTGTCAACACCGGCGTCGCCGTGCCCACCTCAGGCGCCGAGACCACGACGTCGGTCAGCACCTGGGTGTTGGTCAACATGGTCGTGTTGCCGCTGGCCGGCGTGAGCGTGAAGAGCCCACTGCTCGGCGTCGGCGTCCGGTTGACCGTGGCCTCCTCCGGTGGCGCCCAATAGAAACTCACCCAAAAGATGACGGCCGCCAGAGCCAGAAAGAGCCCCGCCACAAGCAACGACCTGGACATCCGCTGATGATAGACTTGCCGCTCCAACGTGAACTGCGCGCGATCCCGTCGGCGCCGTGCCATGATCGCCGTGACAGCATAAGCCACCGCCCCGACGAAGCAAACCAGCGAAATCCAGATAACCTGTTGGCTGAGCCATTCCAGAATAACGATCATAGACGGCTGAGCACCCCCCGCACAACCGTCTCCAGCCTCGGAACCAGCTGCTCCCCTGCTTCCAGAACCTCTTCGTGGTTTGGCGGCGGTGCGCCCTCTTCCCCGATCAGCGTGTTGGTCACCCCGGAGATGCCCAATACGCGCATCCCGCTGTGACGGGCGGTGATGACCTCCGGCACGGTCGACATACCGACCGCATCGGCGCCGATCAGCCGCAGGAAACGGACGTCCGCCGGACTCTCAAAGCTGGGACCGGCCAGGCAGATGTAGACCCCTTGATGGCACGGAATCCCGGCGTCCAACGCGATCTCTCGGGCCCACGCCCGGAGTTCAGGGTCGTAGGCGCCGTTCATGCTGGGAAACCGGGGGCCGAACGCTTCGAGGTTGGGGCCCCGTAGGGGGTTGAGACCCGCCATCCCGATGAGGTTGATGTGATCGCGAATGATCATCAACTCGCCCGGGCGATAGGTCATATTCAGACCGCCGGCTGCGTTCGTGACAATGAGCGTCTCGGCCCCCAGCCTACGCATCGTGCGGATCGGCAGACCGATCTCTCCCATGCTGTACCCTTCATAGTAATGGGTGCGCCCCTGCATCACGACGACGGGGGTGTCCTCTAACGTGCCCACAACCAACCGGCCCTGGTGGCCTTGAACGGTAGAGACGGGAAACCGCCGTATCTCCTCAAAGGAGATGGTGACAGCGTCCTCCACCGATTCCGCCAACGGATTCAATCCGGAGCCCAGGATGAGACCGACTTCGGGCTCCACGTCGGTATATTTCCGAACGTCGGCTACGGTCCTCTGAATATCTTCCATCGTGATATACGCATTCATCGTCATTTTTCTCCTTTATCCTTTGTCGGTACGTCATCCTTGCCGGACCCATTGCCCTCTTCGGGCGTCTGGAACGCCCGGGGATGCGCGCGGTCGTAGGCCTCACGCTTCCGACGGCTGGAGACCTCGGTGTAAATCTGCGTGGTCGTGATACTCGCGTGCCCAAGCAGTTGCTGAACCTCCCGTAACTCGGCGCCCCCTTCCAGGAGATGGGTGGCAAACGTGTGACGCAGCGTGTGCGGCTTGACCCAGTCGGGCAGGCCCGAGGCCTGGGCGTAATGCTGCACCAGGAACCAGACACCCTGACGGGTCAGGGGCTGCCCCAAATTATTGAGAAAGAGCGCGGTCTCCTGGAGATCCCGCAGCAGGAAAGGCCGCCCCCCCTCCAGGTAGCGTCTCAGATGCGTCACAGCCTCAGGATAGAGGGGAAGCATCCGCTCCCGATTTCGCTTGCCCAAGCACCGTACGGTTCCGGCATCGAGATCGAGATCACGAAGCCGAACGCTGAGCACCTCACTGGCTCGCATCCCCGTGGCATAGAGGAGTTCCAACAGTGCACGATCCCGGAGGCCCAACGGCGTCTCCTCCATCGACGCCGCCTCGAGCAACTGCTCGATCTGGGTCAACGATAATGCCTTTGGCAGCCGCTTCTCGATCTTCGGCTGATGGAAATCATCAATCAAGGCCGGTTCCACAACCCCCTCTGCAAAGAGAAACTTAAGAAAAGACCGCACCGAAGCGACCTTCCGCGCAACGGTCGAGGACTTATATCCCCGTGATTGGAGTGTTGAAATATAAAGATCCAGATCCCCGTGATCCAGGGCAGCCCACGCACAGACGCGCGCATCCTCCAGAAACTGGCGGAGCTGGCGCAGATCCCGCTCATACGCGGCCAACGTGTTCTCGGAATAACCCCGTTCGTAATCCAGATGCTCTAGAAAATCCTCAATCTTTGCCTTCATTGCTTCCTATCATGTCATGTGACTTCAACCGCTGAGTGCGAAGCGTCCCAGAGCCGCCCCATTTCCTCAGACGAGCGTAACCCAGGATCTACGCTCCGGGGACCAGGGTGTGACGTACCCCGGCATCGGTTCGGGAGCCAAATTCGATACGTGTCTCGCGATCTGTTCCGTAGCGTCGGGTTTACCGAGCGCCCGAGCATTCGCGGCCATGGTCTCCCGGCTCTTCGGGTTCCGAATCAGCCTATCCACGGCGAGGGCGGCTTCCTCGGGTCGAGCGGCCCACAAACCAGCGTGGTTATCGACCACGTGGGTCACGTTGCCCTCCTCCTGACCGGGCAGCGCCGTATAGAGCACGATCGGTAAGCCCGTGACAAACGCTTCGGCCAACGTGTTCGGACCGGCCTTGGTGACCAGAATATCAGCCGCGCGCATCCAGATCTCCATGTTGGAGACGAACCCCTCGACCTGGAGGGGTGTAGGCACGTCCAAATGCGTGAGCTCCTGATAGAGCTCGCGATTGTGACCGGCAATCGCGACCAGGTGTGCGTTTCGAGCCTGGGTGCCGACGGCCCGAACGACGTCCGGCAGGGGGCCCATGCCCTCGCCACCGCCGATCATCAACACCACCGGCTTGTCGTCCGGCAAGTTGAGCTGACGGCGGGCCGCAGCCTGAGAAAGCGTCATAGCCTCGACAAACCCTCGCCGGATGGGCATGCCGGTCACCTCAATCTTCTCGGCTGAGATCCCCCAGTGAACCGCCCGCCCTTTTGCAGCCGGGGTCGGTACCGCATAAAGGGCGCCGCCGGGCACAAACCAGCAGGCATGGACGGTGACCAGATCCACGGCGACGATGGCCGCCGGCCTGTCCCATCCCAAGGTCTGCAACGCGAGCATCAGGGTGTAATTGGGCACCGGATGAAACGAGATGATGACGTCGGCCGGATGCTGACGCAGCAAGTTACAGAAGGATGACTTCACATAGGGCCACAGCAGCTTCGATAGGATTTTAGCCCGCCTGGGGCCATCGGTAAGGTGGAACCATATCCCCCAAGGAATCCCCTTGAGCTTGACTAACGCCGGGTACCAATCCGGCAATTTTGAAAAGGGCCAACGACCAAGCGCCACAAAAACGTCAACCATCTCCACCGAAACCTCAGAGCCGTAGAGCCTGTGCATTTCATTTTTGACTGCCTGCGCCGAGGCGCGATGTCCTCCACCAGTGTCGGAAAAAAGAAACAAGAAACGCTGCGCTGCCTGTGAGTCAACGGGGCCGCGCGCTGAAGGGCTCTGACCTTTCACCGTGTTCTCCCTATGGGTTCGAATCCGAGACCGACGGCTCACCTCGGGAGATGAAACGCTTGACGCTGCGTTCAAAACGGCGCCGAGGCACGAGGACGTACCGGTCACACGTCATACATTCCAGCCCGATGTCCAGGCCGACGCGGAGCACACGCCACGTCTTCCCCCCGCAGGGATGGGCCTTTTTCAGTTCGACCACGTCGCCGACGTTCACCACGAGCGGCCCGTCCATTAAAAGCGCCAACCTAACGCAAGGGCAATCATAGCTAACTCCAGCAAAAGAATCCCCAGCACCTCCAATTTGCTTGTCCACGATAGCGGGCCCTGACGCAGCGTAAGGCTGCGTTCAAAACGGTAGCGGGGGTGTAGGGCCCATCCCACACCCAGACCGGCAAGAAACCCACCGGCGTGTCCCCACATACTGATGCCCGGCAGCAGCCCAATCCCGATGTTGATCAGGGCCAGGCGGATGAGTTGGTTGAGATAGTTTCGCCCCCCGACTAATGAATCCCGATACCGCCAATAGTAGGCCAGGAGCCCGCCCAGCATCCCCATAATCGCCCCGGATGCCCCGACCGTTGGGACGTCCGGCGATGAGAGCAGGAGCACCAGAGTACTGGAGCCCATCAAAGAAAGGGCGTAGATGACGGATACCCGAATCGAACCGTAAAATCGCTCCAATAACCGCCCCAGGTTATAGAGAGCATACATATTAAACGCAATGTGCAGCAGGTCAGCGTGTAAAAAGCCCGTCGTAATCAGTCGCCACCACTCGCCATAGCGTCCCACCCAGGCGGGCAATAGCGCCCCCAATTGGGTGAGCAGGCCGTTCAACAGCATATCGATGACGAAGACCAAGACGTTGAGAGCCAGAAGTCCGTAGGTGACCCTCACCGGATGGGACGGCAATCGCAGACGGGGGTGAGGCTCCGGTTCGTGCGTGTACTCGGCGTTCCCCTCTCGGGCTTCCATCTCCATCAGAGCGTCACCTGGCGCGGATGAACCCGCGCGTGCTCGGCGTGGATAATATCCAGGGCCCTGTCAACCGCCGCATCGAGCTCGCCATCCCGATTGATGACCACGTAGTCAAACCGATCGACTTGGGCCATCTCCGCCCGCGCCGTTTCGATGCGCCGCTGAAGCTGTTGATCGTCCTCCGTCTTGCGCCGCTTCAACCGGTCAATCAACTCCTCCTCCGAGGCAGCGCTCAAAAAGAGCAACACGGCTCCCGGAATCAACCGTTTGACCGTCGTCGCCCCCTGGACGTCCAGCCGCATCACCACGTCCTTCCCACTGTCCAGCGCGTCCCGGACCTGCTGTTTCGGGACGCCCTTGTACTGTCCGTAGACGACGGCATATTCGATCAGTGCGTCCTGCTCGATCATCGCCTCAAATTCGGCCTTCGACACGAAGAAGTAGTCGATGCCCTCCTCCTCGCCAGACCTCGGCGGGCGAGACGTCGCGGTCACGACGAAGTGAAAGTTGACCCCTCGTTCTTTGATCCCGGTGACCAGACTGTCTTTCCCTACGCCCGAGGGACCCGAGATCACCAACAACAGGGGATGAGGCTGCATATCGTATGGATCGACCGCCGTGGACGTATGGCTCATAGGTTTGCTCCTGACCGTGATTCCCATTATAATGTGAGTGCGCGGGCCTCGCGAAAGGAGAGACCTTTCACGAGGATATCTTTACAGGCATAAGTATTTACAGGCTAAGTATTTACAGGCATAAGCTTTTACAGGCATAAGTTGTTCATTGTTAACTATACCACACTTGGAATAGGAGAGAATCAATGCCAATTTACGAGTATCGCTGCGAAGCGTGCGGTCGACGGTTCTCGGTATTTTGGCGTAATTTTTCTGACGTCAAAGAGGACAAAATCGTCTGCAAACGCTGTGGAAGTGACGAGGTCGGCCGTCTGGTGTCCAAAGTTCGGGTCGTCCGATCCGAGGAGAGCCGGATGGAGGACCTTGCCGATCCCTCGGCGTGGGGAGATCTGGACGAAAATGACCCCAAGAGTATGGGGAAGTTTATGCGCAAGATGGTGAATGAGTTGGGCGATGAGGCGGGGGACCTCGGCCCGGAGTTCGAGGAGGTCATCGACCGCCTGGAGTCGGGACAGGACCCCGAGGAGATCGAAAAACAGATGCCGGACCTTCTGGGAGATGAAGGGCCGATGGGCGGCGGCGGTATGGGAGCCCCCGGAGGTATGGAACTGGGGTCGGACTTCGACGTGTGAAGCAAACCCACCGGCACGGGATCGCCGGCATTCGCAACCTGACAGAGTGTACTCTGTCAGGTTTGGTTTGTCAGCCCGGCGGGATGACGTCACGGTCCGGCGCGTCTTTGGATAGAAAACAGGGGGAACCGAGCAATGATGGATGATTGCAGATCACTCGAGGGCCGTTGGGCGTTGATCCTCGGGGCCTCCAGTGGATTTGGCGCCGCATCTGCGCGGGCTCTTGCCGAGGCCGGGATGAACATCCTGGGGGTCCACCTCGATCCCCGCTCGACCCGGGATCGGGCGGAAGCCGTGATTGCCGACGTTGAGGCGGCAGGACGGCGGGCTGTCTTCTTCAACACCAACGCTGCGGATGCCCGGCGGCGCGGGCGGGTGCTGGAGCGCATCGCCGAGATACTCGATGCCGACCCCTTTGGCACCCTTCACCTGATGATGCACTCCCTGGCATTTGGAAGCCTCAAGCCCTACATCGGTGAGACGCCGGGGGATGCGGTCTCCGAGGCCCAGATGACGATGACGCTGCGGGTGATGGCCCACAGCCTGGTCTATTGGACGCAGGATCTGATCCGCGCCGGCTTACTCGGCGAGGGCAGCCGGATTTACGCGCTGACCAGCCTCGGTTCCGAGCGCGCCTCCGATAACTACGGGCCGGTCTCGGCAGCGAAAGGAGCGTTGGAAGCGCACGTGCGCCAATTGGCGCTCGAACTGGCGCCTCTTGGCGTGAGCGTCAACGGCTTGATGCCGGGGGTGACCGATACGCCGGCCTTCCGCGCGATCCCCGGTCACGAGCGCCTGGTCGCTCAGGTGAAGGCTCACCACCCCGCCGGTCGGATGACGACGCCCAAGGACATCGCCCAGACGATGGTCGTGCTGGCCGACCCGCGCCTCCGATGGATCTCCGGGGCTGTTATCCCCGTCGACGGCGGCGAGTCCATTGTAGGCATGATGTAAACAAACGCATAAGAAGGTAACAAACGTTGAACGTGTAGGATTGATATCAGGAGGTCATAATGGAGTATCGAAAACTGGGAACGAGCGATCTTGACGTCAGTGTGATTACCATGGGCTGCTGGGCCCTTGCCGGCGGGCGCGTCTGGGGGGATCAGGATGAGGCCGCCGCGATTGACGCGCTGCGCACCGCGGTCGATGTGGGGGTGAACTTCTTTGATACCGCCGAGGCTTACGGGAACGGTCGATCAGAGGAGTTGCTGGGCAGAGCCTTCAAAGGGATGCGCGACGACGTCGTCATCGCGACCAAGGTCTCCAACAGCAACCTGCGACCTGAGGATCTGCGGCAGTCCTGCGAGGACAGCCTGCGGCGGCTGGATACCGACTATATTGACGTCTATTATATCCACTGGCCCAATTGGGAGATTCCCCTCGCCGATACAATGGGGAAGATGGCCCGCCTCAAGGAGGAGGGCAAGATCCGGTTCGTCGGCTGCTCGAATTTCGGCAAGCAGGACCTCAAAGCGCTCCTGGACGTCGATCACGTCGAGGTCAATCAGGTCGCGTACAGCCTGCTCTTCCGGGCCATCGAGTATGATATTGTGCCGCTATGTAAGGAGCATCAGGTCAGCATCGCACCGTACAGCCCCTTGATGCACGGCATCCTGACGGGCAAGTTTGGGACAATCGAGGACATTCCCGACGGTCGGGCCCGCACCCGCCACTTCTCGTCAGACCGCCCGATGACCCGTCACAGGCAGGAGGGCGCCGAGGCCGAAACGGCCCAAGCGCTGGCCGACATCCAAAAGATCTGCGAGGAAGCCGGGCTGCCGATGGTGAAGGTAGCGCTGGCTTGGCTTCTGGAACGACCGGGCGTGACGACGGTCATCGCGGGCGCGCGAAACCCTGAGCAGATCAAATCGAACGCGGAGGCAGCGTCCCTGGAGCTCCCCACCGACGTCGTCGAGGCCCTGACCAAGGCGACCGAGCCGCTCAAGGCGAAGCTCGGTCCCAACGCGGATATGTGGGAGACGGAAGAGGAGAGCCGGATTCGGTAGGATCGGTTGACGTTGAATCGACGCAGTGAGAGTGTCAGAGCAGCGCCGGAGTGCCGGGGGAGCGCTCCCCTGGCATTTCGTGCTTACGAGCGTCGTTGACGCTTACGAGCGCCGGTTAAAATATGCGCTCAGGGAGGTTTTGTCGATGCGTGACTCACAACAAGAGGAACAGAAGACGATGAAGGCCGTTGGGCTCTTTGGCCTGCGGGACGTGCGGGTGCTTGACGTGCCCAAGCCGCAGGCGCCGGGACCCGACGAGGTATTGGTCAAAGTGGCCTCCGTGGGGATCTGTGGATCCGACCACCATTACTACAGTGAGGGCGAGATCGGCGGTGCGGTGGTGGATGAGGGCATGATCATCGGGCACGAGTTTTCCGGCTGGGTCGCAGCGACCGGGCCCGGCGTCGATGAGCGCCGCCTGCCGGTGGGCCAGTTAGTCGCGGTCGAACCCGCGATCTCATGCGGCACGTGCGAATTCTGTCTGAAGGGTCATCCGAACATCTGTCCTCACAACCTATTTGTCGGCTCACCTAACCACGTAGGTGCAATGGCCGAGTATATCGTGATGTCCGCCGAGAATTGTTTCCCGCTTCCGGACGCAATGACCCCGGACGAGGGCGCGATGTTGGAACCCCTCGGGGTTGCCATTCACACGGTTGACCTGGCTCACCTCAAGGTCGGGCAGTCGGTGGCGGTACTCGGCGGTGGACCGATCGGCCTGCTGACCGCCGCGATGGCGAAGGCCGCCGGCGCAGCGCCGATCTACCTGACCGAGCCGATCGCAAGCCGCCGTAAGTTTGCCGAGGATTATGCGGTGGACGCGGCCTTCGATCCCGATTCAGAGGACGTCGTGGCGCGGATTATGGAGGCCACAGGCGGGCGGGGCGTCGACGTCGCCTTTGAGGCGGCGGGTGCCTCGGAGACCCCGGATCAGGCGGCGCACGTGACCTGTCCCGGAGGAAAAGTCGTCGTCGTAGGCATACCCGATGATAACACGATGACGATGACAGCGGCGGAGGTGCGGCGTAAGGGGCTGACGATCAAACTCGTCCGGCGGATGAAGCACACCTACCCACGGGCTATTCAGCTTGTCAGGAGCGGGGTCATCGACGTCGCCTCGGTGGCGACCCATCAGTTCCCAATGAAGGAGATAGACGCGGCGTTTGAACTTGTCGCCGACTACAAGGACGGTGTGCTCCGGGCGATCATTCGGGTCGCCGAGCATCCCGACCCTCTGTAGCCGGATTCATCATCCACAAACGGAGGTTGCTATGGTAAAGGTTGGAATTGCTGGTATGGGCGGGATGGGCTGGTTTCACGCGGCCCGGTATATGAAATTGCCGAACGTCGAGCTGGTCGCGATGGCGGATATCGATGCCGATCGGATGCACGCGGAGCACGCGGTTCAGATCAATATGGAGGATGCCGAGGCGCGTTTGGATCCTGAGCAGGTGACCCGCTATCCTAACGCCCAGGCGCTCATCGCCGATCCGGCACTGGACGTGGTGGATCTCTGCCTGCCGACGTATCTGCACGCCGACGCGGCAATCGCAGCGTTAGAGGCCGGTCA
This sequence comes from Anaerolineae bacterium, assembly GCA_034437735.1. Taxonomy (GTDB): domain Bacteria; phylum Chloroflexota; class Anaerolineae; order B4-G1; family SLSP01; genus PWVB01. The sequence continues at coordinate 47,686 of DAOTTS010000045.1, forward strand.
CCACGTCTTCTGTGAGAAGCCGATGGCGCTGACGGTGGAGGCCGCCGACCGTATGATTGAGGCCGCCGAGCGCGCCGAGCGCAAATTGATGATCGGGCAGTGCGTCCGCTTCTGGCCCGAGTACGTCTATCTCAAACAACTGATCGAGGAGGGCCCGTATGGAGCGTTGCGTTCCTTGACCATGTGGCGGATCGGCGGACGGCCCGGCTGGACGACCCGGAACTGGTTCCTCGACCCAAAACTCAGCGGCGGCCCGCTGCTGGACCTGCACATTCACGACGTGGATTACGTCAATGACGTGCTGGGATGGCCCGACCGGTTGGAGGTGACCGCCCGTTCGTTCGGGGACGCCGACCGGCTGGATGCGATCCACGCGTTCTTTGACTATCGAGACGGACCGCAGATCCATATGCGCGCGGGTTGGACGCCGGTGCAGATCCCGTTCGAATCAGGGTTCGAGGCCTGGTTCGACGGTGCCGTGCTCCGATACCAAAATGGAGAACTGCGGCGCTTCACGGGCGCGAATGAGGTCGAATCCGACGTCCCGCCCTATGAGACGGGTGACGGGTATCTGAACGAGATCGCATATTTCCTGCGATGCGTTGAGAACGATACGTCACCGGTCCGTTGTACCCCCGCCTCGACCCGGGATTCCGTGGACCTGATCCAGGCGGAGTTGGCCCAGTTAGGCGCCCGGTTCTGACCGGGCATAAGAAAGGAGACCGAACGATGACGATCAAACTTGGCGTGATGGCATCTTTGGAAGAGGGACCGGAAGAGGCATTGAAAAAGGTCCGAGACCTGGATCTTCCTACGTGCCAGGTCACGTGTTGGACCCGCGAGCTCTTGACCCCAGCGATGGCCGATCAATTGATAGAGGCCTCTGAGACCCACGACGTTGAGGTCTCCACCATCTGGACGGGACTTCCCGGCCCGGCGGTGTGGAATTTCGTTGAAGGGCCGGTTACAATCGGCCTCGTGCCGCCGGAATATCGGGAAGCCCGCGTCGCGACCCTGAAGGAAGGGGCCGACTTTGCGGCCCGCGTGGGGGCGCCGGGCATCACCACGCACGCAGGATTCATTCCCGAGAACCTTACCGATCCGCTCTATGCAGGCGTCGTCGACGCCATTCGGGAGGTTGCGGGCTACTGCGAGGAGCGCGATCTCGACTTCTGGTTCGAGACCGGTCAGGAGACCCCGGTGGTGCTCCTGCGTGTGATTGAGACGTTGGATATGGATAATGTGGGGATCAACCTCGATCCGGCGAACCTTCTGATGTACGGAAAGGCCAATCCGGTCGACGCATTGGACGTCTTCGGGCCGTACGTTCGGGGCGTGCACGCGAAGGACGGCGAATATCCGACCAATGGCCGCGAGCTGGGCGTCGAAAAACCGTTGGGCGAGGGACGCGTGGATTTCCCGGCGCTGGTGTCCAAGCTTCAAGGGCTGGGATATACGGGTGCCCTGACCATCGAGCGCGAGATCAGCGGGCCCCGGCAGATCAAGGATATCCAGCACGCCGTTGAGATGCTGTCGGCGTTGATCTAGGTGAGGGTAGGGGATGGGAGAGGAATCCCATCCGATCGATGAAGCAGAATGGAGGGTATGCATGGTCCTAGATATGTTCTCCCTGGAAAACCAGGTAGGAGTCGTCACCGGCGGTGGGCAGGGGTTAGGTCGGGCATTTTGCCACGCGTTCGCTGAAGCCGGTGCCGACCTCGTGGTTGCTGAGATCAATTCGGAGACCGGCCCCCAGATGGTGGGTGAGATCGAGCGTCTGGGGCGCCGTGGGTTGTTCGTGGAGACGGACGTGCGCGATCGCAACAGCGTGGAGGCGATGGTCGCGCAGGCGATTGCCGAATTCGGCAAGATCGATTTCTTGATGAACAACGCCGGGGTCGTCCAGCACCTGGAGGCTGAGAAGGTCAAGGTCGCGGACTGGCAGCAGGTCATCGACGTCAATCTGACGGGCGTCTTCCTGTGTGCCCAGGCTGTGGGTCGTCATATGATCTCACGGCGTGCCGGACGGATTATCAATATCGCCTCGATGTCAGGCTTGATCGTCAATCGACCTCAGTGTCAGGCCTCGTATAACGCGTCCAAAGCTGCGGTGATCCAACTGACGAAGTCGTTGGCCTCGGAGTGGGCGCCGTATAACATCCGCGTCAACGCCATCGCACCGGGATATATGGCGACGGCAATGGCGGAGCCGTTCTTTGAGGACCCTGAGTACGGTGGCGTATGGCTCGAGGCCATTCCGATGAAGCGACCGGGGAAGCCGGAGGAGCTAGGTCCCGCGGCTGTCTATCTGGCCTCGGAGGCTTCAAGCTACGTGACCGGCGAGACGCTCGTCGTGGACGGTGGGTATACAGTCTGGTAATATCCTGACAGGCTATCAGAACCGGGCGTGGCATCGGCCAACGTGTTTGGGCAATGCCACGCCCTTTCTGATTATTGTTAACGCGCAATTAGCAGGATAAGGAGATCGGTATTCAACATGACACTTACCCAACGACTGCAATGGTGGTTCAGGGATCGATTTCTTCCCTTTTTCAGGGGGCCGGATCCCCGCCACGTACGACGACGGAATATCTGGCACCTGTATCAGGATCTCATCTGGCTGGGGTTGGCGTCTGCGGTTAACACCTACATCAACGTCTATGCCATCCGGCTGGGTGCGTCCGAGACCTTGCTGGGCCTGCGGGCCTCGATTCCGAGCCTGCTCGTCGTCCTACTCCGTGGGCCGGCGGCTCAGTGGATGGAACGGACTTCGAAACGCAAATCCCTCATCGTCCGCAGCCTGCTTATTGGGCGCTCGTTCTACCTGTTGATCTTTTTGCTTCCATGGTTGACCTATATTCCCCTGCTGCGGCAGGTGCCGCAGGCCGAGTTGCTGGTCGGCCTGGTCGTGATGATCGGCCTTCCGGGCATCCTCTCCGCGGCCGGATGGGACAGCTTCTTTGCCGACATCGTGCCCGCGCGCGATCGCGCCCGCGTCGTCAGTATGCGGAGTACCATGACGCACCTGATCATGTTGAGCATCGTACCGTTGATGGGGGGACTCCTGGAGTGGATCCCCTTTCCCCTCAACTATCAGATTATCTTTTTGCTCGCGTTTATCGGGGCGATGGGAAGTCTGTGGCACGTCAAGCAGATCAAGGTACCACCGCGCGAGATAGAGGCCGAGGCTGAGACCGAAGGCCTGAATCTTCGCACGATCCGAACTATCCTTTTCGGCTCGCGACATTTTTCGACCCTGGTATTGGGGACGTTTATCTACCAATGGGCGGTCTCCATCGCCTCCCCCCTCTATAACATCTACTTCATCGAGTATCTGGGTGCTTCAGAAAGTTGGATCGGCTGGCGTTCCACGTTGGCCAGCATCGCTTCGATCGCGGCCTACAGGTTCTGGCCCCGGCGGGTGGAGAAAGCCGGCGACCGGACGATCCTGCTGGCAGCCACGCCCATGATGGCGCTCTTTCCCCTGCTGACCGGATTGGCGACGACCCTAACCCCCCATCTCTTTATCATTCTGATCCCCCGGGCGTTCGGGTCGGCGGTCATGTTAGCGCGGTACAATCTGCTGTTGAAGAACTCCCCCGATGCCCGCCGGCCCACGTATCTCGCCATCTATGCGATTCTCGCCAACGTCGCGGCCTTCATCGCCCCGCTGGTCGGTACCAGTCTGATCGGTTGGATTGGTATCCGAGGGGTCTTTTTCATCTCCGCTGCGCTGAGGTTGACCGCAGCCCTTTTCTACCGCCGGATCCCGCGCACGGAGGCCTCAGCGGATTCCGTGGCGGCGCCCGTGTAACCAAGAGACCGGGCCGGGCAACGAGCGCTCGAGGGAAGATGAACTTGAGGGGACCGCGCAAATGCCGGATTTACGGCGGTCAAGGTATTGCTGCCCCTAGAGTATCTGTTATAATGCTATAACAGGTTTGCGCAGCACCTGTTTATTGCATAGTGGTGATGCGAGTGCTGTCTTCCTCTATCCGTCCATCAAGATAACCGCATCATCCCGTTACAGTATTGAGTTGTCCTTTTTTGTTGACAACTCAGGAACTTTTTCTGTCGGTGAGGAGGGCTTTCCCTCCGTCTTATTTTTTAAGTAGGTAAAGGATATGCTTAGACGACTCAATAGGTTCTTTGGAATTGTGCAGTTTGCTGTAGAACGACTGATTCACCATCCTGGCTTGACCTTCTTGGCGCTGTTGGGGGTCGTACTTGCCGTGGGCCTGGTAAGCAACGCCTCACTCTTTGCGCAAGCGGTCGATCAGGTCATCCTGAATCGGGAACTGGAAGCGTTCAGCGAAATGACTGAGCGTCCCCCTTTCTCCACCAGTGTCTATACTTTTCCCTCGGGCCAGACCGCAATTTCCCTCCCGATGGCTGAGGATTTAGCAAAAGAGGTTGCCAACGCGCTCTCATCCGAGGTGGGACTGCCTCTGGAGCACCTGGGCATGCAGGTGCACAGCGGCAATCTTATGTTGCAACCTACCGAGAGCAGCGATCAGTACGGTGAGGAGTTCTTGGGTAGCGTGGACGTCGCTTACATCGCCGACGTCGTGGACCAAATGGAGATTATCTCCGGTGAGCCGATGGATCCGGAGGGGACCTCAGGAGAGACCCTCGACGTTTGGATGCATAATCGACTGGCCGAAACGATGGGAATCAACGTCGGGGAGGAGCTGCAGCTGAATGAGAACGTCTCCGGGGAGCCTGAACGGGTCCGGATCGCCGGCATCTGGCAAGCAGCCGATCCCGAGGACAATTACTGGTTTGAGAACCCCGATGCGACGCTCCGTAACGTCTTCCTGGTGCGTCGTCAGGATTATATCGACCGTATCCAGCCGTTGGTGCCCAAGAAGACCTGGTACCTGAGCTGGCACGTCATCCTGGACGACAGCCGCGTGTATCCAGAGGACGCGCAGAGCTACCTTGAGGGGTTCTCCCGTGCGGAGGTCGTGATCAGTAAGTTCCTCCCTGACGCGAGAATCAATACGCCCCCCCTTGACCCGCTGCAGTCCTTTGTCACCCGTGGGGACACGCTGACCATTCTGCTGTTGGGATTTAACCTTCCGGCCCTGGGGTTTCTGATCTATTTCCTGGTGCTTTCCTCCGCGATCATCGCGCAGTGGCAGCAGCGAGAGACCGCGATGCTGGTCAGCCGTGGCATGCGGGCGACGAGTATTCTAGCCCAGACGTTTATCGAGGAGATCATTCTCTTCATCATCGGCTATCCGTTAGGCGTAGGCGCCGGGATGCTGCTGGCTCGCCTGATGGGTCAAACGTCGAGCTTCCTCTCGTTTGTGTCACGGGAACCGCTGCCGGTTCATTTGCGTGGATTGAACGTCCCCCTGACCCTGATGGCGCTCTTCGTCGCCCTGATGGCGCGGTTGATTCCGGCTGCGCGGGCGACGCGCCTCAGCGCAAAGGACGTCGATCGAGAGCGCGCGCGCCCGGTCAAGGGACCGTTCTGGTATCGGGCCTATCTGGATTTCCTGCTGATTCTGCCCACTTATTATGCCTGGCGGCAGCTTACCCAGCGCGGCTCCATTTCGATGCTGGTCGAAGATGCGCCGACCGACCTCTACCGAGATCCTCTGCTAATCCTGGTGCCAGCATTGTTTATCCTGACGGGCGCCCTGATGACCTTGCGAATCTTTCCGCTGATTATGAAGGGGCTCGACTTTATCGCCAACCTGATTCCTTGGCCGACGCCCCACCTGGCACTCCGGCAGTTAGGCCGTCGGAGCACGATGTACATTAACCCCCTCTTGCTGGTTATCGTCTCGCTAGCGCTGGGTGTCTACACGATCTCTATGGCGGCAAGTCTGGATCAGTGGCTTATCGATCGTATGTACTATCGCTCCGGCTCCCAACTGAGTTTCGGCGTCTATCCTATCACTGCGAATTCGTCAGCGTCGGCCACGATCGTGAGCGGGGAGTGGATCCCCCAGCCGGCCAACTTCGAGTCTGTTGACGGTATCCAATCGGCAACCCGGGTGGGAGACTTCTCTATGTCCTCCGAACTCCCGGCGAGCGGAAAGGTGCGGGGCCGGTTCCTAGCGGTCGATCGACTGAAGTTTCCGCAGGTCGCGTGGTTCCGTGAGGATTTCGCCCGAGGTGAATCGCTGGGCGCACTGATGAATCGGCTGGCCCTCTCCCCCAACAGCATTCTCGTCTCTGAGGAGATCCTGGAGGATAATCCGCTTGAGGTCGGAGATGATATTGTCGTGCAGGTCAGCATCAACTACGAGAGTTTTATTCGCACAAATTTCAAGATCGTGGGGACCTACAATTACTTCCCAACGGTCTATGAGGATGACGCGGTGACGTTCATCGGGAATCTGGAACATCTCTCGTTCTTTATGGGCCTGGTGCCGCCCCATGACATCTGGGTCCAGCTTGAGGACGGCGCCGATGGGGAACAGGTGATTGATCAGATACCGAAAGAACTTGGGGTGAACACCCGCAAGGTCCAGGACGTCAATGCCCTCGTGAATGAGGAGCTTGCGAAGCTGGAGCGCGTCGGCGTCTTTGGGACGCTCTCCGTCGGATTCCTGGCCGCGGTCGTCATGGCGATTATGGGCCTCTTGATCTATACGTATGCCTCCCTCCAAGATCGCTTGCATCGTCTGACGATCTTGCGCGCCGTGGGCCTTTTACGCCGGCAGATCAGTGGGCAGGTCGTTCTGGAATACGCGTTCCTGACCGCGTACGGCTCGATTGCCGGTGCGGTGATCGGTTCGGTCGCCACGAATATGTTTGTGCCGCTCTTCCGCGTGACCGCCGAGGAGGGCGTGCCGCTGCCGCCGCTGGTTCCCATCATCGCGGAAGAGAAGGTCCAGTTGATGGTGATCAGTTTCGTCGGGCTCATTGTCGCCCTGGAGCTCTTAGTGATTGTGCGAGCCCTATCGAGACGTGCCTTCAGCATGTTGAAGGGTGTCTTTGGCTAACAACTGGAGTTTGTAACGATCAGGGGCCGGATATTGGCGTGGCTTAACGCCAATATCCGGCCCTTTTTCGTGGCAGAGTGTTCTTTGGTTTCACCGGGGGTTCCGTGTTAAAATACCTCGTACATGGAAAGGGCCGCGCGCCCTTTACGTGGGGACGTCAGGCAGGTTAAGGTGTCGTTTTCAAGCTTCATCCATAAGTTTAATCAAAAAGGAGTGCCTATGGCCGACAAAGTTCGCATTGGGATCATTGGGGTAGGTCAGATTGGGAAGAGCCACTTGCGTCGCTATCAGGAGATAGAAGCTGCCGAGATCGTGGCTTTGGCCGATATCGACGAAGCGGAGGGAGCCCGGGTATCCGAGGCCTTTGACATTCCGAACGTCTATACAGATTTTCGCAAGATGTTGGAGCGCGATGACATCGTGGCGGTAGATGTCTGCCTTCACAACAACCTGCATAGGCCGGCGACCGTCACGGCGCTCCAGGCCGGTAAGCACGTCTACTGTGAGAAGCCGATGGCCGGGACCTACGCGGACGCAGAGACCATGATGGAAACGGCCCAAGAGACCGGACAGATGCTCTCCATTCAATTGAGCACGCTCTATTCGAATGAGACGAAGGCCGCGAAGTTCCTGATCGAGGAGGGACATCTGGGCCAGATCTACCACGCCCGCTCCACCGGCTTCCGGCGCCGGGGACGTCCTTACGTCGATGGGTACGGCACCCCGGCCTTCGTCCAGAAGCGAAACTCCGGCGGGGGCGCGTTCTACGATATGGGCGTCTACCACATCGCCAACATCCTCTACCTGTTGGGCAACCCTGAGGTGCTGCGGATCACCGGCAAGACCTACCAGGAGACCGGCATGGATCCACGACGCCGTGAGCTGAGTGGGTATAACGTCGAGGAATTGGGGATGGGGTTCGTGCGGATGGCCGACAATATCTCGCTGGATATCATTGAAGCCTGGGCGATTCATCTGGACGGCTTCGCCGGATCGTATGTGGTCGGCTCTGAGGGCGGGGTACGTCTGGATCCGTTTGGCTACTATCATAATATCCAGGATCTCGCTTTGAATTGCACGGCGGATCTGGGTCAGTTCGATTACAGGCAGCATAACGTCCACGAAATCGGCGATATCTATGACAGCTCTCAGCATCACTGGATTGCAGCTCTGCAAGGCCGGGTTCCGCTGCTTCCGACAGCGGCGGTGGCCCTCAATACGATGCTGATCTCCGAGGGCATCTACCTATCCGAGAAACTCGGTCGGGAGGTGACCGCCGATGAGGTCAGGGAAAAGTCGGAGTCTACGGCAGTGGCTATCTAAGCTTTACTATACCTGGGTCAATGGCATCGTCTGAGCGGGGGAGAGCACGGGGAGCGGGATGCTCTGCAGGTGCCTCCTCCCTCAGATAGCATGGCACGCGCTACGCGGCTACGTAGGACCTGCTATCAAGCAGTTGATCGGGTCAATATCACGGTCGTTTATTGTGGGAGGCATATAAGGATGACATACTTTAGGATGCGTAAGGATAGGGTTGGGATCGTTAAGACATCAGGCGCGCCGAGGCCTTTGGGTGAGGGGAGTTGACGGTGCATACACACCTTGAATCTGAGCACACGCCCCAGCATCGTGAGGAATCTGCGGAAGCTCGGCGTTCGAGCCCCTTGTCGCGCCGTCGATTTCTGAAATGGGCCGGGATGACGGCTTTAGGTACCGTATGGCTTGTATCGGGATGTGCGGCTCCCTCGACACCGTCACCGGCAAATCCGCAGGAGACGGTGACGAAGGCTCCGCAAGACACCCCGGAAGAGACGGCGTCCAAGACTGAGGCGGATCCGGCGACGCCGGCAGAGACGCCAACGGACGTCCCGCCGGAGGCGCCTCAGGAGACACCGCAGGCCCAGCCGACGGTTGCCGAATCAAGTACCGCGCACCCGCAACTCGTCGTGTCCAGGGGGAATGACCCCGCCGAGATCACCCGGCGGGCGGTCGCAGCCCTGGGTGGGATCGAGCGGTTTGTGAACCAAGGGGACCAAGTGGTGATCAAGCCCAATATCTGTGTGGACTACAACCCACCCGAGTTCGCCGCGACGACCAATCCGACGGTGGTCGCGACCCTCGTTGGCCTCTGCCTGGGAGCCGGCGCCCGCCGCGTCCAGGTGATGGACAACCCATTTGGCGGCACCCCGGAGTCGGCCTACGAGGTCAGTGGTATCGCCGACGCGGTCGGCGCCGCCGGCGGTGAGATGGTCGTGATGCATCCCGCCAAGTACGTGGAAGCCGAGATTCCCGATGCGGTCGACATCCAGTCGTGGGAGTTCTACAAAGACGTGCTGACCGCCGACGTCTTCATCAACGTGCCGATCGCCAAACATCACTCACTGGCGCGGTTGAGCCTCGGGATGAAGAATCTGCTGGGGGTCATAACGCGCCCCGGACGCATCCACAGCAACCTGGGCCAGCGCATCGCGGATCTTGCGAGCCGCGTCCGGCCAACGTTGACCGTCGTGGACGCGGTGCGGATCCTGATGAATCATGGGCCAACAGGCGGTAACCTCGAGGACGTCAAGCAGGCCAATACGGTCATCGCCAGCCGGGATTTTGTGGCGGCGGATGCCCAGGCGGCGACGCTCTTCGATGTGGCGGGCTCGGATATCTCCTATATCAAGGCGGCCGCGGCGATGGGATTGGGAACGATGGCGTTGGACTCGGTCAAAATTGAAGAGATCAGCCTGTAAAACGTGAACAAGGAAGGATAGGAGATACGAATGAAGCGAAGACTGCGAATCGCGATGATTGCCTCGGAGTGTGTCCCGTTTGCAAAAACCGGCGGTCTGGCCGACGTCGTGGGCGCGCTGCCCAAGGCGCTGAAGGCCCTGGGCCACGAGGTGATCGTGATTATGCCCAAGTACAGCACCCTCAACGTCGGGAAGCACACGGTGCGCCGTTTCTTCGATCAGATGGGCGTATGGATGGGCAACACCGAGGAGTGGTGCGCAGTCGATACCACGCGCACGCGTGACGGCGACGTACCGGTCTACTTTATCGAGCACAACGGGTACTTCGACCGCGCCGGCCTCTATCACGACCCCGATCTGAACGAGTACCTGGACAATGCGCGCCGGTTCGCATTCTTCACCCGCGCGGCGCTTCAGCTGTGCCGGGATATGGGGTTCGATGCCGACATCGTGAACGCGCACGATTGGCAGACGGCCCTGGCCCCCGCGTATCTCAAGGTCTGGCACTGGAACGACGCTGTGGTCGGTAAGTCCGCCAGCGTCCTGACCATCCACAACATTGGATACCAGGGCGTCTTCAAGCGCGAACACTACGAGTACGTGGGGTTGCAGGACGGCAACTTCACCTCCAAGAAGCTCGAGGATCACGGTGACATCAACTACCTCAAAGGGGGGATTCACTTCGCGGATCTGGTCAACACGGTGAGCCCCACGTACGCGGACGAGACGCGCACCCCGGAATACGCACACGGGCTGGCGCCGTATCTCAACGACAAAGGTGACGACTACGTCGGCATCCTGAATGGCGTGGACTACGACGCGTGGGATCCCGCGATTGATACGCTCATCCCGGCGCAGTACAGTTCTGAGACGATGAGCGGTAAGCGTGTTTGCAAGCGGGAGCTCCAGGCGCGGCTGACGCTGGAGGTCGATGAGACGATCCCGCTCATCGGGGTGATCAGTCGTTTCGCCGACCAGAAGGGACTCGATATTCTGGCAGCCTGCATTGAGGACGTCATGCGGGATATGCGCGTGCAATTTGCGATCTTGGGTTCGGGCGATCGAGCGCTGGAATCCTATTACGGCGATCTCCCGTTGCGATATCCGGACCGGATAGGCAGCTATATCGGCTACAGCAATGAGTTGGCGCACTGGATCGAGGCCGGGGCCGATTTCTTCATTATGCCGTCCCGGTACGAGCCCTGTGGCTTGAACCAGATCTACTCGCTGAAGTACGGCACCCTGCCTATCGTGCACGCGACCGGCGGTCTGGCGGATACCGTGGTTCAGTACGCTGAGAAGACGGGGACCGGAACGGGGTTCAAGTTCCACCAGCTCAATGCCAACGCCGTCTATTACGCGATCGGATGGGCGGTGAGTACGTACTACGATCGCCCCCACCACATCGATCAGATGATCCGGCGGGCGATGGCCCAGCGGTTCTCCTGGCAGGAGAGCGCGCTGAGTTATCTGGATGCCTACGCCCGCGCGATCGATAACAAGCGGGCGCTGTAGGCGCAACACCAATGCTCGGAGTGGATCTGTGATCCACGGGCTTTAGCGCGCAAGTCGGGGATAACATATCCCCTCTGAGCAATACCCAACCGAGGCTCCGAGTGGATCTGCGATCCACGGGCTTCAGCACGCAAGTCGGGGATAACGTATCCCCTCTGAGCAATACCCAACCGAGGCTCCGAGTGGATCTGCGATCCACGGGCTTCAGCACGCAAGTCGGGGATAACATATCCCCTCTGAGCGTTAAAGTAATGACCCAAGTCAATGCCCATTAGCACGTTAGGAGGTCCAGCTCAATGAGATTAGGCGGTGCAGTGTTCGTGGACGAGATGACGCCCGATCGCTGGGTGAAGGCGCTCAAAGATGCCGGTTACGGCGCCGCGTACTGTCCGGTATCGGCGGAGGATGATACGGAGACGGTGGAGGCCTACGTCGAGGCCGCAGCCGAGGCGGATATTGTGATCGCGGAGGTCGGGGCGTGGAGCAACCCGCTCAGTGCGGATGAGGCAACCCGCCAGGCCGCCCTGGAGCGGTGCCGCACCCAACTGGCGTTGGCCGACCGGGTGGGCGCGCGCTGCTGCGTCAACATCGCCGGCTCGTGTGGCGACGTCTGGGATGGCCCCCATCCGGACAATTTGACCCAGGACACCTTCGATCGGATCGTGGAGGTCATCCGCTCGATCATCGACGCGGTGAAACCGACGCGGACCTTCTACACCCTGGAGCCGATGCCGTGGATGTATCCCCATACGGCCGAGAGCTACCTGGCGCTGATCAACGCGATCGATCGGGAGCACTTCGGCGCCCACATCGATATGGTGAATGTGATCAACAGCCCGCAGCGCTATTTCGACAACGCGGCGCTGATCCGCACCTGGTTTGAGACGCTGGGACCTCACATCCGAAGCTGTCACGCCAAGGATACCAAACTCTCAACGAAGCTGACGACCCACCTCGATGAGGTGCGTCCCGGATTAGGGAATCTCGATTACGCGGTGTTGCTTCAGGAGATCCATCGATTGGATCCCGATATGCCGTTGATGATCGAGCACCTTCACGAGGAGGAGGCGTATCGGAAATCCGCGTCCTATATCCGCGAGGTCGCCGACGGTATCGGGTTGACGTTCCAACCAGTGTAGGTTATAAAAATTGGATCAGGTTGAGGCTAGACGATGAGACTACATAGGAGTGAGGAGAGCGTATGAAACTCGGTGTATGTGCGGATCCCAAAGACGCACCGGCCCTGGCAGATGCCGGCTTTGAATTTATCGAACTCCACGTGCAAAGGCACCTCAAGACCGAAGAGCGTGAGGAGGTTTTTGCAGACGCGGTACCAGAGATCACGGCGGCACCCCTCCCGCCGTTGGCTGCGAACTGTTTCGTGCCGGGGCATCTCAAGATCACCGGACCCGACGTCGATCTCGATGCGCTTCAGGCGTATGTGAAGGTCGCGTTCGAGCGGGCCGAGCGGGCCGGCATTCCGTCGATTGTGTTCGGGTCGGGAGGCGCACGACGCATCCCGGAGGGCTTCGATCGCGCTGAAGCTTGGACCCAGCTTGTGACGTTCGGCCGGCTGATCGGTCCCTTGGCAGAGGAGCGCGGGGTGACCGTCGTGGTCGAACCGCTCAATGAGAAGATGGGCGCGTGCAACGTCTTGACCTCGGTGGGAGAGTGCGGCAGCTATGTAGAGGACGTGGATCATCCTCAGGTGCGGCTCCTGGTGGACTCCTATCATTGGAGCCTTGACGGTGATTCTGCGGATGCCATCGTCCGGTACGGCCCCCTGCTGAGGCACGTGCACGTCGCGACCACCGCATCACGCGTGCCTCCGGGATTTGAGGCTTGTGACTTCTCCACCTTTTTCAATGCCCTGAGCGAAGCAGGATATGACGGTCCGATCTCGATCGAAGCGAAGTGGGACGACATGGCGGCCCAGGCCCCCCAGGCGTTTGAGGCTCTCCATCGTCTGACGCAGCATCTGTGACTTGGAACGGAAGGCGTGGGCTCGTTATCCACGATTGATTCAGAAGCATAGAAAGGGGCGGTATGACATCTACCATCCACTCTACCATCCACGTCTGGGAAAAACACGAGATCGTTCTGAAGGCTCGCAAATCCTACGATAATCCCTACACCGACATCAGGGTCTGGGTCGACCTTGAGGGCCCGGATTTTCAAAAGCGCGTCTATGGGTTCTGGGATGGCGGCGATACCTACCGCGTGCGGGTGGTCGCTCCCCGACCCGGCGATTGGGTCTGGCATAGTGGGTCCAGCGAGCCGGATGCCGGACTCTGTGGCGAGCGGGGCCGTTTCACGGCTGTACCGTGGACTGAAGAAGAACTGGCTGAGAATCCATGCCGCCGGGGGATGGTGGGGCTGACCGAGAACGGACGGGCGCTGAGCTATGCGGACGGCACGCCCTATTTTATGATCGGGGACACCTGGTGGGCGACGCCGACCTATCGCTACCGCTGGACGGAGGCCCCGGAGGGCAATCCGGTGGGCCCGGATATGGGTTTCAAAGATATGGTCCAATACCGTAAGGACCAGGGGTATAATGCGATTGCGATGTTGGCCGCGTTTCCCACCTGGGCCAATGACGGGAAACCGGCGTTGATCTGGTACGATCAGGATGAGAATGTCGGAATTCGCGATGCCTGGCAGCAGGCGGGCACAGACTCCGCCAAGGATATGCATAATGAGGGGGGCCGGCCCTTCCGATTCCCCGGGCGCGTGCCCGGGTACGAGTACGTCGTGCCGGACTTCGACCGGATCAACCCGGCCTACTTCCGCTATATGGATCGTAAGATCGATTATCTCAACGCCCAGGGGTTTATTCCCTTCATCGAGGTCGCCCGCCGGGACGTAAGCACGGTGTGGCGCAGGTTCTACGATTGGCCTGAGTCGTATGCGCGCTACGTTGCGTACGTCTTCAGCCGGTATCACGCCCATAACTGCATCCTCAGTCCCATTCACTACGATTGGACGCGTATGTCCATACCCTCCCGGGACTATAACGAGCCCGCCGATCTTGTGTTAGATCGCTACGGTCGCCCTCCCTTCGGCACGCTGCTCTCGGCAAACGCCAACGGGTCGACGTTGCTCAACTTCGGGCAGCCCGCCTGGCTTTCGCTCCACCAGGTGGGGAATTGGCGCCACCATCACTCACACTGGCTTTTGACGGACGTCTATCAGCGGACCGATCCGCCCCGTCCGGTGCTCAACGGCGAGCCGTACTATGCGGGTTGGCCAGACTATGAGGGCTGGCCTGACTATGAAGGGTGGGACGAGGAGGATCTCGTGGGCGGCACGGAGGCCGACGATGCCGCCTGCCGGTCGGGGATGTACGGCAGCTTCCTCTCCGGTGGATTAGCCGGACACATCTACGGCGCGCAGGGTATATGGGGTGCCGACATCGAGCCCGAGTCGGTATACACGATGTGGGATGCCCTCCAATGGGGATCCGGTGCACAGATGGAGCACTTGCACACCTTCGCGCTCTCAGAGGGCGACCGCTATCAGACACTCGTCCCGAGGACAGACCTGGTCTATCCGCATCAGACGTCCGAAGCTGAGGGGAATCGGGGATGGGCCTATTGTGCATGCACGCCCGAGCGAGATCTCTTTATGCTCTACGTTGAGTGGGGCGCCGCCCAGCCGACCCTCCGTGATGCACAACGACTGGCGACGTACGAGGTGTGGTGGTTCGATCCCCGGACGGGAACTTGGATCGAGGCCGGGGAGTTGGAGGCAGATGCGTGGTATGAGATTGCGCTTCCCCCCTTACCCTCGGAAGAGGACTGGGCGCTCAAGCTCAAACTGAAATCATAAGTTCAGCGGGCCGGGAATGCGTGCCCGGTCTTCTCCATCAGGTAGATCAGGGCGTAGTCGCGCAGGAAGAGCAGGCGCCGCACGTTGTAGTAGACGAATCGGTAGAGCCGGCTGTGCTGGACCGGATCGTAGTCGACCAGGACGATGCGGCGTTCCGGAGGATCGGTGAGCAGCAGGTTCTGAGAACGCAGCAGCGTGCGCTTGATGAGAAAGCTGTAGACGCGCCACGGAAACCTCAGGGGGGTATTGAGCCGCTGTCGCTCGGCCCGGCTGCGGCTCCGTCGCCCATAGAGGTCCGGCATCCGCCCGGTTCGATTCAGGTGGGAGCGCGCGCGCCGGATGAGACGGCGCAACTGACCCGCGATTTCACGTCGCGCTTCGGGGCTCAATGCGCCGTAATCGACCGCCGCTAGGGGACGCGAGCACGTGACGTACAGTTGGACGGCGACGGTCTTGACCTTTCCGTCGTTGCTGCGGGCGACGTAGTAGTAATTCGGAATGGTATGTTCAGGTCCCAGTGCCTCGGCGAAGGCCTGGGCCGTCCGGTTGAGCGTTTTCGCTTGTTCCAGTGCCCGGTCGATGGTCTGAAAGCCGGCATACGCGCTCTCACTTTTGACCTTGACGACGTACCTTCGATCGTCGGTGCAGTAGACGTCAGTCTCATTCCCACCGCCGATGCGATCCATATGGAGATCGGCGTCGAGGGGCGCGAACAAGAGGTCGGCCTGTGTTGGGGTGAGTCCTAGCGTTCCCACGTCTTCTCTCCCATAATCTGTCGATGATGTCGAGCTTGCGTTTTGAATATCCACACTCTTTATACGCACAGAACGGGCTTATGTTGCAGATGACGCAGTGGGAGCTCCGGTGAGCCCGCTCAGGGCGGCTAATTGGGCCCGGAGCGCGGCCATCATCGCGCTCGAGGATGGATAGTCACGAGCGTGTTGGAGGGAACCGACGCGGAAGGTGGCCTGAGAGCAGAGGCGGTTAGGATGCGCATAAACGGTGCCGATGGGAATAATGGGCACCGTCAGTGGTGACGTGGCCTCAAGCGAAAAGAGCTGGCGGACGGCACCGCCGTCCAAGGGGCCCAGGCGATGGGGATAGAACATCCCCTCAGGATAGACGACGACAAGCTCGTCCTGCGCGTACAGCCAGGCGAGATACGCGCGCACCTCGCGTTCCCGGGCCTGGGCCCGTGCGAGGAGGGCCTCGCGTGCCGCCCGGCTCCGCTGGCGGAGGACGTCCTTGGCGCGGATCACGGGGACCCCGCCGAAGGCTTTCATCAGACGGGGTGGGAGACCGGCAGCCCCTTGTTTCATCACGTAATTCGCGGTTCGCCCCGTGTGGCGGTGGAGCAACCAGGCGAGCAGGAGGGTATCCCGGGTGGCGCGGTGCTTCACCAGCAGGAGGGCCGGGCCCTCGCGGGGAAGGCGATCGGTACCCTCGACGCGGATTCGGTGGCAGCGCGCGATACATGCCAGCAGCGGCATCCAGGCACGCACGAGCCAGGGCTTCTGGCGGAGTGTCGGGTGACCAGCGTGCGGGTCAACGGACATCGATCAGAGTCACAGGACGGATAGGATAGGTCTCGCTCATACGTTCTCTATTGTAAGTCAGTTTCTCTCTCTAACAATCACAGGTGAGGTGAAGCATGGGACACTACGTTCTGGCGCACGACCTGGGCACAACCGGCAACAAGGCCACGCTCTACGACGCGGAGGGGCAGTTGGCGGCAAGTGCGTTTCACGGTTATCCCACCGAATACGCCCACAAGCGATGGGCGGAGCAGGATCCCGAGGATTGGTGGGAAGCGGTCTGCGGCTCCACCCACCGGCTTATGGAAGAGGCCGGGGTGCCGGGGGACGAGATCGCGTGTGTGACCTTCAGCGGGCAGATGATGGGGTGCGTCCCGCTAAATCAGCAGGCGCAGCCGCTGCGCCGCGCGATCATCTGGGCAGACCAGCGGGCGACGGATGAAGCGGCAAGGATCGAGGAGGCCGTGCCGTTCGAGGAGGTCTATCGGATCACAGGTCACCGGTTGAGCACCTCCTATTCCCTGTCCAAGATTCTCTGGCTCCGCGAGCACCATCCCGACGTCTACGACGCGACCTACAAGTTCGTCCACGCCAAGGACGCGATGGTCGCCCGGATGACAGGGGCCTTTGTCACCGATCCGTCGGACGCCTCAGGGATGAACCTCTACGATCTGCAGACGGGCGCGTGGTCCGACCGGATCCTGGAAGCGGCAGACCTGGATCCCAGGCGACTGCCGGAGATTCATCCCAGCCATTCGATTGTCGGTCAGGTCACCGGGGCCGCGGCGGATGAGGTCGGCGTGCCCGCCGGGACTCCGGTCGTGATCGGTGGGGGCGATGGGGCCTGCGCGGCGGCCGGCGCCGGCGTGGTGGCCGAAGGCACCGCCTACAACTACGTGGGCTCGTCGTCCTGGATCGCCCTAGCGACGCGCGAGCCGATCTGGGACCCTGAGTTCCGGACGTTTACCTTCGCGCATCTGGTGCCAGATACATTCATGCCGACCGGCACGATGCAGGCGGCCGGCGCTTCGTATCAGTGGGCGCGCGACCAACTCTGCCCCTCTGAAACCCAGTCTGCAATGCACCTGGACATCAGTCCGTATGCGTTGATGGACCTGAAGGCGGAGGACTCACCGCCGGGCGCCAACGGCCTGCTCTACCTCCCCTACCTGATGGGCGAGCGGAGTCCCCACTGGAATCCGAAGGCCCGAGGGGCTTTCGTCGGGTTGACGATCCGGCACACCCGGGCGGATATGGTTCGCGCGGTGTTGGAGGGCGTGACGATGAACCTGCGTATCATCCTGGACGCCTTTCGCGCCCAGGGAGCGGAGATCCAAGCGATGCGGGTGATCGGTGGGGGCGCGCGGGGGCGCTTCTGGAATCAGATTATGGCCGATCTCTACGGCGTCCCCGTGCAGCGGCTCGCGATCCTCGGGGAGGCGACGTCGATGGGCGCAGCGCTGGCGGGCGGCGTGGCCGTGGGGCTCTACCCGGATTTCCAGATGGCCCTGGCGATGAACCCGGTCGCGGAGGTGATCGAGCCCCATCCCGACGCCGGGCGCGTCTACAAAGATCTTTACCCGGTCTTCCGCGAGAGCTACGAGGCCCTAGTGCCCGTCTACGATCACCTCGATGCGGTGACGTAAGCAGGGCTCTCTGACGCACAAGCAATACCTAACCCATGCTCCCGGTAGACCTGCGATCCACGGACTCCAGTGCACAAGCCGGGGATGGCACATTGTGACAGATGGCCCCTCAGATGGTATAGTCAGCTGGACTGGCGACTATAGATCCGGAGGGACAGCTATGAACGACCAGATTATCGATCGACTGCAAACTAAGACCACGCTCCAAGCGATGCAAGTAGAATTGCATCATGACTATGATTTATCCCCGATCGAAGCCCAAGCGCTGGCGCACCGCGTCCAGCAGTGGGTAGACGAACAGACCGGCCTGGCGCGTCAGCCCGGTCAGATCACCTATCAAGCGATCGCGATTGACGAACCCCCTGGCAAGCCGTTGGCGGACTGTGAAAAAGTCACTGTCTCCCTGACAGTGTTAGACGATAACGACATCCCCGTCTGGCACGCGCAAGGGCCCGGGGCAGTACGGCGGCTGCGCACCAAACGGGTCGTCTATGAAGCATCCATGCAAGGCGGCGCCCTGAGCCAGGAGGACGTCGCCGCCATCCTGGGTATCAGCACCCGGACTGTGAAACGCATCTTTGCCGACTATCGGCAGCAGGGCGAGGCGCTGCCCTCTCGCGGCGAGGTGCAGGATATGGGACGCGGGGTGTCCCACAAGATCCCGATTGTCCGGAAATACGTCCGGGATCTGAGTTTCTCCCGCATCTCGCGGGAGTTGGGCGATCACGGGGTCCAGAGTATGGCTCGGTACCTGCATCACTTCGCGTTGGTCATGATCCTCGAAGACCGGGGACTGACCCCCGCCCAGATGGAGACTGTGATCGGGATCTCGATGAACTTGATTGCCCAATACCGCGCGCTGTACGCCGAACTCAACGTGCCCGAGCACGCCGACACCTTGCAGCGTCTCAAACGGACCATCCTCCCCACCGCGGCGGACGTCCCCGCAGCGCCAGCAGGCCTCCCAGATTCGTCTGAGCGGGGCCAAAAAGGGGGCGCGCAATGAGCCACAGACGAACTCACCGCGAACGGAGCTTCTCACCGTTGCAGGACAAGACGCTGACCAACGTCCTACGCCAACTCTTCATGACCGAGTTTGGCTACGATAACAAGACCGCCGTTGCGGATCTCATGATCGCCCGCATCCTGGAGATCATGGATACCTTCACCGCCCCTGCTGCGCGGCTGCAACCCGGCCAGGTCCTCTGGATGGCGGTGCCCCATGACGGATCCAAACACGCCCGCACGCCGATGCAGGATACGCCCCAAGTTCCCGTGGTCCTCACCCTGATCGCCGATGAAGACTTGGCCGCGCTCGCGGATAGCGAGACGTATCCCGCCATCCGGCGCCAACGTCACGCCCGGCTCCTGGATCAAGCCTACGAACAGGGAGGAGTGCTGGCCCAAACCGACCTGAGCGTCCTCACCCTCACCAGCGAAACTGTGGTGGGCAGTGACATCGCCCAGATCCAGGAGGAAGAGGACCGGTTGCTTCCCAGTCGCGGTGTCGTGCACGATATCGGCCCGACCCTCAGCCACAAGGTAGCGGTGATCCGGCTCTTCGAGGCTGGGTATCTAGAGCCGGAGATCGCCAAGCGGTTATCGCCTGTGCACAGCTTGCGCTCGGTAGAGCGTTATGTGCAAATGTACCAGAACGTCTTGAAGCTGGTGAAGCGGGACTTTTCTCCAGATGAGATTGCAAGTATACTTGATACCAGCCGGCGGCTGGTGGATGCCTATCTCGACATTGTGAAAGAACATCATCCTAAAGTGTTGGCTGACGACACGCACTCCCGGCAGCCAGCGCATATATCCAGCTCCAGCAACGCCTAGGTGCCATATGTCCCAAACGTACATCCCCTCCGAGCAATACTTAACTCATGCTCCCAGTGGATCTGCGATCCACGGACTTCAGCATACAAGCCGGGATAGCATATCCCTTCCGAACGACAGGAAGTCCGAGGGCTTGATTCTTCCTGTGCACCAAGTACCATCATCCATAACAACGAACAAAGTGTGCATACCCAAGGAGGTTATCACGTGAAGGTACTCTTTATTGGCGGAACAGGCATTATCAGCTCGGCGTGTTCGGCATTGGCCGTCGAGCGAGGGATCGATCTCACGCTGCTGAACCGTGGCGAGACGACGAAGCGACCGGTGCCCGAGGGCGCGAACGTGCGGGTCGGCGACATTCGGGATCCCGCCTCGGTCGAGAAGGCGCTGGGCGGTATGACCTTTGACGTCGTAGTCGATTGGGTCGCCTACACGCCGGCGCACGTCGAAGCGGATCTCAACTATTTCCGGGGTCGGACCGACCAATACGTCTTCATCAGCTCGGCCTCGGCCTATCACAAACCGGTGCGCAGCCTGCCGATCACCGAATCTACCCCCTTACACAACCCCTTCTGGGCCTATTCGCGGAACAAGGCTGCGTGCGAGCGGCGTCTGATGCGCGCGTACCGGGAGGAGGGGTTCCCCACGACCGTGGTCCGTCCCTCGCATACCTACGACCGCACGCTGCTGCCCTTCAAGGGCCGGTACACGGTGGTGGACCGGATGCGCAAAGGTCTTCCCGTCGTCGTGCACGGGGATGGAACCTCGCTGTGGGTAATGACCCACCACCGAGACTTCGCCAAGGGCTTCCTCGGCGTGCTGGGGAACGACCGCGCGCTGGGCGAGGCGTACCACATCACGTCCGACGAAGTGTTGACGTGGAATCAGATCTTCAAGATCGTGGCCAAAGCGGCGGGCGTCGACGAGGTAGAGAGGGTTCACGTGCCCTCGGCGTTTATCAATGCCTTCGACAAGGACTGGGGCGCCGGGCTTCTCGGCGACAAGACGTACAGCGTCGTCTTTGACAATACGAAGATCAAGCGGCTGGTGCCCGATTTCGTCGCGGAGACTCCCTTTGTGGAGGGTGCGCAGGAGATCGTCGACTGGTTCGACGCCGATCCCACCCGGCAGGTGGTGGACGCGTCGTGGAATCAGAAGTTCGACACTATCATTGAGGCCTACCGCTCCGCGATGCCCGAATAGTCCCAACTGCGATCGCACGCAATGACGACGCGCCGAGGATCGATCCTCGGCGCGTTATTGGTCAGGATGTTTCCACTGAGGCCCTTCGTTCTCCGATCCCGGTGGCGCCGTAGAAGTCTGAGTCGACGTCTACCCGTAGAGCCAGTCGACGGCCAGCCGTGTGATCTGAAGCGTCGACAGGCCGTTGCCCTCACGACGATCCCCTGCGGAGTAGGCCAGGAGAACGTGTTCGTCGACAAAGGTGATTGCCGTATAGCAATACCATCCGTGGGGGTTCTCCTCCAGCGTGCGGACGTGCGTCCAGGTCTCCCCCTCATCCTGGGAGATGGCCGTATTGAGGGGGGTGCGCTTCCCTGCCAACTCGGGAGCGATGTCCGCGTGGTTGTTCCAAACCAGCAACAGATCGCCGGTGCTGGGAATGCGGGCGATGGACGCGGAGGAGCGGGGCGAGATGATATTCGAGGGCCGCAGCGGCGACCAGCTCTCCCCCTGATTGCCAGAGTAGGCCACGTACTGGCTGCCGGCATCGGTCCGGCAGTACATCATCAGCCGTCCGTCCTTCAACTCGACGACGCCGGGCTCCTGGATGATCACCCGGGCCTCCGATTCGGGGCTTTCGGTGAGCAAGGGCTTGCTATGCGACCAGTGCGCGCCCTGATCGTCGGAGTAGTAGCAGATCGCCTGTCCGTACTTGGTGAAGACCGGGTGATCGGCCCCCGTATGCAGCGAGAGCGGCACCAGGAGGCGCCCGGTGCTCAACGTGATCATCCGGCTGTTATTGGCGATGTAATACCCGGCATCCTCATCGGGTATGATCTCGACCGGCTCGCTCCACGTCTTCCCCTCGTCGGCGCTGGTGCGCAGGTAGGGGCGGCAGTCGGACATCGACTGCTTGCGCAGATAGAGCATCCCGATGGCGCCATCCTCAAGGCGGGTGAGTGAGACCGACATAATGTTGAGATCGCCCTCGTTGGGCAGGATCGTCCTATCCGTGAAACTCCACGCCGCGCCCTTATCGTCGGAAGTTCGACCGGCGAGGTGCGCTTCGGTGTGATCGCCCATCCCCCCGGTAAAGTGCGTGTAGACAAAGAGCAGATTGCCATTTTTGAGCTTGATGAAATCCCCTTCGCTGTTCCTCGGATTGCCTCGCGTCGGCGGCAGCTCGAGCACCCTCATGACCTTCTTCTCTTCCTTATTCATCGATTCTCTCCTTTGAGTACGGCGAATGATACGCGAACTATGATCGGATACGCAACCGTTGGCTCGCATCATAGGATCCCGATAACTATGAATGCGGGTCCATATCCTATCTTAACGTCTGAAGTGGGTATGAGTGTAATGACATCTTACAAATTTGGCAAGGACCGGTTGAGAGGAAATCGTAACGGCCCCGGACTCACATCCGGGGCCGTGCTTTCGCCTGTGTTGTTAAGGCAAGAATCGTGTCGCGTAATCCTGTCTTCTCCTGTCTTCAGACCTGAATGAACTGGGGGAGCACAACCGGTCGCGACCGCGTTCGATGGAAGAAAAAGTTCTCCAAAGCGCGGCGCAGGTTACGGTTCCCCTTCTGAACCTGACGCTTGATCTCTTTGCGTCCGGCGTCCAGGAGATCGCCCGCTTCATCGAGATGGACAAAGCCTCGGCTTACAATCTGAGGCTCACCGACCAACTGTTTCCTGTCGTTGACCGGAATAAGCGCCACGATAAAGCCCTCTTGCGAGAGCCGGCGGCGGTCCCGCAGGACCAACTCGCCGATCTCACCGATCAGGCGTCCGTCGACCCAGACGTCATCCAGGTCAAGGCCACGCTCGGTCCAGGCCTTCTGACCGTCGCTGACCCAGGGCATCCCCTCTTTGAGCACGAAGATGTGATTCGAGGGCGCGCCCGCCTCCCGAGCTAACTGCGCGTGCTGGTAAAGGTGCCGGGGCTCGCCGTGAACGGGGATCACAAAACGGGGATTGACCGCCTCCAGCATCGCCCGCATATCCCCCCGGTTCCCGTGGCCCGAGACGTGCACCGTGGCCATCGGTCCGTAGACGACGTGCGCGCCCCGCTCATAGAGCTTGTTGAGCATCCGGCCGACGTCCTCCTCATTGCCGGGGATCGTACCGCCGGAGATGATGATCGTATCCCGCGCATTGATCTTGATCTGCCGGTGGCTTCCATCTGCCATGCGGGTGAGGGCCGAACGCGGCTCGCCCTGCGAGCCGGTCGCCAACACAACCACATTTTCCGGACGGACGTGGTCGCCGGGCTCCACGAGCAGATGCTTGGGCACGTCGAGATAGCCCAGATCCCGGGCCAGTTCGACGTTCTCGATAATGCTGCGTCCGGTGAGCGCGACCTTGCGTCCGTGCTTTTGGGCCAGGTTGATGATCTCCTGAAGCCGGGCCAGGAGCGAGGAGAACGTCGCGATGATGATGCGCCTATCCTTTGACTCGGCAAAGAGCCGATCCAGGGTTTCACCAACCACCCGCTCGGTCTCCGTGCGCCCCGGCTGATCCGCGTTCGTGCTGTCGCCTAACATCGCCAGCACGCCGTCCTTCGTCAGTTCGCGCAGGGTTGCCAGATCGGTCGTGCGGCCGCCGGCCGGCGTCTCATCCAGTTTGTAGTCCCCGGTATGGACAACTTTCCCCACCGGGCTCTCAATCACGAACCCAACAGCGTCCGGAATGGAGTGGGCGACGGAGAACGTGCTCACGCGGAAGGGCCCAAGATGCTGGGCTCCGTCTACCGGCAGCGTGTGGAGGTCTGCTTTTTGCAGCAGGTTCTTCTCCTCCAACTGTCGCTTGACCAATCCTAGCGTCAAGGGTGTGCCGTAGATAGGCACCCCGTCGATCTGTCGCAGCAGGTAGGGCAGCGCCCCGATGTGGTCCATATGGCCGTGCGTGAGAATAATCCCCCGCAGCCTATCCTGGTGCTCAAGGACGTAATCAAAATCCGGCAGTACCCAATCGATGCCGTACATATCGTTGGCCGGAAACATCACGCCACAGTCAACAACGATCAAATTGCGGCCGTACTCATACACCGTCATGTTTTTGCCAATGCCCCTCAGGCCGCCGAGGGAGGTGATTCGTAAATTCTGTGCCATAACCTTCGCAATATCCTTACTGTCGTTAAATAGTGAAAATCGATCGCAGGCCCACGTGCTCCCTCGCCGTTGGGACGCTGGCTCGTAGCCGAGACTCAACCACCAGCTCCGTTCGAGGATGCGCCCGGTACATGGATGGCACGGACGTACCCCAGCACGGTCTGCGGTCGGCTCTTAGCAAGTCACAGTGGTCTAACGGTCAAGCTAGGGGAACTGCTGCCTGCGGTATCCTTACGTTTCTAAAGAGGATTCTAGCATATTCAGGGGGTAAGTCAATCTGAATCGACGATGGATTCAGAAATAAGCCTCAAAAAGTCGAGTATCCTGAGGCAGAGATACGGACCTCTCCGATCCTGCGTTACAACGCTCCACGGCGTGGTATACTATTAGTAAGCAAGGCAGGGGGGAAAAATGAAGACCAAAGACGCTCCTTTGGAGGGTGCGTTAAGTGATGTGGTGCCCGAGCCGGAGACGCCGGGTGAATACCTGGCCTTCGTAATCTCGCTGTTGGGCAGCCCACCGATAATGGCGCTTTGTGCGATGGCTGCGGTCACGCTGGCACTCGGTGCGCGCCGGACGTGGCTTTGGGCGGGCCTCTACCTGCTGTTGGCCGTCCTGATCCCGCTGCTGTTTCTGATCGTGCAGGTGCGGCTTGGGAACGTGACCGATATGGACATTCATCTGCGCGAACAGCGACAGGGCTCCCTCTTCGCCACAGCCCTCGGCTCTGCCATCTCGTGGATCGCGATGACGGTCGGGGGTGCCCACGAGGCCGTGCGCTTTATGGTCAGCCTCGCGGTTGTGCAGTGGCTCGCCATCTATCTGATCACCCTGCGGTGGAAAATCAGCGTCCACAGCACGTCAGCGACGGGCATCTCACTCTTCGTGGTTTGGGCATTTGGAATGCGCGTGCTCCCGGTTTTCCTGACTGTGCCGGTGATCGCGTGGTCGCGTGTCAAGCTCCGCCGTCACACGCCGCTTCAAACGCTCGCCGGTATCGGACTGGGGGCGGCGCTTTTCGGATTGGTTTCCGGTCTGTTCTCGCTCTTCTAGAGGAGAGCAACTGGTTGGTCGTTTACGTAGCCAGATAGAGAAGGTCATTGACGATGAACAACGATAACGCACGGATCGAGGCATTGGAACAAGAACTAGAAGCGGTACGAGCCCGGTACGAGGCCGCCGCGCAAGAGGCAGAGGACGAACGCGACGCGCGGCAGGCGTTCGTCTCCCTGGTCACCCACGAGTTGAGAACACCCTTGACGTCGATCAAGGGGTATACGGATCTCCTGCTCAAGGGGATTATGGGCCCGGTCACCGACGCCCAGGAGAACTTCCTGCAGACGATTCGTTCGAACGCCGAGCGCATGTCCGGGATGTTAGCCGACCTGTCAGACATCAACAAGATCGAGGGCGAACGGCTCAAACTGACCTTCGAACCTGTCGAGGCCGCACCGGTGGTTGAGGAGGCCTTGAAAGATTTTCGCGATCAAGCCGAGCAGAAATCCCAGACGCTGCACGTCACGATGCCCGAGGATGTTCCCGCCGTACGCTGCGACCGCGAGCGCCTGATCCAGATCCTCGGCAAGCTGGTGCATAACGCGCTGACGTATACGCCGGAGGGAGGCACGATCCAGGTAACGGTCGGGGCCGACAGCGAGGACGACCGCCTCCGGGTGGAGGTCCGGGACGACGGCATCGGCATCCCGGAGGACGAACAGGATCGCATCTTCGAGCGCTTCTTCCGGGCCTCCGACGAGCAGACCCGTCAGACGCCCGGCAATGGGCTGTCCCTTCATCTCTGCAAACAACTGTTAGCGCTTCAGGAGGGCGACATCACGTTTGAAAGTGAGCAGGGGGTAGGATCCACGTTCCAATTTACCCTACCTCTCGTTCAGGATTGACCGACGGCCCGCCGGTTTGACCTTCAGTGTGACCGGCAGACTCCGCTTCTCAAGGCGCCGAGGTTAGGAGTGGGATGTTTGACAATTGGCCAGATGCGCTCATAAGTATGATATCGCGCAAATCCCGCTTGCGGATCATCCGGTGGATGTGCGTTGTCGGCGCGATACTCCTTGGCGGCCTGGCCTTAGGAATGTGGGAAAATACAACATCCCCGCCCCGTCCCCATCAAACGCACCCACTCACGGGGATGGCAGGTCCGACCGCTCCGCCCCCCGCCCGGATATATTTGCGCGATCTCGTGCTGGATGCCCAGACCCTGACGCGTTCGACCCCGCCGAGCGCTGCGACGGAGGACGGGGTCCGCCTCTGGTTGGTCCAGTTCCCCGGTCCCATTCAGGATGCGTGGTACGATGCGATGGTACGCGCGGAGCTGTCGGTGATCTCCTACATTCCGGATTTCACGTATCTGGTGTGGGGGAAGGCGAACGCGGTCTCGGCTCTGCGCAAGCAGGCACCGGTCCGGTGGTGGGCGCCCTATGCGCCCGAGTATGCCCTTCACCCCACCCTGCGCGGTACGTTAGCAGGGACTCAGCCGCTCACCGTGGTCGTCCAGGTCGTCGATCACCCAACCGCACGATCGACCCTGAAAGCGAAAGGGTACGAGCGGGACGCTCCCCTATCCGCCATCCCCGGTACCCAAACCTGGCGGATCCGCACAACCACGGATGCCGTGCAGGAGATCGCCGCCCTGCCCGGGGTGGTCAACGTGGAGCCGGCACTGGTTCCGCGTCTGCACGATGAACGCCAGGCCGTGATTATGATGGGGCGCCTCGACCCGGACGGCATCGCGCCGACCGGGCCGGGCTACCTGCACTGGCTGACGGCCACCGTGGGAATGACGACCACGCCTACCGCTTATCCCATCGTGGACGTCACCGACGACGGCATCGACGATGGAGATGCGGCCCCCTCGCATCCCGACTTCTACGCCTTTGGCGATCTGCGCAACGAGGATCGCCTCGTCTATAACGCGAATTGGACCGGGGACCTTCTCGCCGACGGCAAGGGCGGTCACGGCACGCTCAACGCCGCCATTGTCGCAGGCTACAACGATCGCACCGGCATAGCCTACGAGGATACAGCGGGCTACAACTACGGGCTGGGGATCAATCCCTTTGGACGGGTCGCCGGCTCCAAGGTCTTCGACAACAACGCGAATTGGACTAGTCCTGACTACACCGAACTGATCGCGGACGCTTATCAACGCGGCGCGCGTATCAGCTCGAACTCGTGGGGAGCATCAGCCGGGCAGGGGCGATACCGGGTCTACGACCAAATCTACGACGCACGCGTCCGGGACGCGGACCCGGACGCGCCGGGGAACCAGGCGATGGTTGTCATCTTTTCGGCCGGCAACAGCGGGCCGGACGACCAAACGGTCGGATCGCCGGCCAATGCCAAGAACGTGATCACCGTGGGGGCCGCCGAGGGTACCCGTCCGACCTGGCTTGACGGCTGTGGATACGGCCCCACGAGCGCGGATAACGCCAACGACATCGCCCCCTTCTCCGGGCGGGGGCCGACCGCCGACGGACGCGTCAAGCCGGACCTGGTCGCGCCCGGAACCCATATCATCGCAGCAGCCTCTCAGACCTCGGATTACACCGGTCATAACGTCTGCGATCCGTACTATCCCCTGGAGCAGACACTGTACGCCGCGTCCTCGGGAACCAGCCACGCCGCGCCGGCGGTCGCCGGGGCCGCGTCGCTGCTCACCCATCGCTATGCGTCATGGACGGGCGCGCCCCCCAGCCCGGCG
>DAOTTS010000046.1:0-22883 GCA_034437735.1 Anaerolineae bacterium
TTTGATCGTGAGGAACATGCCCATTCTCGCTATCAGTGTGTGACGACGGGCGTGATTTCGGCACTGCAACGTGCATATGCTCAAGGACGGGATCTTGGTCAGGTCTTCGATCACATCGATGGGGATATGGCAGCCGTGATCGTGGCCGAGACATTGGAGGCCGACCGAATTTGGAACTTGTCGCCTGATCGGCTTTTGAGTTCCTATAATGAAGGACGCATGAGCGATTACAAACGCGCCGTTACCGCGGAGATCTTTTTTTCTGTCGCCGAGCCCTCCCGGAAGCAAGAGGGGAGATCCGAGGACGAAAAGCGCTGCTGGGCCTTTGCGATGGCCGAACTAGAGGAAATTTTGCAGTCGCCGTTGGCAAGCCCTCTTTTATGGTATGAGGATATCTTCTTCCGGGTTGCGCAGGGTGTGCGGTACGGAGGTGATGACCCGGATGCTCTCCAAGAATCGATCCAGTGGTATAAGCGGGGGCTCAAGCATAATCTGCGTTTCAATGAAGGGGATAACGTTCATGGCTTCCTCCGCGACATAGCTGAGGCTTATTTGTGGGAGGGGGAGATGGATCAAGGACTCAAGATGTTGACGACCCTGCTCCGCAATGATCCCGACGACATCTGGATTTACAACGGGATGACTTTCGTGCTCAACCACTGTGGGTTGCCGACACTGGCAAGGATCGCTGCAATGCGCGGGTTGGAACTTATCGATGCGACCGGCGACCCCGAGAGACTTCGATCGCAAATCCAGGGTTTGCTCGGGGATATCCCCGACGTAGAGGCGCAGAATCGTGAATCGGAGCTTGACCCTGAGGTTGTGGTCGATCTTAAGGCCGCTATGGCGCTGGATTTTGACGCAGGATGTCGGGAATCACCTGAAGCGTTCTGCCATAGGTTGGTGCCGGATGTCGATGAGATGCCGGTGAAACGCCCTATGCGTCCCTCTGACCTGCCGCTTCCTCAAATCCAAGCCCATGGGGACAAGCCCCCCAGGCGCCAGAATCGCCCTGGACGCAATGATCCCTGTTGGTGTGGCAGCGGCAAGAAGTACAAGCATTGCCACTGGCGCGAGGATCAAAAGCGCGGGTAATGCGGTTTGACAATCCTTTGCGGTATGTTATGATGGTGCTCAATCAAGGAGATCAGGATAGTGCTGACCAACGAGAGTGTGCTGAAGCGACGAGTGCGACGAAACCTGAACCAGCCCTGCTGGGTCGGTATTGTTGCGCGTTGGTAGCAACCTGAGACCATACACGGCGAGAGACAAGCCAGCCCCAGCAGCGGGGGCTGGCTTTTTTCGTGCCGCTGTGGATGTTTGTAGGGATGTTTGTAGGAATGCTTTTGGAAATGTCTGTAGGAGTGGTTGTAAGCGTATTTGCAGAGTCATAGATAAGGAGATCAACGATGGAGACGGTGTTTTGCCCTGAGTGTGTGGCCGAGTTGGACCTGGATGCGAACGTGGAGGAGAGCGAGATTGTCGTGTGCCCCGACTGTGGGGTGGAGCTTGAGGTGCTGAGCCTCGATCCCGTCGAGCTGATTATGGCGCCCGAGGTCGAGGAAGACTGGGGCGAGTAGGGGTGCCCGCCGGCGACCACGGACGGGGAGAGCCTATGAAGATCGGAATTGCATATTCGCGGAAACGCGTTGAGGAAAAGATGATCACCGCCGCCCTCGAGGCGCGCGGGATCGAATACGGACGTATCGACCCCCGGAAGGTCACCTTCGAGCCGGGGAAGACGGCGCCGCCACCGTTTGATGCGGTGTTGATCCGCTGTTTGAGTGGTACCAATGCCTTTTACCTGACCCGGTACCTGGAAGCGCAGGGCATTCCCACGGTCAGCCCGCACCAGACCGTCGCGGTCTGTGGCGACAAGCTGCTGACCAGCTTTGCCCTTCAGGAGGCCGGATTGCCCACTCCGCGCACCGCCGCCGCGTTCACGGCGGAGGGTGGGGTCGAGGTGATCGAGGCGTTAGGGTATCCGGTGGTGCTCAAACCCCTCGTGGGATCGTGGGGACGGTTGTTGGCCCGGGTGAACGACCGGGACGCGGCGGAGGCCCTGCTGGAGCACAAGAGCACGCTCGGCGGCCTTCAGCATCGGATCGTCTACGCGCAGGAGTACGTCGATAAGCCGGGCCGCGATATCCGGGTGATGGTCGCTGGTGACGAGGTGGTCTATGCGATCTACCGGAAATCGGAGCATTGGATCACCAACACGGCCCTGGGCGGCGACCCGGAGCCGTGCCCCCTGACCGACGAGGTGGTTTCGCTTTCGGTGGGGGCGGCGCAGGCGGTGGGCGGTGGGATCGTGGCGGTCGATCTCCTTGAGACCTCCGACGGCGAGATGCTCGTCAACGAGGTTAATCACACGCCGGAGTTTCACGGCGCGCGTCACGCCACCGAGGTGGACATCGCCGATCGGATCGTCGCGTATTTGGTGAAGATCGCGGAGGCGCATCAGGCTTGACGCGCCGTCAAGCCTGATGTGAGCAAACGGGAACGTTGAATTCAAGGGATGAGGGGAGAAGGGCATAAGATGGTCAAAGCAGCGATTGTTGGAGCGTCAGGATATGCCGGCGGCGAACTGCTGCGCCTGTTGTTATTCCACCCGGAGGTGGAGGTAGCGCAGATCACGTCGGAGACGTATGCAGGGCAGTATGCGTATTTCGTACATCCCAATCTGCGGGGATATACCCGGCTCAAGTTCCGCCGGTTGGCCGGATTGGAGCCGTGTGACGTGCTCTTTCTCGCGTTGCCGCACAGCACCGCCTGGGCGCGCATCGATGAATTCGCCGCGATGGCGGAGCGGATCGTGGATCTCTCCGGGGACTTCCGTCTGCGAAACGCCGAGGACTACGACCGCTGGTACGGGCATCCGCATCCGAACCCGGCGTGGCTGGATCAATTCGTCTACGGTTTGCCGGAGCTGCACCGTGACGAGATCGCGCAGGCGAATTATGTGAGCGGCGTGGGGTGTAATGCCACCGTGACCAACCTTGCGCTGTGGCCGCTCTACCAGCAGGATCTGGTCCGGGAGACGATCGTTGAGGTCAAGGTGGGGTCGTCCGAGGGTGGACATCACGAGAATCCCGGCTCGCACCATCCGGAGCGGGCCAACGTGGTGCGCACCTACTCACCGTACGGGCACCGCCATACCGCGGAGATGATCCAGGAGCTGGGGCTCGACCGGGATCAGCCTAACTTTCATTTCACCGTGACCTCGGTCGGGCTCGTGCGGGGCGCGCTGGCGACTTGCCACTGTCTGCTCAAGGAGCCGATGGAGGAGCGGGACGCCTGGCGGCTCTACCGGCAGACGTACCGGGACGAGCCCTTCGTGCGGTTGGTCCGCTCGCGGCGCGGCATCCACCGCTACCCGGAGCCGAAGCTGCTTTCGGGATCGAACCTCTGCGATGTCGGCTTTGTCTCCGATGAGGCGGGCCAACGGTTGGTGGTCATCGCCGCGATTGACAACTTGATGAAGGGGGCGGCGGGCACGGCGGTTCAGGCGTTGAACGTGATGGCGGGCTGGGATGAGACGTTGGGGTTGTCCTTCCCGGGTCTGCATCCCATCTAGGCTCCAGAGCCCAAAGATCTTGGTTGAATAATTGAGTAAGGTGTGCTTACGAACAGAGACCTTTGGGCTCTTACAGCAGCAAGTTAAGGAAAGGAAAGGTTAAGCATGATCGTGATCAAAGTGGGGGGCGGTGAGGGCGTCAACACCGAGCCGGTCTGTCAGGATGTAGCAGCGCTCGTGAAACAGGGGGAGCAGGTTTTACTGGTCCATGGCGGGTCGCACGCGACCAACGTGATCTCCGAGAAGCTGGGGCACCCACCGCGATTTGTCACCTCGGTCTCGGGCCACAGCAGCCGCTATACGGATCGGGAGACGTTGGAGATTTTCGTGATGGTGACCGCCGGCAAGATCAATAAGCTTCTGGTCGAGCGGTTGCAGCAGCTTGGCGTGAACGCGGTCGGCCTCTCCGGCATTGATGGGCGCCTGCTGGAGGGAAAGCGCAAATCACATCTCCGTATCGTTGAGGGGAACAAGCGCAAGATCCTGCGCGGTGAGTACAGCGGCATTATTGAGAAGGTGAATGCCTCGCTGTTGACCTCGCTGCTCGATGCCGGGTACGTGCCCGTCATCGCACCGCAGGCCATCAGTTACGAGAGCGAGGCGCTTAATGTGGACGGCGACCGGGCTGCAGCCGCGCTCGCTGCCGCGCTGGATGCGGAAACCCTGGTCATCCTGACCAACGTGCTGGGCCTGCTCCGGGACGTGGAGGATGCATCCAGTCTGATTGAGCACGTCCCGCAGTTCCAGGCGGAGGACTACCTCGACCGGTACGCGAAGGGAAGGATGAAGCGCAAGGTCCTGGGCGCGGTGGAGGCGATGGCCGACGGGGTGGGGCGCGTGATTATCGCTGACGGACGCGAGGACACGCCGGTTCAGAACGCGTTGGCCGGTCAGGGTACCGTGATTGAGTGAGGATCGGAAAAAGGGAGGAGACGAGGATGGCTGACGAGGGGCTGAGCAGAGATCAGGTGATGGCGTGGGAGGATCAGTACGAGAGTGGTGTCTACGGCAAGCAACCGCTGGTTTTGGTGCGCGGGGAGGGCGCCCACATCTGGGACGCCGACGGCACCGAGTATGTGGATTGCATCGGCGGTCACGGCGCCGCCAATATGGGCCACGCCCATCCCGCCGTGGTGGAAGCCGTGACGAAGCAGGCCGGACGGCTCTTACTCGCGCCCAACGGATTCTATAACGACGTCCGCGCGGAGCTGCTGGCGGAGTTGGTGCGCGTCGCGCCCCCGGGGTTGGAGCGTGCGTTTCTCTCCAATTCGGGCGCCGAGTCCGTTGAGGCCGCGCTGAAGTTCGCGCGCTTGAGCACCGGACGCTCTAAGGTCATTTCGACGATGCGGGGGTTCCATGGGCGGACCATGGGCGCGCTCTCCACGACGTGGAAGAAGCAGTACCGTCAACCGTTTGAACCGCTGATGCCGTCGTTCACCTTTGTACCCTACGACCGCCTGCCGAGGATGGAGAAGGCTATTGATGACGAGACGGCGGCGGTTATTCTGGAGGTCGTCCAGGGCGAGGGGGGCGTTAACCCCGCCTCCGAGGCGTATCTCCTGGGCGTGCAGGCGCTCTGCCGCGAGCGCGGCGCGATGCTCATCATTGACGAGGTGCAGACCGGTTTTGGGCGGACCGGTAAGCTGTTCGCCTGCGAGCATTACGGTCTGGAACCCGATCTGCTGACCCTGGCGAAGAGCATCGCCGGCGGCGTGCCTATGGGCGCGACTCTGATCGGCGAGCGGGTGGGTGAGATCCCCGGCAAAGTCCACGGAAGTACCTTTGGCGGCAATCCGCTCGCCTGTGCGGCTGCACTGGCGACGATCCGGACGATGGAGGGCGATCATCTGCCCGAGCGGGCCGCGACGTTGGGAGCGCGGATGCTGGCGGGCTTCCAGGCGATCGACGCGCGGATGATCCGCGAGATCCGGGGCATAGGTCTTATGATTGGGATCGAACTGCGGGCGCGCACCGGGTCCTATCTGGCTGCGCTGGCTCAGGAGGGGGTACTGGCGCTGCCGGCCGGCTCGACCGTGATGCGGTTCCTGCCGCCTCTCGTCATTTCAGAGGAGGACGTCGACGTCGTGGTGGAGAAAGTGACCAAGGTGCTGACGGAGGCATAGGGGAGGTCTCAATTCCGTGGCGTAGGAAGCCGAGAGCGTTTCTCGGTTGGGGGATAGTGTCAGGTGTAAGGTGCGATGTGAGTGAGGGAGAGGGGTGTCAATGATGAGCGCGCAGTCCAAGTGTGCCCTTTTGGCGCTAGAGGATGGCACATATTTCTGGGGTAGGAGTGTTGGCGAGGCCGGCGAGACGTTTGGGGAGTTGGTCTTCAACACCGGGATGACGGGATACCAGGAGGTGCTCACCGATCCGTCCTACCGAGGGCAGATCGTGGTCATGACGTATCCTGAGATTGGGATCTATGGCATCAATCCTGAGGACGTGGAGTCGAGCGGGGTGCAGGTTGCCGGATACGTGGTGCAGCGGGCGGTGCGTACGCCCTCCAATCAGCAGGCGACTCAGTCCTTTCCCGATTATCTCGACGAGGCGAGGACCGTGGCGATCGAAGGGGTGGATACCCGGGCCCTGACCCGACATCTTCGCACACAGGGCGCCATGCGGGGGGCTATCTCGACCGAAGATCTCGATCCCGACCATCTCGTGGCCCGGGTGAAAGAGAGTCCGTCGATGGTCGGACGAAATTTGGCTCAAGAGGCGGCGATTGATGAAGTCCAGCATTACGGCGGTCCGGAGGCTGAGGCGCACGTGGTATTGATTGATACCGGGCGAAAGCAGGGGATGATCCGCGACCTGGTCGCGCGGGGTGTCAGGGTCACGACGGTCCCCTATACAGTCGGGTTGGCTTCGGTGCTGGAGATGGATCCCGATGGCGTTCTACTCTCCAACGGACCCGGTGACCCCGAACCCCTGGACGAGGCGGTCGCGCTGATCCGCGCGCTGCTTGAGCGGCGGGTGCCCATAGCAGGTATCTGTCTGGGACATCAACTTCTGGGGCTTGCCGTGGGGGGGAGTACCTACAAGATGCGTTTCGGACACCGGGGCGTCAACCATCCGGTGAAGGATCTGGGCGGCGGGCAAGTGGTGATCACGACTCAAAATCATGGTTTTGCGGTCGATCCCACGAGTCTGGCGATCCCCTGGTCCCCGTTGGATGCAGCGTTCGAACCGGCGAATCCAGCAGTTCTGGAGGCACTCGACGTCCCGGAGCGACCGTCCGGTGCGCTGGCCGACAAAGATATCACGATGGCTGAGCGTCTGCCTGCCGAGCCGCTGGTCGGTGAGAGTCCCCTAGGGTTTGGTGCTATCACGGTCACCCACCTCTCACTGAACGACGGCACCGTCGAGGGGATGCGGCTCGATGACTATCCCGCTTTTTCGGTCCAATTCCACCCGGAGGCCGCACCAGGGCCTCACGATGCGAAGCCCTTTTTTGACACCTTTTTGACCAAGATGGGAGTGAACCGTGCCTAAACGTACCGACATTCATAAGCTTTTGATTATCGGTTCCGGCCCGATCATTATCGGTCAGGCGGCGGAGTTTGACTATTCTGGCACCCAGGCCTTGAAGGCCCTGAAGCGCGCCGGCTATGAGTTGGTCGTTGTGAATGCGAACTCCGCGACGATCATGACCGATCCGGAGCTCTCCGATGCCGTCTACATTGAGCCTTTGACCCCGGAATCCCTCGAGTTGATCATTGAAAAAGAACGGCCTGACGCCCTCTTGCCCACGCTGGGCGGACAGACGGCCCTTAATCTCGCCGTCGCACTCTCCGAGCGGGGCTCGTTGGAGCGCTACGGCGTTGAGCTGATCGGCGCCCGCTTCCGTGCCATCCAACTGGCCGAGGATCGTGCGCTTTTCAAGAAGACGATGCAGGAGATCGGGCTGGAGGTCCCGCGCAGCCAGCAGGTCAGCAGCCTGCGCGAGGCGCTGACCGTCGCCGAGGGGCTGGGATATCCGTTGATCGCGCGCCCGAGCTTTACGCTGGGGGGTACCGGCGGGGGCATTGCTTATAACGTCGATGAACTGACCGACGTGGTATCCAAGGGCTTGATCGAGAGCCCCAGTCACACAGTTCTTCTGGAGGAGTCGATCATTGGTTGGAAAGAGTACGAGATGGAGGTGATGCGGGATCACACCGATAACGCGATCATCGTCTGCTCGATCGAGAACCTGGATCCCATGGGCGTCCATACCGGTGACTCCATCACGGTGGCGCCGGCGCAGACGCTGACCGACCGGGAATACCAGCGGATGCGCGATGCCTCGTTGGCGGTGCTGCGGGCTATTGGCGTCGACACCGGCGGATCGAACATTCAATTCGCCGTCGACCCGGAGACGGGGCGGATGGTCGTCATCGAGATGAACCCCCGCGTCTCTCGCTCCTCGGCCCTGGCGTCGAAGGCCACCGGCTATCCGATCGCCAAGGTTGCGGCTCTGCTGGCGGTTGGATACCGTCTCGACGAGGTGCCTAACGACATCACGAAACGCACCACCGCAGCGTTCGAGCCGACCTTGGACTACGTCGTGGTCAAGATGCCGCGCTTCCAGCTGGAGAAGTTCCCCGGTGCCGACCCCCGCCTCAATACCCAGATGAAGTCGGTGGGCGAGGCGATGGCGATCGGGCGGACGTTCAAGGAGGCGCTGGGGAAAGCCCTGCGTTCCCTGGAGTTGGATGCGACGCCTAAGCTCGATTTTGAGCATATCCCGCAGTATCTGGCAAATCCTACACCGGAGCGGCTCGCTTATATCTTTGCGGCCCTGCGCCGGGACTACAGCGTGGAGAGGATTCACGACGCGACGGGCATCGATCCGTGGTTCCTGAATGAGATGGATCAGTTTATCCGCTTCGAGGCGCATATGCGGTCGATGACGTGGGAGGAGCTGGATCGGGATACGCTGCTCCAGGCCAAGACCTGGGGGTTCTCCGATCTGGAGCTGGGCGAACTCTTTGACAAGTCCCGGTTTGAGGTTCGGGCGTACGCCGAGACCCTTGACGTCGTCCCGGTCTTCAAGATGGTCGACACCTGCGCCGCGGAGTTCGAGGCTGCCACCCCGTACTTCTATTCGACCTATGCGGGCACGGAGAACGAGGCGCCCCCGACTGCCCGGGAGAAGGTCGTCATTCTGGGATCCGGCCCCAATCGTATCGGGCAGGGGGTGGAGTTCGATTACGCGAACGTGCACGCCGTCTGGGCGCTTCAGGAGGAGGGGTACGAGGTCATTATGGTGAACTCCAATCCCGAGACGGTCTCCACCGATTACGATACCGCCGATCGGCTCTATTTCGAGCCGCTTACCACCGAGGATGTCCTCGATATTCTGAATAACGAGAAACCGATCGGGGTGGTGGTGGGATTTGGGGGGCAAACTCCGTTGAAATTGGCCGAAGCCTTGGTGAAAGAGGACGTGCCTTTGCTGGGGATAGACTTCCAGATGATCGAGCTTGCGGAGGATCGTGAGAAGTTCGGGGCCCTTCTGGAGGAGGTGGGACTGAGGAGCCCGCCGTATGGTATGGCCGCGACCGTGGATGAGGCACTCGCCGTCGCCGAGACGTTGGGCTATCCTGTCTTGATTCGGCCCAGCTACGTGCTGGGGGGGCGTGCGATGGAGATTGTGCACAATCCCGATGAATTGCGCCACTACATCGCGGAGGCCGCCCGCGTCTCACCCGGTCATCCTGTCCTCATAGACCGTTTCCTTGAAGAGGCGGTTGAATTGGACGTGGATACCCTTTCGGATGGGGAGGACGTGTGGATCGCCGGATTGATGGAGCAGATTGAGGAGGCGGGCGTTCATTCGGGCGATTCGGCCTGTGTGCTTCCCCCGGTCAGCCTTTCGGACGCGATGGTCAAGCATATCGAGGAGGCGGTCGCCCGTTTGGTCCGCGCGATGGGCATTGTCGGCTTGGTCAACATCCAGATGGCGATCAAGGGGCACGATCTGTACGTATTAGAGGCCAATCCTCGAGCCTCTCGGACCGTCCCGTACGTCAGCAAGGCTATCGGCATCCCGGTGGCGAAGCTGGCGGCGAAGATCCTTATCGGTCGTTCTCTTCGCGAGTTGCTGCGCCCGTATTGGCCTTATACAACGCGCAGTGACGGATCGGTCGATGATTTTGACGCCGTGATGGACGCGACCCATCAGGCGCCGACGCCGTGGCCGGCCTTTGCGTGGGTCAAAGAGGTGGTCCTACCTTTCAGTCGCTTTCCTGGGGCCGACGTGCTGTTGGGGCCGGAGATGCGGTCGACCGGGGAGGTGATGAGCTTTGGCGCTAACTTCCCGGCTGCCTTTGCCAAGGCGCAGATTGCCGCCGGCAATCCGCTGCCTACGGAGGGGACGGTGTTGGTCAGTTTGGCCGACCCGGATAAGCGGGAGGGTACCGTGTTGGCCGCCCATCTCCATGACCTGGGGTTTGACCTCATCGCGACCTCCGGTACGGCGAAGACGTTGGCGGCGATGGGTATCCCCGTTCAGACCGTGCATAAGGTCGGGGAGGGACGTCCGGACTGTGTGGACCTCATCACACAGGGTAAGGTAAGCCTGGTGGTTAACACGCCTTCTGCTTCTCACGATGAGCAACCTCACGCAGAGCCCCCGGTGCCGGAGACCGCCCAGGCACGGGGGGTGCCCCTGCCGTCGCAGGCCCCCTATACTGCCGGCTACAGGATCCGGAATGCAGCCTCAACGCATTATATCCCGTATATTACGACGCTGGTCGCGCTTCGGGCCGGCGTGGCCGCGATTCGGCATCTTGGTCGCTCCTCATTGACGGTGCATTCGTTAGCTGAGGTTGCGTGAGGGGGCAGTCGATATGGACAATGTAGCCTTTCTGGAGAAGATGCTCTCGATTCCCAGCCCCTCCGGTGGTGAGGATATCTTTGCCGATTACCTGACCGTGCAGATGTCCAAATTGGGATTCAGTGCCCACCGCGATGAGGCCGGCAATGCGGTGGGCCGGGTTGGCAATCCGCAAGCCGAGCGTGAGATCGTGCTTCTGGGGCATATGGACACCGTGCCTGGGTTTATCCCGGTGCGGTGGGAGGGGGACAAGCTCTATGGACGAGGGGCTGTGGATGCCAAAGGACCGCTGGCGACCTTCGTCCTGGCGTCGGCAGCGGCAGCCCCCCAACTGGGCGGGGCCAAGATTACGGTGATCGGTGCGGTGGAGGAGGAGTCCCACGGCTGGGGTGCCCACCATCTGGCCCAGACGATGCCCTCCCCCGACTATGCGATCATTGGCGAACCGAGCGCGTGGAATAGTATCACCTTGGGCTACAAGGGGATGCTCAATATGGAGTATAAGCTGGTGAAGCCCGGCGGGCACAGCGCGGGTGAGACCCCCGGCCCTGCCGAGTACGCGGTCACCTTCTGGAATCACCTCCGGCGCTATGCCTTTGCTCATAACCAGGGGATTTCGGGACGGTTTCGTACCCTCGATCCCTCGTTGCGGGACTTGCGGACGTACAGTGACGGGCTCTATGACTACGTCGAGATGAATATCGTCGCCCGTCTACCGCCGGATTTCAACGTCGATGCCCTGCAGTCCAGTATGGAGGCTTGGAGTAATGGTGCGGATCTGACCTTCCTGGGAAGCGACCCTGCGTATCGCTCGGAGAAGAACACGGCGCCGGTGCGGGCGCTGCTCCGCTCGATCCGGGCTGAGGGCGGTCGTCCCCGTTTCAAGCTCAAGACCGGGACGTCGGATATGAACACGGTGGGGCCTGCCTGGAACTGTCCGATGGTTGCGTACGGTCCCGGCGATGCAGCCCTCGACCATACGCCGCAGGAGCACATCGAGATCGATGAGTACAAACGTGCGATTAAGGTATTGACCCGCGCGCTGGTTCAATTGAGTGGGTAAGGATCCGCTCTCGGAAAGATTGGGGCGTGATTTTCAAGGTGTCTCTCAGACTTAAGGGATGGAGGAATGATATGGCTAAGGATGGTGTTTCAAAGGTAGTATTGGCTTATTCCGGCGGATTAGATACGTCGTGTATCGTCCCGTGGTTGATCGAAAACTATCAATGTGAGGTCGTGACCTTCACAGCCGACTTGGGGCAGGAAGAGGAGCTCGACGGTTTGCCTGAGAAAGCGAGGACCAGTGGGGCGGTCAATGCTTACGTGGAGGATCTGCGGCAGGAGTTTCTCAATGAATTCGTCTTTCCCACGATGCGCGCCGGGGCGATCTACGAGCGCCAATACCTGCTGGGCACGTCCTTTGCCCGCCCGCTGATTGCCAAGCGCCTGGTCGAGATCGCGGAGCTCGAGGGGGCGGACGCGATCGCTCACGGGGCGACCGGTAAGGGCAACGACCAGGTGCGCTTTGAGTTGGGCGTGATGGCGCTGAACCCGAGGCTCAAGGTGATCGCGCCGTGGCGCGAGTGGGACATCGTCTCTCGTGAGGACGCCTTTGAGTACGCCACGGCCCATGGGGTGCCCGTGACCAAGACCGGTAAATCCAAGTACAGCCGCGATCGTAACATCTGGCACGTCAGCCACGAGGGACATATCCTGGAAGATCCTTGGATGGAGCCGGAGGAGGAGATGTTCCAGCTTACCGTGGCACCTGAGGATGCGCCGGATACGCCCGAGTACGTTGAGGTGGAGTTCAGGTCCGGGACTCCCGTCCGTATTAACGGAGTTGCGCGCGGTCCTGTTGAGTTGGTCAGCCAGCTCAACGAACTGGGTGGCGAACACGGGGTGGGCCGGGTGGATATCGTGGAGAACCGCCTGGTTGGGATCAAGTCCCGGGGGGTCTACGAGACCCCGGCCGGCACGATCCTCTACATGGCGTTACGGGCTTTGGAGACGCTCTGTCTCGATCGACTGTCGATGCACTATAAGGACGTGATCGCTGAGAAATACGCCGACCTCGTCTATGATGGCAAGTGGTTTACGCCGTTGCGTTCTGCGCTCGATGCGTTTGTCGACAAGATAGAGCGCAATGTGACCGGGGCCGTCCGTCTGAAGCTCTACAAAGGATCCTGCACCGTCGTCGGTCGGAAGTCCCCGTACTCGTTGTACCGTGAGGACTACGCTACCTTTGGTGAGGATGACGTCTACGATCAGAGCGACGCCGAGGGCTTTATCCATCTCTTCGGTCTGCCGCTCAAGGTGGAGGCACTTCTCAACGTTGAGGGGCTTGGGAAATCGGACTACGATCAGCCGGACTTCGGTAAGTTCAAGCGCGACTGAGGGAATGGGTACATCGGGTTGATTCACAACCCAAAGATAGGCGACGGGCACGGGGATGCGGTCTCCGTGCCTGTTGCTATGACAGTAGGGTGATAAAAAGGGGAGAGCGATGAAACTATGGGGCGGTCGTTTTGAGAAGGAGATGGATGCGTTGTTGGAGACGTTCAACGCGTCGATTGGGTTTGACTGGCGGCTGTATGGGGCGGATATTCGCGGAAGTATCGCGTATGCGCGCGCCCTGGGCCGTCTTGGCTTACTGACCGAGTCTGAGGTGTCGACGCTCGTCGAGGGGCTGGCCCAGGTGAAGAAAGAGTTCGACGCTGGCGCCTTTGAGTTTCAACCGGCAGATGAGGACATCCACACGGCGGTGGAACGCCGCCTCTACCAGCTAAAAGGTGAGGTGGCGGGGAAGCTGCATACGGGGCGTAGTCGTAATGATCAGGTCGCGACCGACGTGCGTCTCTACCTGATGGCCTGCATACCGGTGCTGCGCGAGCATCTGCGCGGATTGCAGGCTGCCATCGTCGCGGTCGCGTCGGAGCACCTGGACGTGCTGATGCCGGGGTATACCCATCTCCAACCCGCGCAGCCTATTCTCTTCTCGCACTGGCTGATGGCCTTCTTCTGGATGTTGGAGCGGGACCTGGGTCGACTGTCGGATCTCGCGGATCGGGTCTCGGTGATGCCCTTGGGCAGCGCGGCGCTGGCAGGCCATACGTTCGGTCTGGATCGCGACGCGTTGGCCTCCGACCTGGGTTTCAACCGGGTGAGTGAGAACAGTCTCGACGCGGTGGCGGATCGCGATTTTGTGGCGGAGACGCTCTTCTGGGCCGCGCTTCTCCAGACCCATCTCAGCCGGATGGCTGAGGATCTCATCATCTATGCGTCGTCGGAGTTCGGGTTTGTGGAGCTCGATGATGCCTTCAGCACCGGATCCAGTATTATGCCGCAGAAGAAGAACCCAGACGCCCTCGAGCTGGCTCGGGGTAAGACCGGCCGGCTGGTCGGCAATTTGGTC
The DNA here is from genome assembly GCA_034437735.1 of Anaerolineae bacterium. Lineage (GTDB taxonomy): Bacteria > Chloroflexota > Anaerolineae > B4-G1 > SLSP01 > PWVB01. The sequence goes on from DAOTTS010000046.1 coordinate 13,813, forward strand.
GGCCTCCTCACCACACTCAAGGGGATTCCCAGCGCGTATGATAAAGATCTCCAGGAGGATAAAGAGCCGCTCTTCGACACCCTGGATACGCTGGAGGTGGAGCTGCCCGTCCTTGCCGGGGTGATCGAGACCCTTGAGGTCCGTAAGGGACGGATGGAGGCCGCATTACGGGATGAGCTGTTGGCGACGGATCTGGCCGACTATCTGGTGCGGAAAGGGGTTCCCTTTCGAGAGAGCCATCATCAGATCGGCCGGGTGGTGCGGGCAGCCTCCGAGCGTGATTGCGGCCTGCGATCCCTGCCTTTGGAGGTCTATCGCGAGATCTCCCCGAAGTTCGATGAGGATATCTACGAGCTCTTGAACTTCGAAGCCTCGGTTTCAGCTCGCGACGTGGTCGGTGGGACGGCTCGCTCGTCGGTTGAGCGCCAGCTCGACAGGGCCCGGGCGATCCTCTCCTAATCCCAGGCTTCCCTCCCGCTGGGCCGAAGGTTCCTAGAGAGGGGTGTTTCTGTCGACTGACTCGATCGCTTTTCGGCACTCCGCAAGTGTGGCGTCCATCTCCCATTGTAAGGGATGGGGTTTTGGATAGAATGCATAGGCACGGACCCGCTGACCTCGATGGATGAGGGATGGGTTCGTGATGGTGCGTTGTGTCCCGTATGGATGGACGTGAACCCAAGTGAGAATACTATGACATCAGAGCCGTCAGATTCTGAATATAGAGATTCACAGAAGGATGATCATCCCGGCCAGGATGAATCGCAGTGGGAACCGGCTTCGCTTCAACCCCGTCGTGAGCAGAGAGCGAGTGACTCCGGCGGGGAATCGCCCCGCCCTGAGGACGGCGTTCCCGTTGACTCGGGTCGATCTCCAGATCCTTTTGCTACCCGACGGATTGCTGCGTCGGAGGGTGATGAGACTGCTCAACCCCAGGGCGAGGCTGAACGGACGCAGCCTGTGCACGTCTCGGAACCCACCCGTTGGGTCAGGCCGTGGGAGGTCATGGACAAACCTCAGGGTGAGGAGGATACGCAGCCTATTCCCACGCTCGGCCGGACCCCGCCGGATGCACCCCGCACTCAGCCTCAAGGACCTCCGGGGTCTTCCGGGGGCGGCTCGGGGTCGGAGCCTGAAGGCCGCAGTCCTAAGCGTCGCAATTCCAAACGGCGCCTCAGCTTGTCGCAGGTGATGCTGGGCGTCAGCATTGCGGGTGCGGTTGTCTTCTTTCTTCTTCTGGCTTTGGGGGTGACGGGCTATATTGTCATCGCGGCCCGGCTGCCATCGCCGGATGAGCTGCGTGATCGCGAGCCCGACTTTGCCAGCAGCCAGATCTACGACCGGGATGGCCGATTGCTGCACGAGATCATCGATCCTACCGCCGGGAAGCGGACGTACGTCCCAATCGAACGGATTTCGCCTTATCTCCAGTTGGCGACTGTCGCGACCGAGGATCGTAACTTCTACACTCACAGTGGGTTTGATCCGATCGCGATTATCCGGGCGGTCATCTATGCCCTTCAGGAGCGCGAGATCGTCTCGGGGGCGAGCACGATCACCCAGCAGGTGGCGCGTAACGTTCTCTTGGGGCCTGAGGAGGCTGCGGAGCGGACCGTCCGGCGGAAGATCCGCGAGATCATCCTGGCGGCGGAGCTGTCACGCCGGTACAGCAAGGATGAAATCCTTGAGATCTATGTCAACAACAATAACTACGGGAACCTCGCGTACGGGATTGACGCGGCGGCCCGGACCTACTTCGGCACCGACGCTGCCAGCCTTACGTTGGCACAGGCCTCCTTCCTTGCCGGATTACCTCAGTCGCCCGCGATCTACGATCCCTTTCATGGGGGGCGGGCTGCCGCATTGGCCCGTCATAAGACGGTGCTGGGATTGATGGTGGAGGCCGACTTCATCACGGTCGATGAGGCCGTCGCGGCGGCAGCCCAGATGGATGCGTATGACTTTAAGCCGATCTACACGGATCGTATCCCGGCGCCTCACTTCGTGATCTATGTTAAGCAGTGGGTGGAGGCGGAGCTGGGCGCTGAGGCCCTCTACACGGGGTCCGGTCTGAAGATCCACACCTCTCTTGACCGCCGGCTGCAGGGCATTGCGGAGGAGGAGGTGGCGAACGGCGTCCGTGCGTTAGCGGACCGCAGCGTGAGCAACGGCGCGCTGGTCGCGTTGGAGCCCTCCAGCGGTCACATTCTGGCGATGGTCGGAAGTGCCGATTTCTACGACGAGGCCCTTGGGGGGCAGGTCAACGTGAATCTCCGATGCCGGCAGCCTGGGTCGGCGATCAAGCCGCTGACGTATCTGGCGGCCTTCGAGAAGGGGTGGACCCCGGCGACGATCCTATGGGATCTTCCGGTTGTTTATACGGATACCGCAGGCAACGTTTACGAGCCCGTCAACTACGATGGCACGTTTCGAGGCCCGACCCCGGTGAGGATGTCACTGGCCAATTCGCTCAACATCCCCGCCGTGAAAGCGTTGGAGTACGTGACGGTCGAGGGGCTGCTGTCGATGGCGGATCGATTGGGGACGACCTCGTTGGTAAGCCCGCAGCTTACCTGTCCGGATTATCCCTATGAGGCCCGCCCCCTCTATGGGCTGGCTCTCACGTTGGGCGGCGGCGAGATGAAGCCTCTCGAATTGACCAGTGCTTACGCGACGCTGGCAAATGGCGGCCTGCGCATGGAGCCGACTCCGATCCTGTGGATCGAGGATCAGGACGGCGAGGTGATGGTGGACTATCGGCGCCGGACCGGCGAGCAGGTCGTATCCTCGGAGATGGCCTATTTGGTCACCGATATTCTGTCCGATCGCCAGGCGCGATGTATGGTCTTTGCCTGCCCCAGCGTCCTGGAGCTGCCAGATCGTCCGGCGGCGGCCAAGACGGGCAGCACCAATGACAACCGGGATGCATGGACGGTGGGGTACACGCCGGACATCGCAGCGGGGGTCTGGGTCGGCAACAACGATAATACCTCGATGGACGACGTGATAGGCTCTTCAGGTGCGGGGCCGATCTGGCAGGCATTTATGATGCGCGCGCATGAGGGTGTGCCCGCCCACTCGTTCCCCAGGCCAGCAGGCATCGTCGAGCGGGAGGTCTGCGCGCTTTCCGGCGTTGAGCCTTCTCCTTTCTGTCCGGAGACTCGGACGGAGGTCTTCAGTTTGGAGCATCTCCCGCCTGAGGAGGAAGCGGCGTGGTTGCAGGAGGTGGAGATCGATGCAAACAGCGGTCTGCTGGCCAATGAGTTCTGCCGCTCGAACGTTCTCTCCAAGGTGATGGTGCGGCTGGAGAATATCGAGGATCCGGCGGGCCGCGATTGGATGCGGGAGTGGGCGGCCGATCAAGGGCTGGAGATCGCTCCCAAGGAGGCATGCACCCGTGGGGAGCGCCAGCCGGTTGTGGAGATCACTGCGCCCGAAGAGGAAGAGGAGGTCTATGAATGGGTCGAGGTCTTTGGTACGGTTGATCTCGAGGACTTTGATCGCTATGAACTCTCGTATGGATTGGGACGCAATCCCCAGGGATGGGAATGGATCAGCGGTCCTCATCAGGCGATGGTGCAGGAGGGGATGTTGGGCGTTTGGCAAATTCCTGACGGGATCACGCCGGGGGCCTATACGATCCGAGTCGTCGCGTACAATCAACAAGGCGCGCGATTTGAAGCCCGGTCGACGGTCACGGTGCTCGGTCCAACGCCGACCCCGACGTTGACCCCGTCTCCGACGTATACGCCAACGCCCACGCCGGAGCCAGTCACGCCGACGCTGACCCCCACCCCGTCGTCCACGCCCACGCCGGCGCCGCCGACGGAGGAACCGTCGCCGACGGCCACGGTCACGCCGACGCCGACCCCGACGATGTCACCGTGAACGCCATGGTTCGGGGTGGAATGCCCGGTCGCAAAATTTGACACGGCTTCCGACCGTGGTATGATATACGTGCGTCTATATCAAGCATACAAGCATAGGCTGAATAGCAGGATGCTGTTCAGCAAGCCGTTATTTAGAGACAAGGGGGGGTATCATTAGTAAGGATAGGTATCGCGTTAATAATCGGATTCGTGCCAGAGAGGTTCGTGTTATTGACGCTGACGGCAATAACTTGGGGATTATGCCGACGTATAAGGCTCTAAGGCTTGCCGAGGATGCACAGTTGGATTTGGTGGAGGTTGCGCCCAACGCTGAGCCACCTGTGACCCGTATTATGGATTTCGGTAAGTTCCTGTATCGACAATCCAAGAAGGAGCGTGAAGCTCGTAGGTCGCAGAAACAAGTTGAGGTGAAGGAGATCCGACTGCGCCCCAAGACCGACGATCATCATATCAAGTTCAAGGTGCGGGATGCGCGCCGGTGGCTTGAGGATGGTAACAAGGTCAAAGTTCGGGTCCGCTTTCGCGGTCGGGAGATCACATATCCTGAGGTTGCGATGCAGCAGCTGAAAGGGATTGCCGAAAGCCTGGAGGATGTGGGGCAGATCGAACAGGCTCCCCAACTCGATGGCAGAACCATGCTTATGGTATTGGCGCCCAAAAAGAATTAGCTATCGGGAGGATAAGTAGTGCCTAAGATCAAAACGCATAAATCAACGTCCAAACGTTTCCGCATCTCAAAGGGCGGAAAAGGGAAGTTGATGCGCACGCGACAGGGTAAGAGCCACTTCCGCCGCAAGAAGCCTCGGCGGGTGCGAGCTGAGTTTGATGAGCTCCACGTGGTTAAGGATAATAGTTTGAAGAAGCGCGTACGGCGGTTAGCCCCGTATCTGCGCTCGAAGTCATCGTAAGCATCGTTTGAGGTGAATTGTGAGAGTAAAAGGTGGAACCGTAACACGCCGTCGCCATAAGAAGCTTATTCGTCAGACGAAAGGGTTCTTTGGCACGCACCGTAAGTTGTTCCGGCGAGCCAACGAAGCATGGATGAAGTCCATGGTGTATGCATATCGCGATCGACGCAACAAGAAGCGGGATATGCGCCGCCTGTGGATTATCCGTATCAATGCTGCGGCTCGGGCTCGGGGTACGACTTACAGCCGTTTGATCTATGGATTGAAGCAAGCGGATATCAAGCTGGATCGTAAGATGCTGGCTGAGCTTGCTGTTAACGAGCCGGACGCATTTTCCAAAGTGCTGGACACCGCGATGGAGGCCGCCTAACGGCCGTCCGGGCAATTCCCGGCCCATAGCGTAGAAAATCGAGGGCGGCGCCATTGGCGCCGCCCTTTTCGCGTGTGAGATTCAGTCTGTGAGATTCAGTCTGTAGGATTCAGTCCGTAGGATGTAGGTACAAGTTACACGCCTCTGTTACTCTCGGCGACCGGTCAACAAGCGGAAGAGGCTGAGCACCGTGCCCAGGATGACGCCCAAGACCACAGCAGCCCGGAGGTCGAAGATAACCGTGGTGTCCTCTCCCTCGATCGAATTGGCTGCGACTAAGAACGCCATCGCGTCCTGCATTTTGACGTTCTCGGCAGCGATTATCCCGGCGCCCCCATCGGTGAGGGTCACATTTTGGGCTTGGACTAAGCCGATACCGCCGTCTTTGACGTCGATGAAGCGTCCCTCAGCACGGCCGATGCCGCCCTGCTCAACGAAGACCTTGTCAGCTTCGACGTGCTCGGCGCCACCCTGACGGATCTCAACCGTATCGGCCTGGACTTCCGACCGGACCTGGGGGGCCGTCGCTTGCACGGCGTTTTCGACCGTCTCGTTGGCAGCGGGGCCGACCTCTGAATCAAGGGCGTTCTCTTCAATCGTCTCAGCAATCTCTTCAACAGCCTCTGGGTCGTGCGGATCTCCCTGAATGGTCATTATATCTCCTTATAGGGTATTTTATCTTTGAATGGGTACGAGTTTCCTGATAGGCCTCACGGATGATGATGGATCATCGAATGGTGAAGCAGGCTAAGTTTAGCATGGGTGCTGGGTTTCACAACCGGACGTAATCGGCGATCGAAATTTTGGGGTGAAGAAATGGTATGTTGATATATCATGGAGCTTAGTCACACGGCTCGTAGTCATTCGTCACTATTCATAACCGGGTAGAGTCACTATCATTATGAGCGATGAGGTAAAGATGGTAGTTAGTTTCCATCGCACCTCTCCTCCTTTCCTTGGCTGGTGGCCCCCCGGATCCCCCCCTCACCGGGGGGCCAGGCCATGGTTGAAGCTTCAAATACCGACCTCCTCCAAGTGCTTGTAACGGTGTTATCCTTTGGGAGTTTGTTTCCCCTATTGGTGTAGAGTTGTCCCCGCGCCTCGGCTGTCGCCCGTTTCTTTTTTCACGCTGGCGTTGATGAGCGAAGGGTGGGTGCATCTAACTGTGTCCTCCAATCGTGGTTTGCCCAGAAACCATTGTCCTGAAGGGTGTGCGTGGTATAATCGCGGTGTGTGTTGATACCGTTCAGGAGATAAAATGGGGTTTGTACGAGGGATACTTAACCGGATCTTTGGGGATCCGAATACGCGCACGATTGTTAATCTTCAGGAGATCGTTCAGGAAATTAACGCGCTCGAATCCGATTATCGAGCGCTTTCCGATGAGGCGTTGCTGGAGCAGACGCCCCGGTTTCGCGAGCGTCTCGGTGCCGGGGAGACGTTGGACGATCTGTTGCCGGAGGCGTTTGCGGCTGTACGGGAGGCCGGACGGCGCACGATTCAACACCGTCACTATGACGTGCAGCTCATCGGTGGGATGATTCTCCACCAGGGCCGGGTCACGGAGATGCGCACCGGTGAGGGGAAGACCTTGGTCGCGACAGCGCCTATGTACCTCAACGCACTGACCGGCAACGGCGCGCATCTCGTCACCCCCAATGATTACCTGGCCAAGTTCGGCGTTCAGTGGATGGGCCCGATCTATCACGCGTTAGGTGTCAGCGTGAGCGTCATCCAGTCGGGTGGGGGGCGCCCGGATGATGCCTCCTTCATCTACGACCCCGACTATGCGTCGGATGATGACCGCTTCCAGTATCTGCGGCCTATTACCCGCCGCGAGGCCTACCGGGCCGACGTTACCTACGGCACCAACAATGAGTTCGGCTTTGACTACCTGCGCGACAATATGGTGCTCGATCTGGGGCAGCGTACGCAGCAGGATCTCCATTACGCGATTATCGACGAGGTTGACAGCATTCTTATCGATGAGGCGCGGACGCCGTTGATTATCTCCGGCCCGGCTGAGGAGTCCTCTGAACTCTATCATCGGTTCGCACGCTGGGTGCGCAACCTTCACCGGGATCAGGATTATGAGGTGGACGTCAAATCTCAGCTTGCGATCCTGACGGAGGAGGGGGTCGCCAAGGTTGAGTCGATGGTCAACATCCCCGAGGATGAGAGTATCTACGATCCTCAGCACGCGCATATGCTTCCCTACCTGGATAACGCCCTGCGGGCTCAGGAGTTTTACCAGCTTGACAAGGAGTACGTGATTCGTAACGGTGAGGTCATCATCGTTGACCAGTTTACGGGGCGCTTGATGTTCGGTCGCCGGTACTCCGAGGGGCTCCACCAGGCCATTGAGGCCAAAGAGGGCGTGGACGTGCGCCGTGAGTCGTTGACCTACGCGACCATCACCTTCCAGAACTTCTTTCGTATGTACGATAAATTGGCCGGAATGACGGGGACGGCTGCGACCGAGGAGGAGGAGCTGCGCAAGATCTACGATCTCAGTGTGGTTGTCCTCCCCACGAACGTCGAGTACCGGGCGATGTTTGGCAATTTGGAGGAGGATCAGGTTCTACCTTCTGAGGCCAGGGTCGACTTCGCCGGTGTGATCGAGGATGAGGACACACACGAGGTTACCGTCTTCGATGGGCCGGACGACGAGCGTTATTATCGGCGCCTGGATCTCCCCGATCGGATTTACAAGACGGAGGACACGAAGTATCAGGCCGTTTTGCGGGAGATTGAGCGTTTGCACCATGCCAGGCGCCCGGTTCTGGTTGGAACCACCGCCATCGAGACGTCCGAGCAGCTCTCGCGATTGCTCAACCAGCACCGCATTCCCCACAATGTTCTGAATGCGAAGTACCACGAGCAGGAGGCGCTCATTATTGCCCAGGCCGGGCAGCCCGGGGCGGTGACGATTGCGACCAACATGGCCGGGCGGGGCGTTGACATCCTTCTGGGTGGCAATCCGGAGGGTATGGCCCGCGACCTGTTGCGAAAAAAGGGCATCGACCTCACCCTGATTCGGTCCGCCGACTGGGAGGATACACTCTCCATGGCCCGCCGGGGTGAGGATCCTACTCGCAAATACGATACGCAGTGGGCCGAGGTTCTCTACGATAAGGTCGTCCAGGCGAAGAAGGATCGGGCGCACGTCTACGACACGGGTGGTCTGCACGTGATCGGCACCGAACGCCACGAGGCGCGGCGTATCGATAATCAGCTGCGGGGGCGGGCCGGGCGTCAGGGTGATCCTGGATCCAGCCGTTTCTATATCTCCTTGCAGGATGAACTGATGCATCGCTTCGGCGGTGAGCGCCTCCAGCCCTGGATGGATCGCGCGGGCCTGGAGGATGGCGCGCTGGAGTTCGGGATGCTCAGCCGGGTGATTGAGTCCATTCAGGAGCGGGTTGAGGGCTACAACTTCGACATTCGCAAACATGTGCTTGAGTACGACAACGTGGTGAACAGGCAGCGTGAGGTCGTCTATGCCGAGCGCCAGAAGGCGCTCGGCCGTGACGACCTGCACGATGACCTTCTTGATATGGTTGAGGCCGAGGTTCGGCAGACCGTCAATCTCCACGTTCAGGAGGATGTGGAGGATGACGATGCGCTGCTGGCCGAGTTACGCCGGTTCATCCCTGTGCCGCGCCGCGTGCGTCCTGCGGACCTGGCATCGATGGATGCCGAGTCTATCGTTGCGCAGTGTGTGGAGTGGTCGGATCGGACGTATTGGGATTTGAATCGCCGGATCGGTGAGGAGCGATATCGCCAACTCCGCCAAGAGGACGTGCATCTGCGGGCTATCTTGGAGAGCGAGGAGCCCTTCTATCGGGAGATTGCCGAGCGTCTTCAGGCGTTGGACAACGCCGAGGCCTGGGAGGATTTCTACGA
>DAOTTS010000047.1:0-22944 GCA_034437735.1 Anaerolineae bacterium
GATGACAACTGACCGTCACCCCGGCCAACTGACAGTAATGCTGCAACCGATCTTGGATGCCTCGGACACTGATCCCGCTTTTGCGGCGGGTGATGAACACCGCCTCATCCGCGACCACCGGGCGTTCGACCAACCAGGCTTCCCATTCCTGAACCAAGTCGGGTGTCAACGGCACGATGCGTTCTTTGTGCCCTTTGCCGTGTATTCGCAAGCGCGCGGTATCCCCCGGCAGACCCGCCGGGATGAAATCCGACAGGTGCAGCGCGGCCACCTCCCCCACCCGCAAGCCCAAGGCATACATCAAATCAAACATCAAGCGGTCACGGGGATGATCGATCTGCTCCCAAAGCTGCGCGATGTGGGCGTCGCTAACGTCTCGCGGCAACGGCTTGCCTTCCGCAACCCGATGCCGATGCCACCTGACCGGGTTGACCCAGCTATCATCATCGGCCTGATCGGCCAGGAACTCGAAGAAGTGCTGCAGCGCGGCAAGCCGCCGATTGATGGTAGTGGCCTTGTGCCCCTGTGCCAATTCATGGTCGATGAAGGCATCTACATCCTGATGCGTCACGGCACGCGGTGGCTTATCGATCACCTTCTGAAAGTGTTGCAGATCATTGATGTAGTGTTTGGCGGTACTCCGATCTGGATACCGTCGTTTCAGATATTGCTTGAATTCTTGGATTGCCCCATCCATTGTTCGCCTCCTAGCGATGTATTATACTCCAGGTTGGGAACTGCGTGTAAGGGGACGGGGGCTATGAGCAGTGTTAAGATACTTGTTCTTACCTACTTAGGACAAGACTCATCTGAAAAATAAGATCCGCTCGTAGTAGGCGATTCATCGCCGTGACGCTCTTCCAAGCGAAAGCGCAATTCAAAAACGCACAGCGCTAAAGACGCCTACTACAAGCACGTTTTCATGACCTAAGGTGAGCCCTAGTCGTGGAAACTCCTTCGAAAATAGCAACAAGGGCGATCCCGTCATACTGAGCTGCCTGTCCTGAGCGTAGCCGAAGGATAGCGAAGCATAAGGGGGAAGCCGAGGGTCACGTGTTAACCATCCCCACCCCGAAGACGTCACTCGATATCCGCACAGCCGTAGTGCCACGCGCACGCCTGGTGCTCGATCAGTGCGTCCGCCGCCTCCGGCCCCCAGGAGCCGACCGGATAGATCGCCGGATCGTCCACCCGGGTCAACGGATCGACCAGGCGCCACGCCAGCTCGATCTCATCCCCCCGCGTGAAGAGCGACGCGTCGCCTTGCAGCGCGTCGAGCAGCAGCCGCTCGTACGCCTCCGGGAGCGGCGCGTCGTCGAACTGGCGCGCGTAGCTGAACTCCATATCGACCGCATCCATGCGCATCCCCGCGCCGGGCACCTTCGTCGCAAAGTTCAGATGGACGCCCTCCTTGGGGTGGATGCAGAGCGAGAGGTGATTCCGCGTCAGATCCTCGTTCTCCGGGAACATCAGATGCGGCGCCCGCTTGAACTGCAGCGTGATCTCCGTAAGCTTATCCTGCAAGCCCTTGCCGGAGCGCAGGTAGAACGGCACGCCCTGCCAGCACCAGTTCTCCACAAAGAGCCGCAGCGCCGCATACGTCGGCGTCTGCGAGTCCGCCGCCACCTGATCCTCGTCGCGGTACCCCTGGTACTGGCCCAGCACCAGATCGTCCTCGGGCCGGGGTGTGCGGAGCGCCTGCAGCACCTTGACCTTCTCATCCCGCAGCGCGCGGGCGTTGAAGACCGCCGGCGGCTCCATCGCCACCAGCGTCAACAACTGCAGCAGGTGATTCTGGAACATATCCCGCAGCACACCGGCATCCTCGTAATAGCCCGCCCGATCCCCGACCACGACCGACTCGGTCACGGTGATCTGCACGTGATCGACGTACTGCCGGCTCCACAGCGGCTCGAAGATCGCGTTGCCGAACCGGAAGGTCAGGATATTCTGGACCGTCTCCTTGCCCAGGTAGTGATCGATCCGGAAGATCTGGTCCTCATCGAAGACCCCGTGGAGCGTGTCGTTGAGCGCCTGCGCGCTCTCGAGGTCGTGCCCGAACGGCTTCTCGATCACGATGCGCGTCCACCCGTCCTCGCTCTGATTGAGCCCAGCCTCGCCGAGCTGCTCCGCGACGACCGGATAGAGGAACGGCGGCGTCGCCAGGTAGAAGAGCCGGTTGCCCTGGGTGCCCGCCTCCCGGTCCAGCGCCTCGAGCCGCTCGCCGAGCCGCCGGTAGGTCTCCGGGTCGTCGTAGCTGCCGGAGAGATAGGCGTGCCGCCCGGAGAAATCCGACCACTGGGTGCAGATGTCGGGCTTGAACCGGGCGTAGGCCTCCACCCCCTCGTAGAGATAGTCGCGGAAGCTCTCGTCCGTGAACTCCGACCGCGCCACCCCCAGAATCTGGGTCTTGGTCGGCAGCAGCCCCTCACAGGCCATCGTGTGCAGCGCCGGCACCAACTTGCGCTTCGTCAGATCCCCCGACGCCCCAAAGATCACAATCACCGCGTGCTCCGTCTCGTGGATCCCCTCGTCGAATTCCATAGCTCCCCTTTCCCCTCGCAGGCTCCCTCATCTTTGCGCGCCGGCGCGGTCGTTCCGATCGCCTCGCACCGCCCGGCCCTCATTAATTATACGCCCGTCTACTTAAAAGGGAAATGCACCGCAACGTCAAGCGCCAGGGAGATCGCCAGATCGCCGCTCGGTTCCGTCTCCCCCTCTCAACCCAGGTCCTCCCCCCTACGGGGGGGAGCCAGAGGGGGGGGGCGGACGATGGACGATTGACGATGGGGCGGAGGACGGGCGATTATCGTGCCCTCACGACCAGACGTACTCCCAGCAGACCAGGTGGAGGTCCTCGCGGGTGATGGGGCGCGGGGCGTGCCCGGTCGGCGCATCCTCGGACGCGGCACCGGCGTCGAGGGCCTGCACGGCTGCTAGCAGCGCGGTCACATCACCGTCCCTCCCGTACACCTCGTAGGCCTCACGCAGATCCCGCAGGTACGCAGGGCCTTGAGCGCCTGCTTGACCTCCCGCCAGGCCACCGCCGGGTTGTTCCGCTGCTGCTGCAGCACCGTGGCGACCGTCTGCTGGAGCGGGTCCAGGATCTTCGGGGCGGCGGCGACCGCCTGCCGGTGCTGGACGCTGCGCAGAATGTGGTCGACGACGCGACCCTGAATCGTGAAGACGTCCGCTTGGCCGATCACCCTCGGTTCGTCCTGCCCGCAGCGGATAAGGGTTGCGATCTCGTACCGGTTGTCGAGGATCCGGTCGCTGTTCAGGTCATAATAGCGCCAGTAATGGTGCAAAGCCTCGTCACCCTGGTCGCCCGGCGCGGTGAAGTAGAAGAAGAGACCGCGATAGCCCTCGTACGCCCGCCCCGAGTGGATGCCATCGGGCAGGTTCGCTACGTCGATCTCGCCCTGCTCCAGTGCCTCCTGCAGCGCTAACAACAGGAACTCGTTGCTCACCAGGTCGGCCTGGGCCTCAAGCTCGGTAAGGACGGTGTCGTCCTCGTCAGCGATGCGCTGCAGCGTGTTGAAATTGCGCGGGTGGACGGTCTCGCCGAGGACGCTGGCGTCCAGTAGACCGGCTTGATCAATCTGTTCCAGCTTCCGGTTCAGGCGCTCAACCAGCCCCAGCAGCCGTTCGAGCCCCGCCTCCGGAAAGACGTTGGTGATCCACAGCGTCTCGAACGCTGACCCGATCCGGTCGATGCGTCCGGCCCGCTGGACCATCCGCGTGGGGTTCCAGTGGAGATCGTAGTTCACCAGTTGCCCGCAGTCCTGAAGATTCTGTCCTTCACTCAAGACGTCGGTGGAGACAAGCACATCGATCTCGCGCTCGGCGCCCGCCAGCTCGGGCCGGTCGTTGGCGAGGGGCGCGAAGGGCGCGGCGTTCAGGTCGCGCCGGATCCGGAGGCCCAGATCCTCGCCCCCGCCGGGCTCCGCGCCCAGCAGCAGCCACAGGGAGGCAGGGTCGCGCAAACCCCCTTCCTTGCAGCAGGTCGAACGCGCCGACGTTGAAATACGCCGTGGCGACGTCTACGGCGTGGACGGTGTCGCCGCGGAGGAGATCATCGAGGATATCAGCGAGCGTGTGTGCGCGATCGTCGATGACGTAAGGTAGGGTCATAGAGCGTCGGCCTCCTCAGTGTCTTTTTCTTGCGCTGACCACGGCCCGCCGGGAGGCCAATGCTGCTCGAATGTTGCACCGACGACTAAAGCGTCAAGTACGGGGTGAAGAAAGGTCGCTATGAGGGCGGTTATCGGTGACAACGTGCGGGGAATGGTATGCTGTTGGCTCAAGTTATGCCGGCGCAAGAAGGCAACCCACTGGACTTGATTGTCGGGATCTTGAGTGAATTTTTCACCGAAAGCGACAGGATCCGTGATCAGCGCTGTTTGACGCTGACGGAACGTCTCACGAATCGCCTCACTCAAGGTCGGACCGGAGAAAGCATGCGTACGGGCCAAGAGCCAGACATCAAAGAAGTCCTTCATTCGGCTGTTAACCTCTCCTAAACGCACCATACTCTGCAATTTCTCGGCGATGGCGCTCTCACGGCTATAACCCCACATCTTGGGTGGCGGAAAATCCAGGATCGGTGGGATACAGATAGGCTCAGTTGCCGGTATGACCGGGTCACCGAATCCAATATCGACTTGCATTGGGATGCGCGCTGTTCCAAGATAAGCGCGGAAGCGTACGCGTACCCCTTCGTAGTTGCCGCCGTGGATGATCGACTCTGCTGAGATTTTCTCTATATCAAAACGCAGGCCATCGTCCATCACCGGTTGTTCGCAGATTTCCTGAACGACAGTGACGATATGCTCAAGTGTGTTATCCATACGTCCCAACAGATCAATATCTCGGGTGGGTCAAGGAAAAGGCGCTTTCCAAACTGTGAACATCAGCGCGCCTTTGAGCACTAACCGCTCACGGTGCGATGAACATCCCAAGCGAAACAAAAATCGCTCCAGCGCGTAGTATTGTAGAAGTTCGTTAAACGGGCGCTGCTCCGCTCGAGCCAGGTTCAGCAACCGCTGATGCACGGATGCTGCAACGTTGAGGATCATAAGAGGACGTCCAGATAGGGTCTGATCACGGTTTCAACCCGACAGATGCGCGCATAGTGCAGCAGTTCTTCGACGTTGAAGTCCGGATGCTGGCGGTAGCATTCAAGAGCCTCGAGCGCGATATCGCGTCCCAGCTTGCGGCGGTACTTGAAGCTATCGGCAACGCTCTTGGCCGGCATGGTGATGCGTACCGGTATCTCATCGATGGGGTAGGTCCCGACGCCTTCGCGCCAGGCAGCGCCGGAGAACCAGAAGATCCATACCGGCGGATACTTCAGGCGCGGACGCTGACTCTCTTGCTCGACCGCCACATCCACCGCGCGAGGAATCTGGGTGGTGAGGTCGTGGAAGGCGAGGGCTGAAATCAGGCAGATGACCCCGTCCGGGATTTTCTTCGCGACGGTGACCAGATCGGGTTCGGTCAGGGGCGGCAGTTCGGTGAGACGGTAGAGACCGCGGGCCAGGCGCTCCAGCAGGCCCGCATCGTGGAGTGCGTACAGCGTACGTGGATGGATCCCCAAGTCCAGGGCCTCACGGGTCCGCAGGATCCCCCGATGGTCGCGGAAGTGATCCAAGGCTTCCCGCTTAGTTTTTGATGCAAGCATAGGTTTGTCACCGGATAAATATGTTGGTAAATATCGTTAACTACCTACAATTTTATCCGACCTGTGACTGATTGTCAATTAAGAGGGATGCCTGCCCTTTATCCATATCGTACCCTTCACCCGTTTCGACAGGGGTCCTTTGATGCTATTGTAACCGATTCCCGCGACAACGGTTAGGACTCAGCAGCAGCCGTAGGATTGCAAGATCCCGCAGGCCGTCCTGCAGCAGGTTGAAGGCGCCAACGTTGAAGGTTGCCGTGGCGACGTCCATCGCGTGGACGGTGTCGCCCTGAAGCAGCGCATCCAGCACGTCGGCAAGCCGGTGGGCGCGGTTGTCGATGACGTAGGGTAGATGCATCATCTTAGATCCTATCTTTGCAGTTGGCAGGTTTGAACGTTGCGACGTTGACAGGTTGCCATAGGGCTATGCGAGGCTCTCCAGCCAATCCATCCACGCCCTGAAGTTGGGACAGGCATCGCGAATGGCGTCAATGCCGATAAGGTGGCGGGTCTTGAGCAAAACAGGCTGCATGTAAAGCTGGGCGGGTGGAAAGTGTGGGTCTAATATCGCCTGAACGAACGTCTCCTCGGTCTGCCCCTCGACAGAGATCAGCACCTTCCTCATCGCGGGCGCCCTCCCAGAAGGTTCTTCTCCCAGAGGTCCCCGGTCCCATAATCCTCCAACCACGCGGACAGGGCCTGAACGTCCGGGCGGCTGAAGGCCGACTGGTCGTCCTCCCGATCCACCACGATAATGTCTTCCGGTTCGAACTGATTGACCAGGGTCACAGACTGAGTTGAGACGATCACCTGGGTGCGCTGGGCCGCCTGTCGCAGCAGAGCCGCCAACACGCTGATCGCATAGGGATGCAGGCCGAGCTCCGGCTCGTCGATGATGATGGTGGCGGGCGGATCCGGCATCAGCAGCAACGTTGCCAGACAGATGAAACGGAGCGTGCCGTCGGACAAGGCGTGGGCGTTGAAATACGTATCGGAGCCCTTCTCCAACCACTCCAGTCGGATCTTGTCCTCGTTGAGCCGGCTGGGTTTGAGGTCAAAACGGTCGAAGAACGGAGCGACCAGCTGCACGGTCGCCACGATCTTCTCATACACCTTGGGGTGCTTCTGATCCAGATAGTAGAGGAAGGCCGCCAGATTGCGGGCATCATCGCGCAGGTTTTGATTATCATGAATATCGCCGGTCGCTCTGATCTTCGAGGAGTCGCTGGTGTCGTGGAAATGGTAGACCCGCCAGTCGCGCATTGTGCCTAGCACATACCCCTCAACAGTTTTCGGTTGGTCTGTGAGGTGTGTTTCGGTGTGACCGCTTCCCAGATCTATCTCGTGTGGCGTGCTATACCGGCTACGATCATGGAACCAACAAACTTCGCTGCCAAAAACCAGTGTGTCCTGTTGAGAGGGTATCAGGCGGCACCGGTACCCGCTGGATAGACCCTGACCGCTGCCAGGAAACGTTAAGGTTATCTCGATAGCATCTGTGGTTTTGCGTCCAAAATACAGAAGGTTATCTGCGCCACCGGACTTGCCCACGTAGAGCTGGAGATTCTCCTTGACGATCTCATTCAGCATCTCGAAGACAGAGAGGAAGTTACTCTTTCCCGCGCCGTTCGGACCGATCAGGATATTGAGCGGTTTTAGCGTGAGGTCCATCTTGCGGATGGATTTATAGCCGCTCAGTTGAATACGCGCGAGTCTACTCATAGATGCCCTCCACCTGATTCGGGAAAACCGGTCGGCATGCGATAGGATCTCTTCTCATCCCTCCGTATATTTCTATTATACGCTACCGTGGGCGATGTGCACATTCCACGCATTTCAAACTCCCGGCGAAGCCCCAACATTTAACTTTCCAACTTTCCAACTTTTCAACTTTCAACCTCCCCCAACGTTCAACCCGCACCTGCCTCCCCCACCCATTTGCCCGCATCAAAAGATGACCTATACTTACACCAGACAAACATGATGCGGCCCCGTCGCGCACATCGACACGTGGGAGGCTTATGAACGAAACGCCCGTCCTGACCAGTCTCGTCCTCACCCTGCACGTCACGGAGCCCGCCACGATCGCGCGCCACGTCGGGCCGGCGAGCCACGGCGTGCTCCTGCGCCTGATCGCCGACGCGGACCCCGACCTGGCGGAGCGGCTCCACCGGGCCGACCACCAGCGGCCCTTCACCTGCTCCACCCTCCTGGGCGGCACGCCCCGGGGCCGGTCGCGGCACCTCGACCCGGAGGACGAGCTCCGCCTGCGCTACACCGGCCTCGACGCCGGCGTCTCCGCGCACCTGACGCGCTGGGCCGAGGATCCGCCGCCACAGGTCGAGATCCACGGCACCGCGCTCCACGTCACCGGCGCCACCGTCGACCCCGAGGATCACCCGTGGGCCGGGCACACCACCTACGAGGCGCTGGCGGCCCCGCGCCTGCTGCCGGGCACGCGCCCCGATCCCCGGGCGGCGCTCCGCTTCTACGCGCCCACCGCCTTCCAGTCCGGCGGGCAGACCGTCCCGCTGCCTTTGCCCGATCTGGTCTACGGCGGGCTGGTCGACAAGTGGAACACCTTCGCCGGCGTCGCCGTCTCCGAGGAAATGCGGCGCTTCGCCGCTGAGTGCGTCGCCGTCAGCCGCTACACGCTGGAGACCCACGCCCTGCGCGGGCGGGGCAACTCCCTCCAGATCGGCTTCATGGGCCGCTGCCAGTTCACGGCGCTCAATCAGGACCGCTACTGGGTCGGCATCATGCAGATGCTGACCGACTACGCCTTCTACGCCGGCGTGGGGTACCAGACGACGATGGGGATGGGCCAGGCGCAGCGGGTGAATATGTAAAACAGCCAGCACGTTGGATCCTTCGAACACTTGATTGGATAAAGAGGTGAGAATGAAAGTATCACAGAGCTATCAAACAGCACTGACCGGGCTGCTTCGTGATATCGGCAATTTGGCCTTTCGTGCCGACGAATTAACGCATCTGAGCGACGATAACCGTGTACGTCTCATTGAGGAGCACGAAGTCATTCGTGCGCTCATTCCCCCAGAATGGCTTGCGGGTCTCAAACCAGGCATAAGAACCCACCCGGAAGAAGAGGCGCCCTCGCCCACTGCGCTGGCGGTCTGCATCGCAGATTGGTTGTCGGCCCCTGGGCGACCCGACCGGCGACCGGCGAGCAGCAATACGGTCAATACGCCACTCGTACCGGTCACCGCAAATCTCTCACTGGAGGGGAATTCGGAGGGCGCGTCAACCTCACCGGCGAAGCGTTGGGGCTATCCGCTGGATAAGTGGCAAATGGGGCACGTGCTGTTTCCTGAGCAGGGAGTAACGGTCAACCGCGAGGAATACCGGAGGCTCTGGGACGCCTTGATCCATGCGTTAGACGGCTTTCCCGGACCGGTCGACTCTTACGCCCGGATGGCCGCCTTCCTCGATATTCTGAAACAGACGACGTGCTACGCGCCTTTCACAACGTTTCGGCCGACGGATGAAGATTCCGCTGCGTCCGACATCTCCCTTTATAACCACCTGCGCTTGACCGCAGCCATTGCCGTATGCCTTGGCCAACTGGATCAGGACGTTCTGGGAACCCTCTATCAAGCGGGCCGGGAGGGACTCAGCGACCAAGAAGTCGTGGTGGCCCGCCTGCTCAAGGTGGATTTCTCGGGCATTCAGGCTTTCATCTACCGCATCACAGAGCCAGCGGACGAACGCAGATTTCAGAACACGGCCAAGCGGCTGCGCGGGCGATCACTCTACCTCGCTTTGCTGAATCAGGCCATCGGGAATTGGCTCGTGCGCGAGTTGAATCTGCCTCCCACCAACGTGCTTTATGCCGGCGGTGGGGTCATCGAGCTGCTCATCCCACCGGATGACACCACCACAGCC
Source organism: Anaerolineae bacterium (assembly GCA_034437735.1). GTDB lineage: Bacteria > Chloroflexota > Anaerolineae > B4-G1 > SLSP01 > PWVB01. The sequence goes on from DAOTTS010000047.1 coordinate 9,587, forward strand.
CGTCTCGAAACGGCAATGCAGGCATTCAGCGATGGTATGTGGCAGACCTTCAGCGGCGACCTGGGATTTGTCTATGCCTCGGAACCGATGGCCCCAGGGGACTTCGCCGACGTGAGCAGCATCCGTTCCCAGTTGGAGGCCCACGTGGGACGGGCCAAGAACCGCAAATGGTACGAGCGGCTGGCAGAGGACGACTTCTTCAACCGCCGGGAGATTGTCCACACATGCACGGTATGTGGACTCACCCCGGTTAACGCGGGCGGTACGATATGTTCCTTGTGCGATCGACAGAGGGCGATGGGACAGCAGTTGCCTTATAGCGTCTCCTTGGCCCACAGTTTCGAGCCCCTCCCGGAGGATCTCGGGGTCTCTCTGGAAGTGCCCCCGCCAATGGAGGGATTTTTAAAACTGCTAGATGATGAGGATCAGGCATCGCTGATCGACTGGGCACAGCACAATAAACACGACGTGCTCGTGAAAGGCATCAATCAATTACCCGTCACATCACGCACCTGGCCCGGGGGAATAGCGCGGGGCCGGTGGCCCGTCGCGAACGCCGCACCAATCGCTGACAACAAGCTCTACGACTTTGACGCAGTAGCAGACCTGAGCCGGGGGGCTCCGCTGCTGGGAGTGTTACGGGCGGACGTCGATCGCATGGGGCTCAACTTCAGCCACGGGCTCCATCCCCCGACGTTCGCGCGCAGCGCGACGCTCAGCGAGACCGTCGCGCGTTTCTTCGGCCCTTATCTCAATACATTGACCAAGGATCTGACGGACCGGTGGCACGGGGCGCTGGATGAGGATGAAAAGATGCAGAAGACGCTGCAGAGGCGTGAAGTGACCTATACGACGTTGAAGAACCTCTTCTACGTGCTCTACGCGGGTGGGGATGACCTCTTTGTGGTAGGGCCCTGGGATCAGATGGTGACCTTTGCTCTTGAGTTGGCCGAACGGTTTCAGGCCTACACATGCGGGACCCTCACCCTGTCTGGCGGCCTGATCTTCGTCAAGCCACATTTCCCGGTGCAGCAGTTCGCCCGCCTTGCGGGCGAGGCGGAGCACGCTGCAAAGGCCGCCGGTCGCAATCGCTTCCAGATCTTCGATCGCACATTGACGTGGACACGGGCCAAAGCGCTCATCGCATTGGCCCAGGATTGGGTGGCGCGTGACGTGCCCCGAGGCTTGATCCACGACCTGGGCCAAATGGGGCGTTCGTACGCGGTGACTAAGGAGGGAGAAAAACCCCTCTTCACGCCGCGACTGCACTACACGATGATCAGACGGCTGCAGGGATGGAACGCGCAGGATCGGGAGCGGTTGACGCGACAGGTGTTCACCGCCCTCAAAAACCACGATATTATCGTACCGGTATCGTACGCCAGTCTCAGCACACGAAGGGAGTAATAGAAATGAAGACTGTAGCGGATCTTAATCGGCAACTTGAGCAACCAGGAACTTTGACGGAGATTTTAAAACCGAAAGATTTTGCGGAAGAGGATCAGGTTGCGGCAACTATTGCCCTTAAACACCAAGATGACCTGAAACCCAATCAAACCCGGCGAGTCTTCCATACGTTCAAGGAGATCGACCGTGCGACGCGCGGCGAGGAGAATAACACAGAACTAAAGGATGAATATCGCACACGCTTGACCCTACTTATGCCAGAGCTGGCCTATGCAACAGGACGCGAATTGATCCCACGGGAGTTCTACGGGATCCTCAAGCGATGTCTGGCTACAGAAAAGCTCAAAACAGTGGGAGATCTCAGACGTTTAGTTCAGTTCCTTAGTGCAATCTTGGCATATCAGAAGTTCCACAAGCACACAAAGAGGAGAAACCCATAATGGTGACCCCAAATCAGTTTTTCGGGAAATACGTCATTTCGGGATTGATCAGGTGTATGACAGGCCTACATATCGGGGCCACCGATACCGGAATTGAGATCGGTGGACTGGATAACCCGGTCGTCAAAGACCCAATTACGGATCAACCCTATATCCCCGGATCCTCTTTGAAGGGTAAGCTGCGGTCGTTAGTCGAATGGAGCTTCGGGCTCATTAAGCCCCATCCTGACCACGACGGCGGTTATATGGCCTATGATTGTCGGGAGCTGAAGACCACCCGTGAGGAGACGGAGGATTCTAAGCGCTGGGATAGAGCCTACAAGGTTGGACGGCTCTTCGGTCCATCGACCAACGAGACGGAGATTCGCAAACGGGCAGGGCCGACCCGGCTGACAGTACGGGATGCCTTCCTCGACGAGGACAGCGTCAAGGTTCTGGAGCGAGCACAGGGATCCGGCGTCTACACGGAGGTCAAGACCGAGAACGCGATCGATCGCGTCACATCCGAGGCCAATCCCCGCCCACTGGAACGGGTACCGGCTCAGACGGATTTCCGCTTCACGTTGATGTTGGACATCTACCAGGAGGAGGATCTCGAGTTGCTTCAAACGCTGTTCAGTGCGATGGCCCTGGTCGAGGAGTCGTTCCTGGGCGGCGGTGGATCCCGTGGGCACGGTCAAATCCAATTCAAGGATCTAGAGGTCAGATGGCGACCGGTTGCGTATTATACCGAAGGGGCTGCGTCTAAATTCATCAAGTTAGAGGAAAATGGCGATGTGCACGCCCTGGTCGCTGACTTCGACGTGACCGAGTGGAGGTAATATGCAGCAGAAGGTTGTGCTTATGCACCCATTGGGCTCTCACGTCTTGCCCATCCGCTCCCACACCCTCTTTGGGGCGGCGTGTTGGGCTTTGGTCGCTTTGGACGAGAACGTGGGATCCATACTCAAACGCTTTAGCGAGGGCGGTCCGAGGTTCGCGTTCACACACGCCTATCCCTACGTAAAAACGAGAGAGGGGGATACGCTACTGCTGGTGCCACGACCACCATTTCGCATCCCCCCCGAGGCTATCAAGACCGCGCCCCAGGGCTCCATCGTCGAGCACGTCGATCTCGCCAAGGAGCTTCAAAAAGCCGTATTTCTCTCGCCAGGCGTCGCAGACGCCATGCGGGATGGAAGGTGGGATGCGGCAGCACTCTACCGACAGGCCACCCGGGAAAAGGTCAAGGTCTTCAACAACACGCTTTGGCTGGAGTCTGAGATCAAACAGATCTGGGAAAGCGAACCGCGTGCGCTGTGGAAAACAGCCGTCATCCAACGGAATAGCGTCGATCGCGTCGCCGGGGCGACCGTCGAGGGCCTGCTCTTTCAGCAGACCGAGACGTTCTACGATCGACCTCGTGCCGGACTATGGTTCGGTGTCTGGGCGGATGATGCGCTCTGGAAAGCCGTTAAGGGTGCATTTCCCTTGATGTCCGACACCGGGTTGGGGGGAAGTCGCAGCGTGGGCAAGGGACACTTCGCCTTCTCCCAGCCGATGGACTGGCGCCAATGGTTTCACCAACCAGAGGCACAGCAGCGTTTCCTCAATCTCTCTCATTACATTCCTACGAGCGCACGTAAGGCTGAACCCGTCGTCTACGACCTGGACGTCATCCGTCAGAAGGCCGAGAACCGCTATCCGCAGGGCGTGCAGCGGGTCTACGTCGCAGCACTCAGAGCGTTCAAGCCCGGTGGGCTCTTCGCCGCTGACCCGGGCACGGATCGGTTCTACGGACGCCTGCTTCCACTGGGAGCAGTTGACGACCGCACCATTTACTTCAACGGCATCACAGTACCACTTTGGGGAGCCTGGGAGGTATAAGATGCAGACCTATGACGCCACCATTACCGTGCTTTCCCCGCTGCACATCGGATCGGGCGAACAGCCCGATCGCAAGAGCCGTTGGCTGCAGGAGGGGCGTGTCTGGCTAGTGGATGAGCAGGCGCTCTTTCAAGCCGTTGCCGAATCCCCTCAGCTCCTGGACCGCTTCGAGCGTTTCAGTCTCGAGCCTCGCCAGAGCCTGCTAACCTTTCTCGAACGGGCGCGTATCGATCCAAAGTCCGTTGCGCTCTACAGTCTCCGCCAGATGGGGAACCGACCCGGCAATTACTACTTCTCTTGTATCAAGATCCCCGGACGCCCCCCGCGCCCCTACATCCCGGGTTCCTCGTTGAAGGGTGCACTGCGATCGGCGGTCTTGAGATCAGAGATCTTGAAAGACGAAACGACCAAACAGCGGGCCGCCGGACTCATCCAGCAGCAGATGAGAGGACGCCGTCCCAACGCCAAGCGTGCAGATGACGCCCTGGAACAGGCGGTCTTCGGGAAGGACCAACATCACGAATGGACGCGCCTGATTCAGATCGCCGACACCCAACCCGTCCCAACAACGCGACTTTGGGCCACCGAGGTGCACATCCTATCCGTACGGGGCACCCCACCGCACTACCACCTGGAGGAGAAAACGATACGCAGAGGGCGTCCCCTCGCACTCTATCCGGAAATCCTTCGCCCGGGCACGAAGCTCGATACCCGGATGACGATTCAGGATGAACTGCTCTCATCCCTGGCCGCGCCGGAACTTAGGTTTCCCAAGGAATACGGTACAATCGAGGCGTGGTTAAAGGCGTGCAACAGAACCACGAAGAACCTGATCACGCAGGAGTGGACCTTCGCCCGCGACACCGATTGGCAGGAGGGACAGAAGTTCTACGGTTGGCTGTTGGATCAACTGATCGGGGCAAGAAGAGGAAAAGGTTGCCTACTGCGGCTGGGATGGGGTGCCGGTTACGATGACAAGACCGTGACCGACCTGATGGATGACGATTTCTTCCGGGACGTGCTTGATGGCTACGGTCTCTCCGTAGGACGACCCTATCGGGATCGCAGACGCCCTCCGCTTCCTAAGCCATTTGCCCCCAAGAGCCGCAGCGTAGCCTTCGATCACCGGGGTCGTCAAGTACCCTTGGGCTGGATCCGGATTGAAATTGGGCAGAATTGACCTGTCTGCGCTTCCTTGCATTGAAACGGGGATGATTATGTACATCGAGAGAATGAGAATAGACGGCTTCAAAAGCCTGCATGGTTTGGTGTTGGACAACCTCGGACCAATCAACATTCTGCACGGGCTGAACGATGTGGGAAAGTCCAACATTTTGGAAGCGATAGACCTTTTCCTTCAACTCTTGCCCTTAGCCTTGGACATCGAAACAGACTGGGAAGGCGTCACGGATTATGACCTTCGTCCGTACTCAAGTGACGCCATTTTCCGTTTTCAAAGTCCAAAGCGAGAGATCCAATGGGACGCCACGTTGCGCCTTTCAGAGGACCCTTATGAAACCATAGAAGCTTTGATGGTCCTGAGACCTGTTGAAAGCCCCAGAAAGAACTCCCGGGCTTTGGAAGAGATGAGGCAACCCACAACCTTCGATCTGACGCTTAAGTGGCCTGCGGGAGCTCCAGGCGAAGGTACTATGCAGAAGCTAAGGGCAGACCGTGCTGGTTTTACGTTGGTATCTGCTCAAAGACGTTTCCAAGATGAACAGTTGGGTGAGGAACAACGACAAGCTGAGCGGCGCACGCGACGCCCGGAAGTCAGTGCCCGGAATCTAAAGCGGACTTTATTCGAGGCCTTTGCCAGCCTGGACTTGGAGGAACGGGCACGTTTCAAGCGATTGCAGGAGTTGCTGGATCGTCACTTCCAGGTGGGTACGCTCGACGTTGGACTGAAGCGGACTTCAAAAGGCTCAGAGGGTAGTGAGCGACAAGTCGTTGTGCGGTTCCTGCGACCCCGTCTTGAGGCCAAAGGGGCGATAACGCTCGAGAATGCCGGCAGCGGCGTAAGCCAGGTTCTGCTGATACTGGGCCAGATCCTCTTCAATATGACGGGTGTAGTAGGGGTCGAGGAGCCAGAGATGAATCTCAACCCTATATGGCAAAAGCAACTCATGGCAGTTTTCGGTGATTTGGCCTTATCTGAGTCCGGTGGTTTGGATCAAATCTTTATCACCTCGCATTCGCCCACCTTCGAGTTCCAGGAAAGTTTCTATCTCGTCACGTATCAAAACCAAGCAACGCAGATAGAACGCGCACCCTTATCACGAAAAGCACGATTCTTTGGCCCCCAACAACCGCTTGGGGAACGATGTGGACAGCGCATCAACTCGCAACATCAGATCACACTCTACCGTGAAGTTATGGAAGATCTAGGTCTTGAATACGGCGATATGATCTACTTCAACAAAGGCAAGTCCGGGCGCTGGACACTTTATGCCGAGGATGAAGCCCTGCAGGAACTTAGAGAGGCGTGGAATGACGAAACCAACTGAGGTTTTGCTCGATACCAACGCCTTGTGGATGAGCAAGGACGATCGCAGGAGAATGATTCGGGCCTGTCAGCAAGGACATCTCCGGGTCTATCTACCGGCTCTGGTTCTCATCGAACGAGAACGACAGCTAATCCAAAGGGACTACCGACGCGCCTTGGACAATGAGGAGACGGATATCGGATGGTCGGTGCGATTCTTCCGTCAGTGGATTGATCAACTAACGCTCGATCTTGAGAGTGGAAAGCGAGGTTACGAGCCAATCCTGGCGTTTGATTTCGCTCAAGCCCAAGTCGTGAGTCGAGCCTGGGGCAAATGGTTGGAGACGCAAGGGGCCGGTATATTGAGGGATTTATCAGAAGACGAGGAGGTCAGGGGTCTGATTGAACGATTGAAGCGCAAGGTGAAAAGCCCGGCCGATTTTGAATGGACGCTTCATAAAGCGGACTGGTCCATCGCCGCCGTCGCCCAAAAAACAGGGTGGATTCTTGTCAGTGATGATCGCGACCCGCCGTTCGAGCAAGCCGACGTCCATCGAATTGATCGGGAAACTTTCATTGATCGGTACCTATCGCCGAACTGAGAGACGCGAGCCCTCCTGTATCGCTAAAGAGGCATTATATGCGATTTCATTTGAACAACGAACGTTAGGATGCCCGTTTGATTGCTAGTCGTTCTGCACCGCAAGCTGGATAGTGATAGCCATCAGACCAGAGAAAGGAAACCCCTAAGGTGAATGTGAGTGAACTTGCAAGGGACAGCTTAGCACTGATTCAAGATATCGAACTGAGCGTCGAAAGCGTGCTGGAAACCGGCAAGAACCTCTGGATGATGGGGACAGCAGTGGTCAAGGTTGTTCAAAAGGGACACCAGGCCGTGACCTACCTGATCACCCGTCGTAAGGAGGAAAGGTTAACAGATCAAGGGGGGGCCGTTGACGTGAGTGCGATTCCAGACGACGCCCCATTGGTCGAGAAGTCTGACGTCGCATTGATCGTGGACATCAACCGCCGCATCGTGCAGGACGTTGCCCGCTACTTGGATGGTGAGGGGGTCGACGCCGACCTGGTCATTCTGACCAACACGCCCGACTATTCGGATACCACCACGTTCTTGGATCCGGAGGATGCCGAGGCCTGGACCGAGCTGGTCAAGGAGTTCAACGTGGGACTCACGCGCATCAAGCGCGCCGTCGGCAGCGCGAGGCTCCATATTTTTCTCTCAACCCCCTTGGCGCTGGCCTTTGGATTGGGCACCGTCTGGGGGACGGTTGACAACGCCGTCATCTATCATTGGGAGGACGGAACGTATCATCCGGCCATGGAGATCTCGCGAGAACTCCGCAATAGCGGTTAGGTCTGAGTCTCGCGAAGCCGAACATTAAGAAATCCTGCACCTTAACAGCTCAATAGCTATCCGATTGACGTTCGCCCTGCGAACACCCCCTGCGTTCGGCGCCGTTTTGGACCCGCCGGCAGGGGGGTGTTCGCAGGCAAAATCGCTCTACGGTAAGAATTTTCTAACTTAACACCACTTGACAGGAGGTAAGAGTGTGCTAAAGTCTAGATATGGGGGTTGGGACGGCATCAGCCACCAATCCTCGGAGTCCAAATACATCTAATGCCCTCACGGGCATGAAGACAATGTCACCTTCGACGGCATCCAGCCGAGCTTTACGCTGGTCCAAATACATCTAATGCCCTCACGGGCATGAAGACCCGACCTGTGGTCCGTTTTCAAGCATCTCAACTCTTCGGTCCAAATACATCTAATGCCCTCACGGGCATGAAGACTTACAGATAGCTTAATCTCTGGAACCCGTGCTACCCTAGTCCAAATACATCTAATGCCCTCACGGGCATGAAGACGGGGTTGTAGTCTGCGTTACTCATAAGGACCATCTTGCCGTCCAAATACATCTAATGCCCTCACGGGCATGAAGACGTCACAGGGGGGGTTGGGAGGAATCAATTTGCTAGTGCAGTCCAAATACATCTAATGCCCTCACGGGCATGAAGACAGTCGGTCATGACGGTCCTTGGCGAGTAGTTGATAACCGGTCCAAATACATCTAATGCCCTCACGGGCATGAAGACTCCCCTCTCATGTAGAGGTAGCTACCCGAGGTTGAGCTATCGTCCAAATACATCTAATGCCCTCACGGGCATGAAGACTCATCATCGCGCAATTCAATGCGACCATTGGTTGACGTCCAAATACATCTAATGCCCTCACGGGCATGAAGACACGCCGTTGATCCCGGCCTCGATCGTCGCGTATGGCGTCAGTCCAAATACATCTAATGCCCTCGGGGGCAGGGCTTTGGAACAACACCAAAGCCTGACGCAACTGGACGTCCAAACATGGTAGGTAGCGAGGTTGGCCTAACAGTGCAGCGAAGAGGACACCTAATGCGGGCTTTGGAACAACACCAAAGCCTTGCACAGAACGGAAAAACGCCGTTCTGCGGCGGACAGAGACGGGGAAACCCATAACCGGTCTCTGGCGGAGCCCCATTCGCTCCTTTCCCCATTCGTTGTTGTCCCGCCCTCTGACGCGCGCGCCGCCATGCGGACGGGGACGTCCGCGCTCCGATAGGACCGCGCCCAGCATCGCTGCCGTCCACCGTCCGTTGCCCACCCACGAAAGGAGCCCACCCATGCCACCGCTCTACGTCACCACCCAGGGCGCCAAACTGCGCCTCCGCAAGCGCCGTTGGGTCGTCGAGAAGGACGACGCCCCTGTCACGACCGTCCCGGTGATCCACGTGGACGGCGTGATCCTCATCGGGAACGTCAGCGTCACCACGCCGGCGCTCAGCTACCTGCTGGCCCACGACGTCCCGACGGCCTTTCTCACCGTCCACGGGCGGTACAAGGGACGGCTCGTCGGTCCGGTGGACGGGCACGCCCAACTGCGGCTCCACCAGTACGCCCGCGTCACCGACGAGGATTGGGCGCTAGCGACCGCCCGGGCGCTGGTCACGGGGAAGCTCCACAACACCGGCACCTTTCTGCGGCGCTACGCCCGCCGCATGCGCAACGATCCCGCCCGGTCATCCCCGCTCAGCGACGCCGCCGACCGGGTCGACGGGGGGATCGAACGCGCCGCGCACTGCCGGACCGCCAACAGCCTGCGCGGGGTGGAGGGGCGGGCCGCAGCCGCCTACTTCGGCGTCTTCCGCCACCTGATCCGCGCGCCCGGCTGGACCTTCGAGACCCGGAACCGCCGCCCGCCCCGCGACCCGGTCAACGCCCTGCTCAGCTTCGGCTACACGCTCCTCACCCAGCAGGTGGCGTCGGCGGTGCGCACCGTGGGGCTCGATCCGTACCTGGGGGTCCTCCACGCTCCGGCGTATAACCGCCCCGGCCTGGCCCTCGACCTGGTGGAGGCGTTCCGCGCCATCGTCGTGGACAGCGTGGTGCTGGGCTGCCTCAACGGCGGTCAGATCACGCCGGACGCCTTCACCTACGAGACGGGCGGCGAGTATCCGGTGCTGCTGAATGACGAGGGCCGCGCGGCGTTCATCCGGGCCTTCGAGACGCGGCTGGCGCGGGCGTTCACCCACCCCGACCTGGGGGAGAAGGTCAGCTACCGGCGGTGCTTCGAGCTCCAGGCCCGGCGGATGGCCCGCTGCCTGCAGACCGGCGCGACGTACGCGCCCTTCACGGTGCGCTGAGCGATGCCGCCGCTGCGGTTCCAGTACGTCGTCGCCTACGATATCCCGGACGACAAACGCCGCACCCGGATCGCCAAGGCGCTGGAGGGCCACGGCGCGCGGATGCAGTACAGTGTCTTCGAGTGCCACCTGACGGGCGCCCAGTTCGAGACGCTCTGGGAGGAGATGCGCGACCTGGCGGACGACGAGGCCGACAGCCTGCGCGCCTACCGCCTCTGCGCCGCCTGCGCGGACTGGGTCAAGACGTACGGGCAGGCCGACAAGGCCCCCACGGTGCCCACCGTCTACGTCACGTGAGTGGCTTTTATGCGGACGGGGACGTCCGCGCTCCGATGGAGCCGGGTGACGCCGAGCACTGCAATCGCACGCGATCGCTCTCTGATCGGCAGGCACCGTCAGGGCCGTCAGTCGGATCCGTGGTTCAGGGGTTCAGCCCCGCCGCAGACCGCTCCCAGCGCCGGAAGGCGCAAGGCGGGGGGATCTCCCCCAAACCCAGGTGCCAGGCACGCGAACCGCACACGTGCCTGGCACCTTAACCCCTCATCGTCCGCCGTCATCACCACACCCCAACGTGCCGACCTGCCAACTTTCAACCCGCAACTACTAACCCGCAACTACCCACTACGTCGCCAGCTTCACCCCGACCACCTCCACGTACCGGGGCCAATGGAGATGCGAATGCCGCCCGTCCGTGGTGCGGGAGACCGCCCACAGCTCGATCGACACCGCCACAAAGGTCACACCGTCCGCGACCTCCTGGGCCGTGAAGAGGGTGCCGGTCGCCGGCATGTCCACCGTCACCCACCCGTCCCACGTCGGCGGGGTGGGGACGACGCCCGATGGGTCGTCGACGGTGCCCACCCAGTAGAGCGGGTAGGTCGCGTCGTAGACCGGGCTGTACTGCGGGCCGCCGATCCGGTTGTTGTGGCACTTGAACAGCCGGAAGTAGTACTTCCAGAGATGGCCCTCCCGATCGGCCACGCGGTAGGTCAGCGGGAAGGCGTCGTTGGGATCGCGCAGGGTGATGAGGCCACAGCCCGCGCCCGCCCCCGACCCCGCGGTGATAGGTTCGATCTCCGGCATGGGCGGGACGTTGTCAATGCGCATGACAAACGTGTCGGTCGCCCCGGTCACGGGGTTCCCGGCCGCGTTCAGGCCCTGGATGCTCAGATGCAAGAAGCCAGTCTTCATCGGACCGGTGATCAACTTATGCGTGTTGACGTACGCCAGATACTGCCGGCCGAAGGGATGCGAGTAGGCGTAGTTGCCGTCCATCACCGGATACGCGTCCGAGGGGACGCCGGGGACGACGGCCGGGCCCGGGCCCACCGTGACCACGTCGAAGTCGGCGTTGTAGTAGTTCAGCGGCGTGAGCAGCGTCGTCGTGCCGATGTTGCCGTCGGGATTGTCGGTGGTCCAGTAGGTGATGCGGTAGGATTGGACCTGCGGATAGGCGTGGAAGCTGCCCTTCAGGTACAGCACCCCGCCAAACGGCGCCCGATCGACCGAGACCAGGTCGCCGGGCACGCTGGTGCCGTGGCCGCGTGCGGCGCCCGATGGGGCGATGCGCGCCACCGGCAGTTTGCCCACGTACTGAAAGATGCGCGAAGGGGTGACCACGTCGTCGGGCAGGGTGTCGGCCAGCAGATGGCTGGGCACGCAGAAGTCTTTGCGGTGCAGATGGTCGACGTTCCAGCTGATCCGCGATTCGAGCTTCACGGCGGGGACGCCCTCCTCATCGGGCTGGATGAGCTGCAGGATGAGGTCGGGGCGCAGCCCGCCGGTCGCGCCCACGTAGGGCCATTCGAAGCAGAAGAGGTAGTATCCCCAATCATCCGTGACGGCGTGCCCCATCACCTCCTTGTCTCCGGTCCCGGCGAAGACCTGACCCGGCGACTCCCCCGGGCCGGGATCGTAGTCGATGACGCGCAGCACCACGTCGGGCGCCGGATCCACGTGGCACGCGAGGTGGAGCTTGCCCAGGAGGGCAGGATGCAGGTCAGCGGCCCTCATCATGGCCGCATCGGCGGCCTCGTACGTCTCGACACCGGGATTCGAGAGCGCGCGCAGGCCGGGCGCCCGGAACGCGCCGCGTCCTTTGGCCGCGCGCGGCGCGAAGAGCGTCCGGTTCAGCAGCTCGGGCGGCACTTCGACGCGCGTGGCCCGGTAGTCCCATGGGGGCGGCGGGGGCGGATCCGGCAGATCCAGCGGCGGGATCTCCGGCAGCAGCGGTTCCAGCTGCCGGATGAGGTCCAACGGCAGGCGGGGCGCCAGGTGCAGCCAGTCGTCGACCACCAGCGTGGGGAGCAGACACGGGTTGAAGAGACAGCCCGTATACTGCCGGACCTGTCCCCACACGCACCAGTCGCCACTGTCGACCTCCCGCGTCGCTTCGAGGACCAGGTCGTTGAAATCCAGGTCGCCCATTCCGACGTTGTCGTCCGACTCGAGCTCAACCGCGAGCTCGCCCCCCGACCGCGCCACGTCCCCCAGACGCATCAGCGAATCATGCCACGCGTCGCCCTTCTCGTACTGCACCTGGATCGCAAACGCGCCCTCCAGCGTCTTGGTGCCGAAGGACGCGTGCGGATAGGTGCCATCCTGTCCGTTGGTCGTACCCGCGATGACGACGCGTTGATCGAATGACGCATGCTTCGACGTCACAGAAACGTTCCATTGACCCTTCAAATTGATCGCCATAGAGATCCTCCTCTAGATAGGGATCGATTGGATTGACACTCAGGGCTCCTGCACCGATCGAATTTTGCCGCTGTGCCTCCTTTCCGGGGGCGCGCGCCCCGCGTGAGAGGTCCGGTGGCAACCGGACGCACACATACAGCGCCCACCTCACGGGTGGACGTCGATGACGCGGGTTGAAGGTCAGAGGAAGTTCGTGTATGGGCGCGCATCGATGACGCAACGCCCAGAAGGATGAAGCGTGATATAGTAAGTATAGCATTATACAAAACCAAAGTCAAGCACATAGTATTGCAAAAAGAGAGGATTGAGCAGCCCTCCCGCCGGATAGGGTGCGCTTCTTATCCGTGCCGGATGGACGATAATGGGGGGCACGGCCCTGGGACTGCGCGCGCACAGCGTCCTGTTGCTCGAGTTTCGACCTGTGTAGGCTCCGCCAAGAACCTGGATGCCGGTATCACCGTCTGGCCTCCGTCGGTGATCGGTCGTAGACGTGCCAATGCATCCGCACGTTTCACGTCGAGATCCTTCGTTTCACTCAGGATGACGGTCGCACATGACAGTTAGCCATCGTCCATTGTCTGTCGTCCATCGTCCGTCGTCCATCGTCAACCTTCCAACCTTCCAACTTGCCAACGTTCAACTGACTTACGACCTTCGACCTACGACCGTCGCCTCCCGACTTGCCAACCCGCCCGTCCGTGCTAAACTCTCAGACTGCAAATCTCTTGATGAGGAGTACGCATGCAGCGATCTAAGCAGCCC
>DAOTTS010000048.1:0-30939 GCA_034437735.1 Anaerolineae bacterium
CCGCGCGATGATCCGCGCCAACGTTCTGCGCGAGAAGCTGAAGGACGCACTCGCCGAGGACATTGAAACGTCGGTCGATCAGGTCGAAACGACGGTCTTCATCGCCAACGATGAAGCGCAGGCCGAGGCGATCCGCGCTCGCATCGTCGAGGCGGGCGAGGATCCGGAGGTTTTGATGGATGAGCTGAGTGGAGACGAAAATGACGAAACCACCGGCTACGCCTTACCATGGCTGCCCGAGGGTTATATCGGCAACCAACTTGGGGCAGAGATCGAGCAGGCTGCCTTCAACACCCCGGTGGGCTCGGCCTCAGAGCCGGTGCTGAGTACCGACGACCGCTATTACGTCGTCTACGTCTCGGGTCACGAGGTGCGCGAGCTCTCCCCCGACCTCCTGGAGCAGGAACAAGAGGAAGCCTATCAGAGCTGGCTGACCGAACAGAAAGAAGAGAAGGTGGAGTATCTGAACTGGGAAGATGCTGTGGTCACCGAGTAGCAACCGCTCGACGAAGCAGAAGCACCCCCATCGTCATCCAAAAGGCGCCCTCAACAGGGCGCCTTTTCTTCGTCACAACGATGCCTGCTCGGGATCCGAAGCGCCCTAAACCGCGCGCCGTGCCTCGATCACGTTGGGAATCTGCTCGATCTGGCTCAAAATCCGGGTCAGCGTCCGCAGATCCGGGATGTCCAACGTCATATAGACGGGAAGAATGTTGTAGCGGTCCCGCTTTCCGGTGCTGACCGCGGAGAGGTTCAGGTTGCGGTTGGCGACGATGCCGGAGATATCGTGCAGCAGTCCGGATCGATCGTACGCCATCACCACCACCTGGACCGGGAAGGTGCGCGTCTCCTCGCCTTCCCCCCAATCCACCTCGATCAGCCGGTCCTTGTCCGCCGAACTCATATTGAGGATGTTGGGGCAGTCCCGGCGGTGAATCGTCACCCCCCGCCCCCGCGTGACGTACCCGATGATCTCCTGACCGGGCAGAGGATTGCAGCACTGCGCCAGGTGGGTCAACACCCCCCCCGTCCCCCGAATGCTGATCGTATCGGTCTCAATCTCCGGCGCCGGAGGTGCAGTCTCTATCTCCTCAATTTCGGACCACTCCTCCTCCTCGTCCGTCTGCTCGTGAACGTACTGCTCCAGACGACTGACCACCCCATCGCTATTGAGGTCCCCGACCCCCAGGGCAGCCAGGAACTCATCCGGACTGTTAAAACGCTTGCTGAACTGCTCCGCCACCTTCTCCACCGTGATGTCCAGAGAGAGGCGCTTCAAGACGCGTTCCATCATCTCCCGACCGCGCGCGATATTCTCCTTGCGTCCCTGCCGCCGGAACCACTGGCGGATCTTCTGCCGCGCCCGGTTCGTCTTGACGTATCCGAGCTCCTCGTTCAACCAATCGCGGCTGGGCCCGCCCTTGCGGCCCGTGATAATTCGAACCTGATCGCCGGTCTTCAGTTGATAATCCAGATTGGTCCACCGTCCGTTCACCCGCGCGCCTCGACACCCGTGCCCGACCTCCGTGTGGACGTAATAGGCGAAGTCCAGGGGTGTGGACCCCACCGGCAGATCGATCACCTGCCCTTTCGGGGTGAACGCAAAGACACGATCCTGAAAGACGTCCAGCCGAATCGAGTCCACAAACGAGCGGGCATCTTTCGTCTCGTGCGTCAGATCCTGCACGCTCTGGCGGATCGTAGAGATCTGCTCCATCAACTGCGGGTTCATCGCCACGCCCCGCTCCTTGTAGCGCCAATGCGCCGCATACCCATACTCGGCGAAGTAATCCATCTCGTGGGTGCGAATCTGAATCTCCAGCGCCAACCCGTCCGCCCCCATCACCGCGGTATGCAGGCTCTGATAGCCGTTGGATTTGGGGTGCGCGATGTAATCGTCAAACTCACCGGGCACCGGCTTCCAGAGCCGGTGCGCGATCCCCAGCACCTGGTAACATTGCGGCTCGGTATCGACCCGCACCCGCAGGCCCTCGACGTCGTAAATACGGGAAAAGGGCACGTTCTTCCGGCGCATCTTCCGGTAGATGCTGTAGATATGCTTGGGGCGCCCCTTAATCTCCGCATCGATCCCGTCGGCCTCCAGGGCCTCCCGGAGCCGATCCGCGTGCTCGTGCACCCGCTCTTCGCGCAGTTCCCGGCGGGTGTCCAGGAGGTCCGCCAACTGATAATACATCTTGGGGTTCAGATATTGAAACGCGAGATCCTCCAACTCGGCCTTCCACAGCCAGATGCCCAACCGGTTGGCCACCGGGGCGAAGATCTCCAGCGTCTCCCGCGCCATCCGAATCTGACTCGGCTTGGAGAGGTATTCGAGGGTCCGCATATTGTGCAAGCGGTCCGCCAACTTGATGAAGATAATCCGCAAATCGTCGTTGGCCATGGCGATGAGGAGCTTCCGCATGCTCTGCAGCTCCTGGGTGTCCCGCTCCCGGGAGCTGTCCTCCTTCACCCGGCGCTCGACACGCTCCAGTTTGGTGACCCCCTCGACCAGGACCAGCACTTCCTTCCCAAACGCCGCCTGGATCTCCTCGCGGGTCACGTCGCAGTCTTCGATCACATCATGCAACAAGCCAGCGGCGATGACCGCTGGCTCGAAGTTGAGTTCCGCCAAAAGATAGGCGACCGTGATCGGATGGATCAGGTACGGGTCACCCGACTTTCGCTCCTGGCCCGCGTGGGCCTCCTCCGCCATGCGATAGGCACGGCGAATGAGATTCCGCGCCTCCATGGCCGATAGCCCTTCGGGCAGGAGGTCGAGGATGTCGTTGAGCGTTATCCAATCGGTCGCGCGCACTCGTGTACTCATGGGACATCCCGAGATTTCGATGAAGGGACACTCCGCATCCTGCATGCCTCTGTAGGATCATGTTACTGGATATGAGAGGAAGAATCAAGAATGGACCTCTTAAGGTACTGTAGCTTTCTCTCAGGATATTCCAGGGTTCGCAAAAGACTGAATCGAATTGCCGCCTTATGGTACTAGAATACCATCAAATGGGGCTAAAATAGCCATTTTCAGCGTTCTTTGGGTAGATTTCAGATACGCTCCAGGGTTTGTTTCGAATTTCCTGGGATGGTTCAGAAATAGGTTGACACTTTCATCTAACAGCTCCTTTGTCAGCCTGGACCTTATGACCTAACAGCACAAAACAGGTGGTTTTAGCCCGCTAAAACAAGCATTTTAGAGCATTTTCAGGTATTATGGAGCTGATAATTTTTACGCTCAAAATAAAAGTGTAAACCTAACTGTCCTGGAAAATGAACCATCCCAATTTCCTGATAAAAAGATACATTACCCCTCTTATAATCACTATCACAGTGAAAAAGGATATGCTTTCGACCGTTTATTCCTCACGCGATATGATCAAATATAGCTCAGTAATTACATTAACATTCTGTCCTGCATCTATCGATCCCCAAGACATCTTCGCCCGCATTTCGTAGTAATCTCCTTCACACTCCCAGTTAAAAGCGGACTCTATAGGATGATCTGATTCATCCGCATCAAGCTGTTCACGGGAAATAACCGTTGAATCTTTGCAATTATGGAAAACGTTGATCCCACTTGTGTCACCCAGAAACGCAGGCCCTACGCCGCTGGAAGCTCTGACATCAACCGCATATGTTTCTAAGTACTGCGAGTCTTCATAAGCATTATACGTCAGTAACACTCCCTGAGTATCATCATACACAAAATTATCAGCGCGCAGGATCGATTCCGTCCCATCAGGCCACAGAATCGATAACCCCACCTGTTTGAGCCTCGGATGGGCATCATTCAAGAGTTCTTCATTCTCTGAGTATTCTACACTCTTCAAGGTTACGATTGTCTCTCCATAAGGTAACTCATAGAAAAAAACTGGGTAGGGGTAACCAGGCGCCCAATCACCATGAAATCGGGCGGCCAAAACCCTCGATCGTTCCCTCTGTTCATCCATTTCAGATGACTCCACGCCTGTCGACACCGTGGGAGTTGAAGGCGGAGAAAGAGGTGAGGTTCCGGCCTCGGATGAAAGTTCCGTCCCAGGTGCAACTGGAGAACTTTGATTACCACAACTAATCAATGAGATGAAAAGCAATAAGCCAATAAATACTTTCTGCCATTTAATCAAAAAAAAGTACATTTATGACACCCTCCTAAGCATCTAAACCAATACCTGATAGCGACAATGGGCAGGTTTTTACCTGCCCATTGTACCACCTTATGCCGTTAAATCAGACTACTTATTGAATGCCTCGAAGGCAAGCAACACATCACCTGTGAACGGGTTACCACTCCCGAAGTAGGACTGCTGCACAATGGCTACGATCGGTTCCTGAGCCGTAAATACTGCGGAACCGAGGCACCCATCACGGGTCCCGAGAGCACCTGTCGCCCATCCATTCAACTGTAAGAACGTCTCAGATGAATCTTGAGTAATGTTGACGGTATCGACGACAGTTTCAGACGTACCATTGCAGGTAACGTTGAAAGTACCTGTGACCGTAGTCGTAGCACTACCCAGATTGGCTACCTGAACACCTGTGGACCAACCATTAGCTCCGGATGTCCCTAGATACTTCTGAATGAGCGGTACGTTCACCGTCTCGGTTGCTGCCGATGGATCAAAAGCACTATAGTAAGCTACATCTGCCTTGCCCTCACCTGCCACACTCACAATAGCAGCAACCTGACCAGTCCCACTTACGACCTCAACTGTTGCTGCACCTCGGAAGCTGCCATAGCCAGATAGAGCATCACTGTCTAACGCACCACCGAATTCTGACAAAATCGTCTTCGACTCATTGACATTCAAAGTGAAATTGGGTTCTGAAACTCCAGAAACAGGAGTGTCAGGCACATTACCACTTCCCTGAAGGCCGCTGTAAGATACCTTAACTTCCGCAGAACCCGGCCCCAAGTTCATAACCTGCAGGCCAGTATACCACACACCATTGTCATTCTTCTGAATCAGAGGAGCCACTACCTTAGTCGCGCCACCACCAAATGTATTATAGCTCTGACGGGCATTGTAGCGTAACGCTGAAGGAGCGTTTACGGCGAATATCGCATCCACGATCGCAGCGATATCCCCACCAGAAGCAGTAATCTTCGCTGAGCCAAGGAACTTGCCATTGTTCAACGCATTGCTGGGCACTTCGATGATTGCCGACCCATATCCGGGGAGTGTCAGTGCAGGAGCCGTGTAGTCAGTGCCCAACGAACCCGCAACATAATCAACAACCACATCAACAGATGTACTATTGGGGTTCTGAACATTGATAGTTGTATCCGGCTGCCCTAACTTCGCGATCAAAGGCGCATACAGAGTGCCGGCAAGATCATCTGAAGCTACACCATCATAGCTTGCCGAACCATAAGGGCTATTCACACTCGCCGCCTCGTTAGCGATCGCCACAATTTCCTGGTCAGACGAAATAATGACCGAGCCCACAAACTGAGAAGCACCGCGTACAGCAGGCGCAGGCGCTAAAATATCCGAAGACAAATCACTGTTCAGTGAGCAAATGACCGTCTTGGATTTACCAGCCGGGATTGAAATAGTCTGCTGGTAATCACTATCCGTTGAAGCACCCGTACCATCCTGCTTGTAATATGAAATTCCAACCGTAGCAGTTTCAGTTGCCGAAAGGTTCTGAATCTGAAACCCTACATAGTACGCAGTAGGTGCCTGAGCTGACACCACTCCAACCATAGAGAAAAGGAGTGCAAGCACTATCCCACTCAATCCCAACATCCGAATTAACTTCCTCATCTTGTTTCCTCCTTAGCTAGAGACAACGAGAGTTAACACATCGTGCTAACTCTAGCATAATTCCTCCAAATCCACAATACTTCTTTCGGGTTAATCCCTGTCTTTAGGTGTATTCACTTATTGGAAAGGATCGCTCACTTCGGATCGCTCACTTTTTTGCAAGAACACAACTCAAAAACAACCAAAAGATCTCGGCCAACAATAAGTTTAATCTGAAAAGCAACATAATGACAATCGCGAGCGAGAAAGGGGTAAATCGACTGATCAGATAGGAACCCGTCATCTCCTTAACGCCCATACCCGCTGGCACAAAAAAAGCCACAAAGCCCGAAAGACTATAGGCGGTTGAGGTGCCTATCACATATGGCATTTGCTCTGGCGTCAAATCAGGCACAAAGGCTTTGATGAAAAAATAGAAACAAAACCCTCCTATAATCCAAACAAACAAATACATGGAGAGCCAACTCATAATGACCTTTAACGGGAGATGATTAACTAACCTTCGCGTTGGTCCCGTTTCCTTTTCCCCTTTCAATCGCAAAATCAAATCAACGAATACAGTAGGATACAAAGCAAAGAGAATAATAGCGAGAAGTAACAGAAAAAACACGCCAGCCCAGGCAAATTGGCTCTCAGTAGCCTGAGGCCACAATAAAAGTGCAACCCCTAAGCCAGTAACAAACAGGTACACATTCTCTATCAGCACACCCGTTGTAGCCAATCCTGATCCCGCTCGCTTATCTCGATACATATAGGCCCTACCAGCAATATACCAAACCATTCCAGGAACTCGTTTCGCGAAATTTGAGAGAAAAAAAATTCTTAGATCCTGCCAAGCCCCCAAAGTTATACCAAATCGCCTTGCAATCAAGAGCCACATATAAGCGAGGATCCCCAAATCAAGCACCGCGAATCCCCAAGAGATCAAGAGAGATTTCCAATCAGCGGCTAAAATATGCGGAACTACCATTTGTCTTTGCCGATAAAGCTGCCAACCCAAAGGAATTAAGGCAAATATCATCACAACAAGTCCTAGCGCCCCCTTGAGACGTTTTGGCAACTCCCCCCATTGGTGCTTAATGCGCCGGAACACATTCAAAAACTTCATCGATTTCTCAGATAATATGAAGGAAACAGACTAATACATATATTCATATTCAGGGTAGCCCTTACATCTAGCGCAGATTGTAGATGGAGGAGTCGATGATTGACCAGCAAGATAAGAGCGAGTTTTGACAAAATGCTCGTTGTTCCAAATATCTCTGATGCCTCTACCTTCCGTGACATTTCCAAAATCATAGGATTTTTGATGAAACCAGCAACATGGAAATACTCCGCCATCCCAGCTTACAGTAAGATTTAGCCAAAGTTGATCACATTTTTTGGGAGTCTCCGGACGCGAAGTGGAGCGCAAGCGTCTTGAGGAAGTCGCGGGCAACCACTTTTCGATGTCAGAGGGTCTATTCGCATTGACATATATAGGGGAGGTCTCGAATCGATCGACGCCGATGCTTTCCGCCAGATCGGCGATCTCTGGAATTTGGAACTCATTAACTTTCGTAACCAACGCTCGGGCTGTCACCAACGGAAACGGGCTTCCCATTTTCTGTTTTTTGGCAACAATGAGACGAATATTATCAATCACAGTATTAAGATCTCCTCCAACACGATATTGTTCATAGATCTCTTGAGTGGAACCATCAAAATCCACTAAAAGCTCCTCCAACCCAGAAGTTATGAGGCTTGGTATATCTTTTTGGTTTAAGAGATTGAGGTTGGTACTAACCCGGACACTAATGCCAGCGTATGCTGCATATTCAATCATATCAAATATCCGCGGATGTAATAAAGGCTCCCCCCAGTTATACAGATTGAGGAAATAGATATAAGAGCCCACTTCATCTACTAGGGCCTTGAAAAACTTTAACGGCATCCGGCCGGCCTCACGACCGAGAACACGCTTCCCCGTTGGGCAAACCTCGCACCTCAAATTGCAGTAATTGATCGGATCAATATACATTAAAGGGGGATACCCCTTAACCCTAGAAATACCGAATCGATATTGAACATGGGACATCAAAAGATTGAAGAAGCGTTTGGCTGTAGTATTTGTTACGAAACGAGCCAATCGATGAAGCTTATACCCACGGAAAGTTCTCTTCATCAAGAAGTCCTCCTGTACCGCCTTATCAACCGGACGGACGCTTGTAACATAAAAATAGAAAGCAACTACTGAGATTATGCGGAACGAACAACGACGCAGCCAACCATAAAAGCTTTCTCGGGTGCTTAAAATACCATATCCAATCAGCTCGATTACGAGGTATGGCCAGATTATATGAGTACGTCTTATAAACATTCAATCCATTCCGCGATAGCAAACGGGTCCATTCTGCACGCGTCGCATAACGCTCAACAGGTTGGTTTTGGTCCCCGACATCCCCGGTCCGCATTACCGTCCAGACATTTTCGAGAAGACTATAACTATTGGGCAAGACAACACAGGCTACACCATCTCTATGAAGCACTCGGGCAATCTCAGAGATACCATATTCAGGGTGGAGATAATGCTCAAGGCTCCCCAGGTTTGTTACGAGATCAAAACTCTCATTAGAGAACGGCAGTCTTTCGCCATCGGCCACAAAAACGTCATTCTCTTCAAGATTCGAAGAAGTCGAACCTACTACCCGATCAGAAATATCGATACCATAAGCCAAAAGATCGTATTGTCTCGCAATCGCCACGAGATACCCCTCACCACATGCCACATCAAGAAAGCGATCTACTTCCGAAATAGGTAGCAGAGAAAAGATCCAGCTGTAGTATGAAACCAGCTGTGAAAGTTCTCTCTCACCATACGCGGAATTATAAGCTTGGCGTAACTGAGATGCACTACGTATATTTACATCACGGTCTCTGGACTGCATTGAAGCCCCTCGCTATCTCGAAGCCACAGCAACTAACGTAGATCCAAGGCCCATAGCGTTGACAATGGTAAAATACGGAATCATCAGTATCCGCCAAGCCAAGCTGTTGCCAGCTATACGGTATATTTTCACCAACAAATCTCGCTTCTCAAAAGATTCTTCCAACCAAAAATTTATACTAATTCGATAAGAATCAAATCCCCCGATAAAGCTCTCGAAAGTAACAGACTTAAATCCAGTATCAAGCAATACGCTACGCAACGTCTCTCGTGAATACACACCCAGATGTCGCGGAATGTCATAGCCCGACCAGTACTTTCCAAACAACTTCGCATCCAGACAATCTGCGATGGGTACGGCAACAATCAACTTACCCTCCGATCGCAACGCTGACCGCATTTTAGTGAGTGCTAACTTAGGCTTGTATAGATGTTCAAGTACATGCCACATCGTAATGACATCAAATTTAGATTTAGGAAGTGTTACTCTCTCTATACTTTCACGATAAACCTTTGCACCTGTAAGCTTCTCTGCGTAGGACGCTGCTCGCGAATTAGGTTCCAATCCAAAAACATCCCAATGCCCCCGATCCGCCATCACCTGTAAAAACTCGCCAGACGCGCACCCGACATCCAACAAAGTTCCACTAGACACCTGACCCTCAACAATACTACGCTTGCGAATTTGTCCCCCGCTACGAATCAGGCGCTTGACAGTTGGTATGTGGGTAGTCTTTGTATATGGTGCATAATCTTGAGGGTAGTAACGTTGCATCGCTCTCCAAGAAGGACGTGGATTCAGATAAATAAACTCACAGTCTTCGCATTGCACCATTTGAAAACATCCCGGCCCTTTGTGTAAAAGATCCCTCCCTGTGAAAAGAAAGCTTCCTTCTAAACTTCCACATACTGGACAGGCCACCGACTCCAACTCCACGCTTACTTGGCAGGATTCAGCTTCTGAATTCAGAACCACTTTGTAGTCCTTCCCGAAGGCCTCGAAGATACTGACGGAATAAAGAACCGCTCAACAGCCCCCGGATTAAGTATAAAATGAGCATATATCCAGCGTGCGCCAGACGTAATACCATATTAACAACAAACATAAGGCCGGAAGTATGCTGGTGGTAAAATATCATACTGCTTCTCACCTGATGGTATTGCTTCAGTGGTGACGCTGTGCCGCCGGAACTTGCTGACACAGCATGCCACATACTCGCATCAGTCACACACCCAATCTCCCAACCCACCTCCTTAAGTCGTATGCACAGATCAAGGTCCTCATAATACATAAAATAGTCCGGAGCAAATCCGCCCACTTGTTCCAACGCTTCTCGACGCAACATCATACCGCAACCGCTTACAAAATCCACTAACTCAATCGTTTCCAATGGAGGCTCCAAATGCAAACCTCGTCGAAGCATATAAAACTCACCTTTGATTCGATATCCCGCAAACCAAACCTCGTCAGGAGAATCCTCATAATAGATGATCGGTCCGACAACTCCTAGCCCACGATTCGACTCCATCACTCGCACCAACTGTTTGACCATTTCGGGATCGACAACTGTGTCGTTATTAACTAACAAAACGTAATCGGCACCTTGTTTGAGTACATAATCGATTGCTAGATTATTGCCCTGACCAAAGCCTAAATTAACCTCAGAGCGTATCAACGTCGATTCACTGATTTTCTTCTTGAGATTAGCATACTTGTTCTTGTCCGAGCCATTATCCATCACGAGAATCTTTAGGTTAACGTCCCTGCTTTGACGCAATGAATCCAAGCATAGCCATGTGTCATTCGGACGATTCCAATTCAGGATAACCGCCCACACGAGAGGGAGATTATTCAGATGTGCGGGCAAGTTCTTTTTGACCATCAGGAGTCTCGTTGCCTATTTGGTACCGAATCCTCGACTGCATCCAGGAGTCTATCCCAAGAACCATCTCCCCATTTTTGTACACAATCTTTCGTCACCGCTAAATCCCGTCCAAGATAATCCAAAATGGCATTCGCAAGGGCCTTGGGGTTATTCGGAGAAACAGTCCGACCTTTTGAGCCTTCGAGCACAAGATTCATTGACTCACCCACCCGAGTAGTAATAACAGGGCATCTCATCCCCAATGCTAGCTGAACGACACCGCTACCCGTCACACGGCGATAGGGTGCTACTAACACATCTGCTGCGCTGAAATAGCGTATCACTTCTTCATTAGGAATATATCGATTGTCGATGGTGACCATTCCTTCCAACCCCAGTCGCCTTATCTGTGCTTGATAGTCATCTACATCGTCCCAGAACTCCCCTGCAATCAACAACTGGACATTAGGATAGCGCTCAAGCACTAAAGGTAAAGCATCAATTAGATCTTCTAGCCCTTTGTATTCGCGTACAATGCCAAAGAAGAGCAGAACTAAGGCATCTCGCGGTATAGGGAGCTGTGCACGAGCATCTTCACGCTGCATACGCTGTTCATAAAACATATCATACACGGGATGAGGGACTACGGTGATCTTACGATTAACCAGCTTTCGAAGCCTCGATTCTTCTTCCCTTGACTGAACTATATATTCATCCCCCCATTTCAGTGCTAACCAAGTTAACCACCTCTTACACCAGAGACGCTTACCTTCATGAGGTAATACGTTGTGGCAGATAAACAATAAGGTAGTCCTTAGCCCTAACCTATTAAGCAATCCAAAAGTGAACCAGATAGGAGTCCAGTAAGCTACCCACCACTGAAGAATTAACAGATCAGGTTGATACCAACGAATCCGAAAATACGTTCGCAGCCAAGTCAATGGATTGATGGAATCAATCAGATAGTACACCTTACCAACTTCTAATGAAGTTTGGCTAGGATCTTTATCACTCTTGCCAGGAAAAAGCCACTGAGGATACTGGCGTCTGAAAGAAACCATTAACACCTGATGTCCCCGTTCACGCAGCGCTCGGTAGAGCATTGTCGTGTAATGCGCAATGCCTCCGCGATACGGATAAACGGGGCCTATCAAAACGATTCGCATAGAGCCCTTTCTAGCCAGTTAAGTGAGAAATCAATAACTCACTCTTCATTGTCAGCATGGAGTTCGAAAATCCAAACGCGATCCTGATGATAAACAGTCTCATACCACGAACTTGCCACAAAACCCTCAGAGTGAAATGCATACGGCTTATTAGCTTTCATATTCGCGCGCCCCTGCTGCTGACCGATATAGATGTGCGTAATACCCCTTGCCCGCAACATCTCAAGCACATCCGGGTGGTCAATGCCGAGATCATAATACCGCTCAGTAAGGGTACCGATCTTGTCTACATAATCGGCGGTCGGCCCTTTTTCAACACCATAGATCATCGGGGGAAGCGAAGTAGAACGACGGGCTAGGAGAGGTAGCCACCACCCAGCATCAGATCCAAGAATGACGTAGTTTCCGTAAGAGAAGTAAGAGTTGACCCAAAACTTAGCATCGACGTCTGTGTTCGATCGAATCCATTCAAAGGCTTCCAGATCAGGACGAGTCACTAAGGTGTGCGGATGAACTGACAAATCCTGAAGCCTCTCTGTCGCGCCTACGCCCCCTAAACCCAATAAGCACGCACTAGCCAACAACAAAAAGACCACGCGAGTAGACAAGCTTTCAAGAAGTGGCCCCAAAAACGCCCCGATGATAAGCGCAATCAGTATGTAGACTGCGATAAAAAATGCAAAATTGCTGATCGCTCCACTTCCCGGCAGATTGAGCCATTGAGGATTCGTGGCCAGCAACAGCAAAAATCCCCAAATCACGGTCAGCGAAGCCAGGCGATTGCGTTTCCAAAGCTGTTGACCCGCAGAAACCGCAGCCAGGATCCAAAGCCAGGGGACAAGATAGACATCCAAAGGCCGCATTGCATTATACGTCACTTCAAAGTTCGAGCGTTCAGATGGAGCTTGGGTTAACTGATGACCGAAATGCAGCATAATCCTCCCCCCAAACGATCTCAAAAACCAGGGCAAGAAGATCAAGGCTGCAACGAGACCAATCCTGACAATCCGAAAAGCTGTGTCGCTCAACGACAGTTTCCCAGAACTGAAGAGCGCCCATGCGACCACAAAGAAAACGTAAAAAATCAAGACCCGAAAATGGGTCAAAGCCAACCCAGCGACCACCAGCCACGCAAGACTGAGTCTCCGGAACGAACGACCATCGTTCTCCAGTCCTTCGAGACTCAAGTAAATCGCGACGGGGAGAATCGTCTGCCCGGCAAGTTGCGTGAACCGCCCCCAATTGACGTACGTCATCGGCATCGGAGAGAGCAGTCCGGCGACCAGGATTGCGACCACTCCGGCCCAAGCACTACGTCCGATGCGAATGGCTAAAGGTACCAGGGTCAGGATCGCGAGACCGTTGAGAATCTGCCCCCCCCAAAGCACCGTGAATCGCATCTCCATGCCGGTAAGCCAATGCAGCACCGCCATCTGGGTGTGGAAGCCGAAATGATAGGTCAGCGACTCAAGCTCCGCGTAGGGAGCCCACGATTGAAATAGCCCCCCGTTATCAACGATAAGCTGTGTGATCATCGTGTGATGATACGAATCCGCCCATAGGGGGGCCTCAAACGTACGCACCACGATCAGCCGGGTAGCGAAGACCATCGCGAGAAGCACAAGCATCATTACATTCGGCCATAGGGATAGAGAACGCAAATAGGCCCGCAGCCGATCTTGGAACGACGCCAGCTTCCAAGGCTGATAACGCCACCCCAAAGCGACCAAACCGAGCACGGTTGGTATCCAGGCATAACCAGGGCCCAACCGCAGCCCGATCAAACCGGTCCAAAGTACCATCACCGGATAGAGCGCCAAGCTAATCCCGGTCGCGAGGCCAAGCCCCTCGAAAATCGAAAGCGTCGGACCAGACCACAACCAGGCCAGGAGCGCCCACCCGGGAACGACAAATAGGACAAAGGCGATGCCCAACAACCCTAACCCCTCGATGACCGCCCGCCCCAACTCTACGAACATCGCGAGGGTATCATAGACCAGATGAAAAGTCATCTGTGCGTCTTGGGGTTGATCCTGCACATACAACGCACCGTGAAGATAGACGTCCCCCGGAGCGGTCGAGACCCGATAACGCCCCTCCCCCTCAAGGGTCAGGAACACGTAATAGTATCCCTTGTGAGAATCTGGAATGGGCTCGAAGGAGAACCGATGGTAACCTTCAGACTGAACGTCCGACATTGAGAGGACGGAGGTTCTGAGGTCGAGATCCGATTCGGGCTCCGCTCTCACGTGGAGGGTGAGACGACCGTCAGAAAGCCGCAAAGGACTCAGGCGAACCTCAATCCCGCTTAGTCCTCCATGCTGCGCAACAAAGGTCTGCCCGACAGACTGTTGCGAAGTGAGGAGAGCCTCAACATCATAAGGGTAATGAGGCTGATCCTGATCGACAAGAGGGGCACAACCGACCAGAACCAGAACGGATACGAAAAGGAACCAAACAGATCTCAGGGGTTTGAGAATCGGACGCTCCCTCTCTGTGCCTAAATAACGATCACTCCGATCCATCGTCTGTGATTTCCATCTCCATTTGCCGTGTGCGGTAAAGAATTTCCTCAAGGATTCTACGATTGAAGTTAATTAGATCGGCTAGCAGACCGATTAACCATACCTGAAACCCGATAATGAGCAAGATCGCCGTAAGAATCAAGGACTGAATCTTGCCGGTTCCCATCCCCTGGAAGTAATACCATAGGAAACGCCCCCCCAATGCCGATCCCAAGACAATGAAAATGGAACCCAATAGGAAGAAAACGCGAAGTGGTCTGTACATTGTGTACGTGCGTAGGATCGTAGCCGTCGAATTCACCACGTAATCCGCGTGATTACGCATCAAGCGAGAGCGGCGCGTTTGAGGGTTCACGGCGACCGGAACGTACGATACCGTCATCTGGCGAGCGCCCGCCTGGATGAGAGATTCCAGGGTATAGGAATACTGACTGAAGATGATGGTCCGCATCGCAGCCTCGCGGCTCAACGCGCGAAACCCGCTGGTCGCATCGGGCGTGTCGACCCCGGAGGCCAACTTGACCACCCAACTCCCTAGCTGCTGCAGCCTCCGCTTCAGAGGAGAAAAATCCGCAACGCTCATCACCCCTCGGTCGCCGACCACGATGTCAGCACGCCCTTCCAGGATAGGCCGGACGAGGCGGGGAATGTCATCACCGGCATATTGGTTATCCGCATCGGTGTTCACGACGATGTCGGCCCCCATAACCAACGCAGCTTCTAATCCCTTTACAAATGCCGTCGCCAATCCCATATTTCTCGGCAAGCTGACGACCTTATCAACTCCTAACGCCTTTGCCGTTTCAACGGTCTGATCGGTGCTCCCATCATCAATCACAAGGACGTCGATCTCATCGACCCCAACGATAGACGTGGGCAGATCCGCATAGGTCTGCGGCAGCGTTGATTCTTCATTGAGGCAAGGAATTTGGATTACAACCTTCATCGATCATCCACTTTCTACATATGACGCGAGGGCGACAGACATCGTCAATGCAAGCCACTCCATAAGGAGGAGAGTCACTGACGGAGAATCAGGGGCATAAAGAGACGATCCGAAGCCACCAGCACCGAGATTGTCTCGATATTGTTGGTCTCATCCCGTTCATCAATCACATTGGACGGATCGACCTCGACACGGAATTCATGCACGCCCGGGGAGAGATCCGGCCAATCGACGACAAACTCGATCGTGGTTGCACATCCTTGCAGCGTCTCCGTCATCGTCAAAGGGTCGCCAAGGATGTCTTGATCCCCCCACACGCGGATGGAAACTGTCTCCGTCAGTGCGACATTGCCGGCATTGGAAACCCGGAAACGTACCGTCGCTGTAGCCGGATCCTGTGAGGTGAGCGGCCCGTGGACTTGAACGAGGTCCACGGGCAGTAAGTCGACCGACGGGGAGAGTGCGGCCGTGTAGGTGTGCCACGCCGTCGCCAGCATATAGGGTTCCTTTGTCTGCGAATTAAAGAGCGCACCGCCAAAACCATCGTCATCAGCAGCACTGTACCAAACCCAACGCTGCACCAAGCGGTCGTTATCCGCAGGATAACCGGTATCACTATCCTCCATACTCAGCATCCGGTCGAACGTTCCCCACATAAAATCCCGAGCTCGGGCTTCGTCAAATGGATCCCCATCGGCGTCGACAAAGGGATCGCCCTGGTAGTAATCTGCCAACGTTCCATACTCCGTGATCCACAGAGGCAGATTCCTATAGCCATGTGAGGCCATCCATTGACGGAAGTCTCGCAGCCGGACCTCAAAAACTGCCAGGTCATCGGTGTCATCAGGCCAAAGGTAGAGCTCTCCGTAAAGCGCATCGACGCCGGCCGGGATCTCAGCACCCCAGTAGCTCAGCCCAGTCTCGTCAGCGTAGGCCGCACTGATCTCTCTCAAAATGAAGCTATGAATGTGCCAGGCGTCCGCCCGAAGGGCCGACCCGTATTGATCCTGATAGGCTTGTAGAACGAGGTCAAGATACTGCCTGCGGAGTGGGGTTGGTTCCACGACCCCACCCACAGCCACACGTGCTGTAGGATCGGTTTCCTTGATAATTGTGTAGGCCTGATGATAGCGCCGCGCATAGTCTTCAGGATGAAGATTGTCCTGCGTCACATAGATAGAGTCCGGCTCATTGCCGATCAGCCAAATGCTTCCGGGGTTAGCCTGTACGAGATCCGTCAATTCCGCAGGAGTTGGAAATCGCGCGTCGTCCGTACGGATCATCTGCGCGTATTCCATCCCGGGGAAGGTCACGGGCGTCATCGTATTTCCCCAGTTCAGGTACCATCCCAGATTGAGCTCGGGCATATACGCAAAGTCCGTAATTTGACCGCCCGTGAGACCCAATCCAAAGCGGCAATTTGCGTAGGTTTGGGCATTATGCTGGTCAGTGTGAATGTCCGTTCCTGACGTCACATAACGTGTCAAGTCCTCAGGATCCGCGACGACGTCGTCCACCCCGGCCTTCACCGATTGGAAAAACGGCAGGAGTATAAGAAGAGAGAGCCCCACACTGCACGCGATCCATAGCTTAAGACGACAAACTTTCATCACGCTCCTCTTAATCCACCTTGGCGGTTACCGGTCATTTATTCATCATTCCTGACACTAATACTCAATGAAGACAGGGCTACCATCGATCCATAACGTCACTTTGTTATCCACTACCCCATCATTAGAGTCCTGCCATTGGGTAGATTGACCGTACTTATCCGTCACCGTCAGGGAAGGCTTATTAATCGTGAAGGGAACCGTGGGATTATCGTCAGGATTATATTTACTGCTGTCCTCGGTCCATATGACGATCAGCCGACGTCCATCCGTCCTCGAAAAAAGATAGCCCTCCAGGTCGGGCGAGCCGGTCTCCTGACTATCCAGAGCACGGACGTATTTAGCACCAATGATCATCCTCGATGTCGTAGCCATAGCCTCATACGAAGGCTTGGAGTTAAAATCCTCATCGTATAGCCCGTACAGGCTCTCGGGGATCGTCGTATCCAAAGCCGTAAACCAAATAACAATTGGAAGGTCTAACGTCTGTCCCCTGACAAAGGCCTTGACCAAGTAACGGGACTGCTGTTCGTCCCCACCCCAGTCGGGATGGCCTCGAGATCCGGTCTCCGTGCATATGAGTTCCTTATCCCCTTTGCCATAGGCCTCAAGTTTTTGCCGGAAATAATTAGCTTTGCCGACAAATCCCGGTCCGTAAGGATCCCATTCTTTATGAAAAGCAGGATAATAGTGAAAATTCATCACGTCGAAGCAGTCGATCCCTTCACAAGCACTCAGCACGTCATCGAGGAACGCCCTTGCAAAAGCGCCACCCTTATCATCGAAGTTATCGCTCGCTAATCCCCCCACCACAAGTTTAGCTTGTGGGCTGGCCGCCTTGAGCCCGGGATAAAGCAGGGCAAGTAACGACGCGTACTCCTCACCCTTGTAGCCCCAGGGAGCCGCGCCCATGACAGACTCGACGGTCATATCGGGCTCGTTGTAGAGTTCAAAGTAATGAACAACCAGATCCCCCGGCGCATCCTGAAACCCATCGCCGTCATAGCGCTCGACCGCTGCGTTGACGAACTCGACGAGTTCCTGTCGATCATAAGGATCTCCCATGGGGTGGGAGGCGGCCCACTCAGGCTGCCCACGGATCGTCAACAACACTTCAATGCCCACGTTCTGCGCGGCAGCCAGGGAACGATCAATGCGTGACCAGTTATAGAACTCAGGGGTGGTGTTTTCCGGTTCCACATGCCGCCACATTAACGGGTAACGGATCCAACCCGATCCACCTTCCGAGGTCAACGTCAAAACAGGGGTCGTGTGTAATGCCCCATAGAACTGCACCCCAATGTGATTCTCGATCGGGTAATTGTTCAAAACGAGAGGGAGGTAGGCGGTGTAAAGACTGGTAGCAGAAACCTCCGCCGCCACAGTCGAACTTTCCTCTCGGACCTTGACGGCCGGCACACCCGATGCTTCCGCCGCAGGACGCCCGGAGCACCTTAAGAACCCCCAAACCCCTGAAACCACCAACACCAGCACCACAATCATAAGACTACGATGATATCGCCTTGGCATACTAGATACAACCTCCGATAGGTGATTTTGAATAACTATCGCATAACTAACGGCAAAGCCACAATATAAGGACGTGACGCAACTAACCAGAACTCTCCAGACTCTCCCATCGCGATCCCTCGCGGATTGAGGTGAGGAACCGGCAGCGGATAATAGAAGATGTCGTCACTGGTGAGCCCCGGTATAAGATGCCCGAGCTGTCCCGCACCCTCTTGGGTGAACCAGACCTCACCACGGTTATCGAGCACGAGGCTATGAGGCCGACTATTGGCAGGGTTCAGAGGATAGTGGCGAATGATAGGAGAAGTCTCGATGCGAACCATCCCAATCCCATTACCCGTATACTCCGTCGCCCAAATCTTCCCCTGGGCCGCCTGAACGATATTGAACGGCCCGTCTAGCTTATACAGGGGATCAGAGGGTAGAATCCACCTATCCTTTCCAAGATCCGCATAGATGACATCGTTCTTTTCCATCTCCGCAAAGTAAACCGTATCCGTAATGTGATTGACGATCCCATAGGGCTTCCCGCCCACATAGGAAGGGCCCCGGTGCTCCTCAATATGGTAATCCAGCGTCGATGTGACCACAAGCTGCGCGATCTGACCTGCATCACGCTCCGTAAACCAGACATCCCCATCGGCAGCCACGTCCAGGTCCGCGGGATAGCTCGCACTCGTCGGAATGATGAATTCGGCCGTCGCACCGGTCGCCCGATCGAGGCGGCCGATGGCATTGTGCCCAGGCGCGGTGAACCATACGTACCCGTCGTCCATCACCAGATTCAGCGGGGTACTCCCCACCGGAACGTCATACGGTTGATAATCGTAATCTTGGGTGCTGGTATAGACTAACTTCCCCAGGCGGTCGGCTCCGTGCTCCGTAAACCACACCTCGGTTGGATCGGAACCCTCCACAACCGCAACGTCCCAAAGAGTAGCATCCAATTCAGGATGCGTGAAGGTGAAGACAAAAGCGGACGCGGACTCATCAAAGAGATAAACATACGAACGACCCGGCACTCCAGACTGAGCATTTATGGCCGTATCAGCAGCTTGCAGCGAGCCCTGCCAACCAGCGATCAGGATCACCACCCAAACCCAGATGAAGCCCAATAGCCAAGCCCGTCGGTTACGCTTCATGTCTGTTCTCCTTTAGCTCAGTCGCTCCAGAGTGATCAAAGAGCCAGCACCACGTAATCTCAAGTGGATACCATAAAGCTACGGACGCTCCCAAAGCAGAGAGTGTCCGTTTAGAGAAGACTCCATTGCACCCATGACACCCCATCACGAGAAATCGCTATGACGTTAAGTCTACCACTTGTGGGATAATAACTCAAGATGCACACGCCGAGCCGGAAGCCCTTCGTCATCCTAATACTCGATGAAAACGGGGCTACCATCAATTGTCAGCGTGACTTTTTGATCTGTGACCCCGTCATCGTGGTCGTGCCGCTGGCTGGCGTAGCCATATTTATCCGTCACGGTAAGAGAGGTTTTATTCACGGTGAACGGGACACTGGGATTGTCGTCAGGATTATATTTGCTGTCGTCCTCTGTCCAGATAACAATCAGGCTGCGTCCGTCGGGCCTGGAAAAAAGGTAGCCCTCTAAGTCCGGAGACCCCGTCTCCTTACTACTCAAAGCCCACGCGTACTCAGATCCAACGATCATGCTAGACGCTGTTGCAAAAGCATCATACGAAGGCTTAGGACGGTATGATTCATCATACAAGCCGTACAGACTCTCCGGTATCGTTGTATCCAAGGCCGTAAACCAGATGACGATCGGAAGACCGGCAGCCCTTCCCCTGACAAAGGCCTTGACCACGTAGCGGGACTGCTGTTCGTCCCCGCCCCAATCGGGATGACCACGGGATCCGGTCTCGCTGCATATTAATGCTCTGTCGGCCTTCCCATACTCCTCAAGTTTTTGGCGGAAATAGATAGCCTTCCCCATAAACCCAGGACCGTATGGATCCCACTCCTTATGAAAAGCGGGATAATAGTGGAAATTCATCACATCGAAACAATCGACCCCCACACAAGCACTGAGCACATCGTCAAGGAAGCTTCTGGCAAAGGGCCCCCCCTTATCATCAAATCCATCACTAGCTAATCCCCCCACAACGAGTTTGGCTCGTGGATTGGCCTCCTTGAGCACGGGATAGAGATAGGCGAGCAACGACGCATATTCGGCGCCCTTGTATCCCCAAGGCGCAGACCCCATGACATTTTCAATAGTCATATCCGGCTCGTTATAGAGCTCATAATAGCGAACGATGGGCTGCCCCGGTGCATCCTGCGTACCATCGCCATCATAGCGTTCAACGACGGCTGCGAGGAACTCCGCGAGTTCACTTCGATCATAGGGAACGCCCATAGACACAGGGGCAGCCCACTCAGGTTGTTCGGTGATCGTAAACATAATATTGAGGTTAGACGCTTTTGCCGCCGTCATTGATGGATCAAGATACGACCAATTATAGTATTCAGGCGTCGTATTGTTGGGCTCGATGTGACGCCACCTCAACGGGAATCGAATCCAACCCGCTCCACCTTCAGCCGTAAGGGTCAGGATTTTGCTCGTGTCCAAGGTCTCATAGATTTGCAGACCGAAGTTATTCTCAAATGGATGAGTGTTCAAAACGAGAGGAAAGTAAGAGGTGTAGGTCATAGAAACTGTGGACGGACCCATAAAGGGTTCTTGGTTTGCCTGCACAACTCGAGCGACCGCAGGATCTCCCGAGGGACGATCCGAGAGTGCAAAAAACATCCAGAACCCTGAACCTAAAGCTACCAATCCAAGCAGCACGATTATGAGACTCTGATGTTTTCTCAGCATATCAGACGCACGCTCCTTTTCCAAACCGAGGAACACTCCTATTCACCGCAGCACTAAGGTAGTTCCAGGATTCAAACTACCCCAAACCGAGTGCTTTTACCTTGGAAAAACCCTATCAAGCCCCCATTAATAAAGAAAGAGGGTGAAGATCCTCAACACTGATACCTACCAAAGACGGGCAGTCAGATCAGGATGCGTGAAGGTAAAAGGAAAAGAGGACGTAGATGCTACCACATAGATCGGGACGTTCCCAAATTAGAGCATATCTGTTTAGAGAAAACGAACTCGCACGTCTGATGATGCTCCGCTCGAAAATATTATTGCTCCCATTCTACCACTTGTGAGACAATAACTCAAGAGGCGGCCTCAACGAATTCAGAAACCTATGGCACATTCGCACCTTGCCATGCGCAACAAGCGCATCATCACCGCCCACCAACAAAAAACACCCCGGTTGAAACCGGGGTGTCCGAATTCACAACCTGCGGGCAAGCGAGCGGCTACTCCGCCATCGAGGCCAGACAGGCATCCACGTCCATACCCTGGGCCAGAATCTCGTCGAGGTGCACCATCCAGTCGGCGATCGGGATCGACTGCGGACACTTCTCCTCACATTCATGGCAAGCGATGCAGGCCTCCGCGCGCTTCTCCGCGTCCATCCGCATATAGCGCGCCCGCACCTCATCCAACCGGTTATACATCACACCCTGGTTCAGCATGCTGAAGAGCCGGGGGATGTTCAGTTCCACCGCACACGGCAGGCAGTACTCGCACTTGGTGCACGGAATCGGGCAGAGCTCGTTGTACTTCTCGCGCGCCTGCTCGATCAGCGCTTGATCCTCGTCGGTCATATTGCCCGCGGCGTACTGGCTGGCGTGGGCCACGTTCTCAATCACGTGGTCCATCGTCGACATTCCGCTCAGCACCACCGAGACCTCCGGCTGATCCCACAGCCAGCGCAGCGCGCGCTCCACCGGCGTCTGGACCGTCGGGGCCGTGTCCCAGATCGCCTGCACCGGTTCGGGGGGATCGACCAACCGCCCGCCCAGCAGCGGTTCCATCACGACGACCGCCATGCCCTTCGAGGCCGCGTACTTCAGCCCCTCGGTCCCGGCCTGGTTGTGGATGTCCATATAGTTGTACTGGATCTGGCAGAAGTCCCAATCGTCGTAGGCATCCACGATCTTCTTGAACATGTCGAGGTCATCGTGGAACGAAAACCCGATGTATCGGATGCGCCCGTCCGCCTTGGCGGCCTCGGCCCAGGTGAGCAGATCGAACTCCTCGACCTTGGTCCAATGATCCTTATTCAGGGCATGGAAGAGATAGAAATCGATGTGATCCGTCTGCAGCTTCTCCAACTGCTCGTTCAAGAGGCGGTCCGCATCCCCATCCTCCTCAAGCTCCCACATCGGCAGCTTGGTCGCCAGATGGACCTTCTCGCGGTAGCCATCCTGCAGGGCACGGCCGACGAAGCGCTCGCTCTCGCCGCCGTGGTACGGGTACGCCGTATCCACATAGTTCACGCCGTGGTCGATCGCATAGCGCACCATCCGGGTCGCCCGTTCCTCATCAATGGCCGTGCTGTCGTCTGAATCCTCCAACGGAAGGCGCATCGCGCCAAATCCCAACGGTGAAACCTTCCAATCCAATGATCCGAACTTGCGATAGTGCATGAAGCTCCCCTCCAGACTTTCTGCTAATGACAACTTTATCTTTTACACGCTCTCCTACACACATTCTAGGTCATTTAACGCGCTCGACAAATATGCAGCGCGCTTCGGCACCCGACATCGACAACGGCATATTCCAACCTTGAAAGAAAACCACCCCGATCGAGACCGGGGTGATATCCAGGTTGACGTCAACCGCACACGAGAAAAGAACGGGGCAACGCTACTCCGCCATCGAGGCCAGGCAGGCATCCACGTCCATGCCCTGAGCCAGAATCTCGTCGATGTGCACCATCCAGTCAGCGATCGGGATCGACTGCGGGCACTTATCCTCACACTCGTGGCAGGCGATGCAGGCCTCCGCGCGCTTCTCCGCGTCCATCCGCATATAGCGTTTGCGCGCTTCCTCCAGCTTGTTGTACATCACCCCACGATTGAGGATGTCGAAGAGCCGAGGGATATTCAGCTCCACCGCGCACGGCAGGCAGTACTCGCACTTGGTGCACGGAATCGGACAGAGCTCATCGTACTTCTCACGCACCTGGTCAATGAGGGCCTGATCCTCGTCGGTCATATTCCCCACGGTGTACTGACTGGCGTGGGCGACGTTCTCAATCACGTGATTCATCGTCGACATTCCGCTCAGCACCACCGAGACCTCCGGCTGATCCCACAGCCAGCGCAGCGCGCGCTCCACCGGCGTCTGAACCGTCGGGGCCGTGTCCCAGATCGCCTGGATCGGCTCGGGGGGATCGACCAACCGCCCGCCCAGCAGCGGCTCCATCACGATCACGGCCATCCCGTTCGCGGCCGCGTACTTCAACCCCTCGGTCCCGGCCTGGTTGTTGATGTCCATATAGTTGTACTGGATCTGGCAGAAGTCCCAGTTGTCATACGCGTCCACGATCTTCTTGAACACGTCGACGTTGTCGTGGAACGAGAACCCAATGTGCCGGATCCGGCCATCGGCTTTGACCTTCTCGGCCCAGTTGAGCAGATCGAACTGCTCGACCGTCTCCCAGCGCGCTTCGCGCAGGCCGTGGAAGAGGTAGCAGTCGATGTGATCGGTCTGCAGCTTCTCTAGCTGCTCGTTCAGGATGCGCTCGGCATCTCCCTCTTCCTCCAACGCCCACATCGGCAGCTTGGTCGCCAGATGGACCTTCTCGCGGTAGCCATCCTGCAGGGCCCGACCGACGAAGCGCTCGCTCTCGCCGCCGTGGTAGGGATACGCGGTATCCACATAGTTCACGCCGTGGTCGATGGCATAGCGCACCATCCGGGTCGCCCGTTCCTCATCGATGGCCGTATTCTCGGTGGCGTCCTCCAACGGAAGACGCATCGCGCCAAACCCCAACGCCGAAACCTTCCAATCCAACGAGCCAAAATTGCGATATTGCATAAAGCGCCCCCTCCATATAGGTACCGTTCTATTGACATTCTCGACCATTATAAAATCCCAATACTATCGTAAGCCATTCGGAGGACTTGGCAAATATGCAACGTGCTGCATATTTTGAGCGGGCCGGCGTGCCCTGAGAACAGAGCATCAACCGGCGCGGTCGACACGAACGCGCGTGCCTGTGGTCACCCCACGCAACCGGGTCGCGTCGCCCTTAACCTCCCCAAAGACGTTTACCGGGCTGTAAGCGCGGGGCTGGTTCCCCCGGCTTGCCGGCGTCCTGCCATAGAAGATGCAGAAGGCGTGTCCCATCGGCCAGTAAGCCAGCGTCCCGATCTCCACACCGGCGCGGGCATTTGATGCCTGATCCACCTCAACAGGAATTTCGAAGTAGATCTCGTCGCCCCAGACGTTAGCGCTCGCCTCCAGAGGCAGCGCATCCCAGATCTCGTCCGCCGTGGGACTATCGTTCAACGTGGCGTCCAAGACAATATCCCCCACCGTGATTGTAATTCTGCGCATCATGGTCTCCTTATACCTCAGTACCCGCGGTCTTTATCCACCACGTTGCATAACGGCTCGTCGTGGAGATAACGCCCCAAGTTATCGAAAAACAACGCCATCGCACGCTCGGTGTAGTGGGGCGTCCGACCCGCGTAATGAGAGGTGATCACAACGTTCTCCATCTCCCAGAGGGGTGAATCCTCGGGAAGCGGCTCCGTCTCGAAGACGTCCAGACCGGCGCCCGCGATCCAACCCTGCTGCAGCGCCCGTGTGAGGGCCCGCTCATCCACCGTCCCGCCGCGTCCGATGTTGACCAGGTGCGCGGACGCCTTCATCGCCCGCAGCTCCGGTTCCCCGATCATCGCCTCGGTCTCGTCCGTCAGCGGAACGGTGAGGACAACCACGTCGGCCTTAGGGAGCACCTCCCCCAAAGCCTCCGGTCCCACCATCTTCCCCACGCCGCTCACCGCATCGTCCGAGGGATCGCGCCGCACGCCGATCACGTGCATCCCCAAACTGCGGGCGACCTCAGCAGTGCGGGCCCCGATGGCCCCCACCCCGATCAGGACCATCGTCTTGTTAAAGAGCTCGAAGATGGAACGGTTGCAGGATGTCGAGGGCGAGACCCACCGATGATCGGATTGGGCCCGCACCGCACACGGCAGCCCGCGTGCCATGGACAGCAGAAACGCAAAGATGTGCTCAGAGATGGGAATCGCATGGATCCCCGATCCGTTCGTCAGGACAAAATCCCGCTGGACGATCTCGGGATCTGCGACCAGGCGGTTGACCCCCGCCGCCCAGTGCTGCACCCAACGCACCGCCGGCATCGCCCGGATCATCTCCGGACCGATCCAGCCGGACATGATCTCCACGTCCGCGGCCAACGGCTTTACCTCGTCCAGATCACGGGTCACCACCACGTCCATATCCGGCACCGACGCCTCCACCGCATTACGCTGCACGGGTCTCAGCTCATCCGGATCGAGACACATCCACAAGATTGACATCAATCCTCCCCCCCTCTCAGAGCGCGCCTCTCAACAACTTTTCCTTCTGGGCCATATAATACTGGAAGTTCGCCCAGCTCACGTCCGGCGGCACCGTGTGATCGACGGTCGGGATAAACCCACCCTCCTCAACCAGTGGGGCCAACGCCTGCAGGTGCCTGTCGATCGCCTCGGGGCCCTCGACCAACACCCGCTTATCCACCCCGCCCCAGAGACGGAGGGATCGGCCGTACGTCTCCCGCAGCCGGACCGGATCCTGGCCCGCCGCGCGCTCCAGGGGCCAGAGGATTTCCACCCCGGCCTCCATCAGCATCGGGATCAACGCCTCCGGATTGCCGTCGGTATCCACGCCCACATAACGGACCCCATGCGCTTTATAGAATTCGACCACCTTCCGAAGCCGAGGTAGAACGAACGTCCGGTAGAGACGCGGGCTGATCAACGGACCGGTCTTCATCGCCATATCCTCGCTGAGGATGAGATACTCGACGTCAATCTCCTCCAGAACCGGACGGGCCGCCTCCATCAGGAACGTCGCCCGGAACGCCATCATATCGTGCACCAGGTCGGGCTGATCGAAAAACGCGTAGGAGAGTCCCTCGGTGCCCATCATCTCCCGGGCGAACCAGTAGAACCCTTCCGTCGAGGTGTTGGGACCAAAGATCAAGGGGTGTGCCCGCTGCTGCCAGCCGGGCAGTCGAACGACCTCCCAGTTGGGCTCGTACCGCTGGGGGGAGGTGGGATTCAACCGCCGCTTGATCTCCACCCAGTCCTCCATCGAGGTCACCGGGAACGAGAGGTACGTATCCATGGACATCCGCCCGCCGTTCACCGTGCCCTCCTTCAGGGCACGGCGCACGCGGCCCAGCCCGTCCCGGAAGGTGATCGTGCGATCGTCCTCCTCATAGACCTCGTACTCAAACGGGGGGATGAGCTTACCGTTAAAGGCGATGAACTCCTTGGGGTCCATCCCCAACTTTGCCTCACCGTCAAACCACCGCCAGTGCAGCGTCGTCGGGTCGAGGCCCTCCGCCTCCCAGCGGTCGCGGGTCTGAGGCCAGACGCCCAACTCCCAGTTGGGCACGCGATCCACGGGTTCGTACGCCATCACCGCCAGAAACCGTTCGAGGTCATTCATCGGCAACATCCTATTCTTGAGAGAATGCGTGACTACGAGAGAACCGCCTGCTACAGAAAAACTCCGGCTCAAGATCCTCAAGCCAGAGTTGGAGTGACTGCCAAGCAAAGGTCGGGGCGGGCGGATTTGAACCGCCGACCTCACGGACCCAAACCGTGCGCGCTAACCAAACTGCGCTACGCCCCGACGCACCCCTATGTATACCCGGATTTTGACTTTCGTCAAGCCCGAGAACTCAGAGCTTCGTAATCTACCACCGGGGACAGCACCAGCCGTGGGCAGAGCCCCGAATGCTACGGCGCCCAGGACAATCGCTGGTTCTCCCAACCGGGGAACGTCGCACCGAGGTCCAGAAGTCGTTTAGCCGGCCCACCGCCAGCAGGCATCACGTAGATCGCCCAGCCACCGTTGCGATTGCTGATAAAGGCAATCTGGGATCCATCCGGCGACCACACCGGCAGCCCCTCGTCGGAGGACTCAGACGTCAACTGCTGCACGCCGCCCTCCGGACTCAGCAGAAAGAGATCCCAGTTCCCGGTAACGTTGCTCATATACGCCAGGGAGTTGCCATCCGGCGCCCAACTGACCGCCGTATCCTGTTCGCTGCCGGTAAGCCTCGTCCCGGGCTGATCGTCGTCGGGGTTGTCCAGGATGATCCCACACGAACCGTCGCTTCCACATCCGGTATAGGCGAGGAGGCCCTGTCGTCCCCACGTGGGCGCCCAGCCCGCCCCCACCCGTCTCGGTTCGCCGGTACCGTCGGTGTTAGCGATGACAACGGACCACGTACCATCAGCGCCGGCGACCGCGTACGCCAGTCGGCGGCTGTCGGGCGACAGCGTGGGCCAGGCCTGTCCATCCGGCGGCAAGAGATCCAGGGGCACCCCCTCCTCCGGCAGGATCAGACGGATGGCATTCGTGGTCCGGTCGCGGTAAACCATCCGGCCCGTATTCCACTCCCAGGAGGGCTGGTCTGCGCCATCCGCAACCCGGATAATACGCCCGTCCGCATAGAGCGCATAGAGGAGGATAGTGCCCATCTGGTTGTTGTAGACCGGATAGGCCAGACGTCCGCGGGCAAATCCCTCGATGGGCTGGGGTGTGTTGATGGGCAGGGTGCCGCTGACAGCCACAGGGGTCGCAACGAGACAGGTTTGAGCGGCATCGGCCCGCTTGTCCTCAAGCTCTGAAGCGCTGAACATCCGGAGCGCCTGACTGTACTGCATCTCGGCGGGACAGCTCTCGCCCTGCGCGATCAAGGTGTCGCCGTAGGCGATATAAGCGCGGTAAATCCGCTGCGTGACGTCCTTATAGTCGGGGGCAAGGGCGTGAAGGGCCTTCAAACGTTCAATACACAGCTCCCAATCGACCCCCCAGTAGTTGAGTGCGTCCAGATAGCGGGCCGCTAGATTGCGCTGATTGACTGCATCGGCGTCCAAGGGGCGCAGCGCGATTGCCTGATCCAGATAGGAGATTCCCACTTCGAGGTTATCCTCGCCGAGGTAGTGAGTGCCCGCATTGTAGAGACTGACAAAGAGCAGCTCCTCGACGCTTGCCTGCTCGTAATCCGGGTCGAGCGCCCGAAGCTGCGTCAAGGTCCGGGCGGTCGAGACCCAGTCCTCCTCCTCGTACGAGGCCTCGGCCTGTATCAGGAGCTGCTCCGCCAGGGAGATCGCCGCTTCCAACGTGGGCGTAGGCTTGACCACAAGTCGCGTGTTGGCCTCGACCAATCCTTGCTCGGCTAAGCGGTGATCGGGATTGAGCTGCAGGACGTATTTGAACTCCGCGACCGCCCGCTCGTGATTGCCCTCATTCAGCGCCTCAATCCCCGCCCGATAGTGGCTTTCCACCACGGCTTCGCGCCGGGTCTGGCGATCGCGCTCGCCCACGTAGATACCAGCGTAAGCTGAAGCGGCTAAAACGCCAACGAAAAGCGCTAATCCCAGAAGCGTGAGAAGCAGTCGCATCCAGAGGCGCCGGCGCCCCCGTGTCGGGGTTTCGTCATCCTCAGACGACAGCGAGGCACCGCAGTGCGGACAGAGCGCACCGGGTTCATGAACGCGTTCACCACATTCGGGACAGAGTGTTTCCGAGGTCAACGTCAATCCCAGGTAAGTTCATCAAGTGCCAACCCGCCGACAAACTCACGCAAGATCGAGTTGTCGGGCACGAGTGCTTTGTCAACCGGCTGGAACCATTGCAGGAACGTTAACAGCCGCTTGGCCTCGACCCGTTGTTTGGAATCCGGCTCGACCTGCAGCAGCAACGGCTCGGCCCACGGCTTGAGCACCGCCATCTCGTAGACCAACGCGGAATTGAACATCACGTCGGCGTACTCCTGATAGGGGAAGATATACTGCTTCTCGCCCCGGCGGACGCTCTCCCACCGTTGGATCGTCTCGGTGGCCGTGTACCCCCGGGTCCGCGCATCCCGCGTAATACGCCGAATCAAGCGGGTGTCCGTCGTCGGCACACGATTATGGCGGTCGAGGTTGAGCTGGGTCAGCGCGGAGACATAGGCGCGGAAGAGAATATCGTCCTCCAGGGTATAGACCAGTTCAGGATTCAGACCGTGAATTCCCTCCACGATAATAACCTGATCGGTCTCAATTTGAACCCGGGGTCCCGCCTCACGCTTGCCGGTATAGAAATTAAAGTGCGGAAGTTGCACCATCTCACCCTGCATCAGATCCTGGAGATGCTGGTTGAAAAGCTCCACATCTAACGCTTCCAGCGCCTCGAAGTTGTACTCACCGTGTTCATCGAGAGGCGTATCCTCCCGGTTGACGAAATAATTGTCAAGCTCCAAGGCAAAGGGACGAATACCGTGAGCCAAAAGCTGAACGCCCAAACGCTTGGCAAACGTGGTCTTGCCCGAGGAGGAAGGTCCGGCGATTAGCACCAACCGGACGTTATCACGCCGTTCCCAGATCTGCTGGGCGATATTCGCAATACCCCGCTCGTGAAGCGCCTCCGACACGAGGATAATCTCGCGCATCCGGCCCATCTCATTGGCGTGATTGAGCTTGCCGACGTGCTCGGTATCCAACAAGCGCAGCCACTCACCGTATTCCCGGAAGACCCGCTTCAACTGGGGATAGGGCACCGGCTCCTGAAGTCGCGTCGGCTCGCGGCGCCGTGGAAACTGGAGAATGAACCCATTCTCCCACCGAAGCAGTCGGTAGAACTGAAGGTAGCCCGTGCTTGGAACCATATAACCGTGGAAATAGTCGCGGTGACCATCCAGCCCGTACAGACGCAGGTACGCTTTCCGCTTGCGATCGCGGGTCTGAAAGATGGCGACCTTATCCAGCTCGCCCCGCTCTCGAAAGACCTCCAGGGCCTCATCCAACGGCTTAATCTCGCGAATGATGGGCAGGTCGGCCTCGACAATCCGGCGCATCTCCTCGGACAGCGCCTCTAGCTCTGCTTCACTGAAAGGCTCCCGATTCCGAACCTCACAGTAATAGCCCCCATACGGCAGGGAGTGATCGACAAAGATCGCAATGCCAGGGAAAAGCCGGTGCGCTGCCGCGACCATAAGAAACGCCAGGGACCGCCGGTAAATGCGGACGCCGTCGGATTGTGAGAGATCGATGGGCGTCACCTGACAGTCCCGCCTTATCTCATAGGTCAGCTCGCGGAGTGTCCCATCGACCAACGCGGCAATATAAGGAACTTCAGAGTCCGGAAAGGCCGCCTGGATGAAAGCCTCCAGACATGTGTGTTTGGATCCTTCAAACGTCCGACCATCGGGAAGCACGACCTGTACGGTCTCCCTGGGTTGACTTAACTGAATATCCTGCTCAACCATACGTGACATTCTCCATACAATGCAGACTGCGCCTCACAAGATTCTGTCAATTATCTCAAAAACCACAGATTAGTATACCGTTTTTGGTGCCTTTGTAAAGATTCCGCAACGCAAGTATAGGGCTTTATCAGACAACGTCCATCCGCAAAAATATAAACTACCCATTGACCAACCCAACGGTGTGGTACAATAGAATCGAATTCGCCCCGAAAA
>DAOTTS010000049.1:0-7002 GCA_034437735.1 Anaerolineae bacterium
CTGTGGGACATAATCGCCTCCTTGATATGAGATGTGCGTTACATTTATTATATCAGGAGTGTTCCACAGCCTTTTTCATTTTAACTTCCAAAAGTGATAGGTAGCCAGAGACAGCAATACAAACGGGATATCTGAA
Source organism: Anaerolineae bacterium (assembly GCA_034437735.1). Taxonomy (GTDB): domain Bacteria; phylum Chloroflexota; class Anaerolineae; order B4-G1; family SLSP01; genus PWVB01. The sequence goes on from DAOTTS010000049.1 coordinate 137, forward strand.
GCAAGTATGGATGACACAGGAACGCTTCAGTCAAGCCAAGGCTTTGCGACTCAAACTACAGGACAAACCGACCATTTCTTTCACAGACCTATCCTCCATGTGTGTGATGGAAGAATTAGGGATCTCTACCATCCTTACCGGGGATGCACACTTTCTACACGTTGGTATGGGATTCCAGGTAGTGCCTCAATCCTGATTCGGTACTTTGAGGATACCTTGGAAAACTAGGTGCCAGGCACGGATTGAGCCGTATGTTTTCACAAACAGCCTTACAGCATTTCAGGACGGTGAGTTTCGGATACGGGATTTGGAGGCGTCTAACCCCTTAAGTCATTCATTCCACCGTGACTGCCAGCGTGAAGGTCCATTCGTCCTTGATGCCGCCCTCCCAGGGCTGACCATAGGTCGAGGCGAGCGTGGTTTGCCCGGCCTCCAGCGCGCGGAACGTCCACACCTCACGTCCGGAGGCGCCGAGCGCGTCCGAATCCAGGGCCTGGTAGTCGCGGTCGGTCTGCTCGACCACGTCGGGGTCGTCGATCTCCATCTCCTCCCACTGGAACCCCGTGGTGGGGTTCGCGCACAACGCCACAGTGAGTGTGCTGCCGGCCTCGACGGTGACGGTGTCCCTCTGCTCCGGCTGCTCCTCGAAGTCGTCGCAAGGGACATCGACGTTAGCAGATTCCGGCACTGGTGCGGACGTGGAAGTCCCACAGCCGAGAATCGCCAACAGGGCCATCAGGGGAAATACATTCAGTACGGACTTCAACCAGGATCGCTTGACGGTGATGATGGATTTCATAGGTCCAACCCTCCTTTGCCTGCTTGATGCAAGGCACCCTGAGGAAACATGAATCATCACTCACTTACACTTTAGCAAACTTTACGGATAAGGTCAATCGCGAAGGTACTGAAAGAAGGCTGCTTAAAACGACAAGTCATCGCGAGGTCACAAGTCGGACGTCGAAAGTCCGAAGCCGAATCCTGAGGCGCATTTTGACTGACGACCTGCGACCTTCGACCAGCGACCAACCATTGAACTGACCTATACAAAATCAGAAAGATGGTTTAAACTGAAGATGGAGGTACGCTTATGAATACCATTGCCCAGGAATGGGTTCGGCAGGGACGAGAGGAAGGCCTCGAACAGGGGATTGAGCAAGGAAAGAAATTAGGTGCGCTGCAAGCGACCCGGGAAGATGTTTTGCATTTGATCGAGCTACGTTTTGGCAAGGTGACGGCACATACAGCCACTGTGCTCGGTCGCATCGATGACCTAGACCAGATGAAAGAGCTGTTCAAGCACGCAGCGACGGCGGAGAGCCTGCCGGAATTCGAGGAAGCACTGCCGACCTAGAGGCATAGCCGGCTCGTTGCGACTTCGACAGCATCTGGAACTCGCGAAATGTCCTTGACAAAGCTCTGCCCCGATGGTATAGTCTTATTCAACATATCCCATATGTGAAGTGTCGATCTGGAGAAGTAGCGGTCGCGCGCGCGCCAGAGAGGCAGGCCTCGGGCTGAAAGCCTGCTCGCAAGCGGTGATCGTGAATGGGCCGGGGAGCTTCCGCTCTGAAGGTCGCGGGACTGGTAAGGGCGGACGGTCGCCACCGTTAACGGGCAGAGGTATCGTCCACGAGCTTTGGCTCCAGGACCGTACCCGACTTAAGTGAGGCTGGCTCACGTCGATGACGCGCTCTTGCAGCGCGTTTTTTTCTTATCAGGAAGAAGCCGAGACGCGGCTTTTTCCGGAAACCAAAACCGCGCTTTGGTTTTGGCCCAGCCTAAAGAGGGTGGCACCACGGGAGGGCACAACGCGCCTCTCGTCCCTAGGAACCCTAGAGGTTCCTGGAGACGAGAGGCGCGTTTTTTAGTTGGGGGGACACCAAGGAGACGAGGAATGAAGAGACAATTGACACGGACGCTGTTTCACGAGTTAGCCCAGGAGGGCGCATCGGTTCCGGTCTACCGGGAGCTGCCCGGCGACCTGGAGACCCCGGTCTCCATCTATCTGAAACTGCACGGCGAGGGACCCGGCTTCCTGCTGGAGTCGGTGGAGCACGGCGAGCAGGTGGGCCGCTACTCCTTCCTCGGCGTCGAACCGAGTCGGGAATTGCAAGTGCGCGGGCGGGAGGTCGCCGTCGCCGGGGAGGGGCACCGGGAGCGCGACACGCTGGAACCGGACCGGGATCCGTTGGACGCTGTCGCGGCGGAACTGGCACCTTACCAGCCGCTGGCCCCGCTCCATGATCGGGTGCAGGATCTGCCCTACTTCGTCGGGGGCGCGGTCGGCTTCCTGGGCTACGACGTCGTCCGGGCCTTCGAGCGGCTGCCGATGACGACGGAGGACGACCGGGGGCTGGCGGATCTCCACCTGATGGTCGCCGACACCTTGGTGGCCTACGACCACGCCCGAAAGCGGATCGTGCTCTTCGCCACGGTGCGCACCCCACCGGAGGCAGACCTGGACGCGGCGTACGATCGGGCTATCGCCAAGCTCGACCGGATCGAGGCACGGTTGAACGCAGCGGTACCCCCGCAACCACCGGCCCCGGGCCGGAACGGTCACACCACCACCCCACGGACGTGCCAGGCGGACTTCGAGGCAGCGGTCCGGGAGGCCAAGGCGTACATCACCGCCGGGGACATCTTCCAGGTGGTGGTCTCCCAGCGGTTGGAGCGCCCCACCGACGCCCAGCCCTTCGCCATCTACCGGGCGCTGCGGCGCCTCAACCCCTCCCCCTATATGTTCTACCTCGACCTGGGCGGGGATCCGGCGACGCACCTGATCGGCTCCTCGCCGGAGATGCTGGTGCGCTTGCAGGGCCGCAAGGCGGAGGTCCGCCCCATCGCGGGCACCCGCCCAAGGGGACACACTGCCGAGGAGGACGCCGACCTGGTCCAAGACCTGCAGACCGACCCCAAAGAACGCGCCGAGCACGTGATGCTCGTCGATCTGGGCCGCAACGACATTGGACGGATCGCCGAGTTCGGATCGGTGGAGGTGCCGGAGCTGCTGGAGATCGAGCGTTACTCCCACGTGATCCACCTGGTAAGCCGGGTCACGGGGCAGCTCCGCCCGGAGCTCGACGGATACGACCTGCTGCGGGCCACCTTCCCCGCCGGAACGGTCAGCGGGGCACCGAAGGTGCGGGCGATGGAGATCATCGAGGAGCTGGAGCCGGTGCGCCGGGGACCCTATGCCGGGGCCGTCGGCTACCTGGGCTTTAGCGGCAATCTGGATACGTGCATCACCATCCGCACCATCGTGATGCAGGACGACCGCGCCCACCTACAGGCAGGCGCCGGCATCGTCGCTGACAGCGACCCCACCCGTGAATGGGAGGAGACCGGGCACAAGGCCCACGCATTGGGCACCGCCATTGAGATGGCAGAGGAGGGACGATGATACTCATGATCGATAATTACGATTCGTTTACGTACAACCTGGTGCAGTATCTGGGCGAGCTGGGGGTCGATATCGAAGTCTACCGCAATGACGCAGTGACGGTGGAGACGATCCGCGCGCTGAACCCAACCCACATCGTGATCTCGCCGGGGCCGGGCACGCCGGAGGATGGCGGCATCTCCCTCGGCGTGATCCGGGCGTTTCACACCACGACCCCGATCCTGGGCGTCTGTCTGGGCCACCAATGCATCGCGGAGGCCTTCGACGGGCGCGTGGGGCGCGCGGACCGATTGATGCACGGTAAGACCAGCCCTGTCCACCACAACCAGACGGATATCCTGACCGGGGTACCCACCCCGTTTGAGGCCATGCGCTACCATAGTCTGATCGTCCACGATCCGGTACCTGACTGCCTGGAGGTGACGGCGACGACCCATCAGGGCGAGGTCATGGCCCTGCGCCACCGGGAATTCCCCACCTTCGGCGTCCAGTTCCATCCGGAGAGCATTCTGACCGAGCACGGGCACACCGTACTCAAGAACTTCTTGCAAATTGAGAGCCAGCAAAGGAGAGAAGCATGATACGCGAAACGATTCGACAGTTGATGGACGGCACGTCCCTGGGGGCCGCGCAGGCCGAAGCGGTGATGGACGAAATTATGCACGGCGAGGCCACCCCGGCTCAGATCGCAGGCTTTCTGATCGCGTTGCGCACCAAGGGCGAGACCCCGGAGGAGATCGCCGGCTGCGCCAAAGCGATGCGGCGCGCTGCCGTGGCGGTCCGCCCGCAGCGGCAGGACGTGATCGACACCTGCGGCACCGGCGGGGACGGTGCGGGCACCTTCAACATCTCCACGACGACGGCCTTCGTGGTGGCGGGCGCGGGCCTGGGCGGGGCCAAACACGGCAACCGCAGCGTCAGCAGCCGCTGCGGCAGCGCCGACGTGCTGGAGACGCTGGGGGTCAATCTGGCTATGACGCCCGAGCAGGTGGCGCAGGCCATCGACGAGGTCGGCGTAGGCTTTATCTTCGCGCCGCACTTCCACCCGGCGATGAAACACGCGATCGGTCCCCGGCGCGAGCTTGGCGTCCGGACGGTCTTCAACGTGCTGGGGCCGCTCACCAACCCGGCGGGCGCCCGCGCGCAGCTCCTGGGCGTTTACGACGCGGCCCTCACCGAACCGTTAGCCCGGGTCCTCCAGCAGCTAGGGTCCGACGCGGCGTACGTGGTGCACGGATACGGCGGGCTGGACGAACTGACCACCACCGGACCGAACCAAATCAGCGCGTTCGGGGTCGGCCCGGGTAACGGAGAGGTCGTGACGGAGGCGTTGGATCCGGCAGCCTACGGGTTCGCCCGCCCAGCGCCGGAGACCCTCAGCGGCGGCGACCCAACCGCCAACGCAGCAATCACCCGCGCAATTCTGAGCGGTGAGGATCGCGGGCCACGGCGCGAGGTGGTCGTCCTCAACGCCGCCGCGGCCCTCCGGGTTGGTGAGAAGGCGGAGACGATCGATGTGGGCATCGCGCAGGCCGAAGCGAGCGTCGACAGCGGCGCTGCCCTCCGGGCTCTTGATGCGCTGATCGCGTTCAGCCGCCAGTGTGCCCCCACATCCTAGGAGGTAACTGTGACGCTGCCGACTATCCTGGAGAAAATCATCACCCGCACGCGGAAGGATCTGGCGCTGCGACAGCGGGTAACGCCGATGCGCGAGATTCATCGCGCTGCCAACGACGCGCCCCCCTGTCGAGACTTTACAGGCGCCCTGCGCGTGCCGGGGCTCTCACTCATCGCCGAGGTCAAACGGGCCTCGCCCAGCCAGGGGACGATCCGAGCCGACCTCGATCCCGGGGCCTTGGCCCGCACGTACGCCGATCACGGCGCCGCTGCTCTCAGCGTCCTGACCGATGAGCCCTTCTTTCAGGGCTCGCTGGACGACCTGCGAACGGCCCGGGCGGCGGTCAGCCTTCCAGTACTGCGCAAGGACTTCATTATGGATCCCTACCAGGTCTACGAGGCAAGGGCCGCCGGGGCCGACGCCGTGCTTCTCATCACGGCTGCGCTCGACGACCCGACGCTGCACGATCTCCACACGCTGACAGGCATGCTGGGGATGGCCGCCCTGGTCGAGGTGCACAACGCCGAGGATCTGGAACGGGCCCTGGCAGTCGAGCCGGCGGTCGTCGGCATCAACAACCGGGATCTGCATACGTTCGAGATCCGACTTGAGACAACCGAGAGGCTGAGGCCCCGCATCCCGGAGGGCGTGATTGTCGTCGCCGAGAGCGGCGTCCAGCGCGCAGCGGACGCCCAAAGGCTCCAACGCGCCGGGGTTGACGCCGTCCTCGTGGGCACCGCCCTGGTCAGCGCGCCGGATCCGGGCCGGAAGGTCGAGGCGCTGATCCGATGACACGCGTCAAGATCTGCGGCATTACCAATCTAAAGGACGGCCTGGTCGCCGCCGAGGCCGGCGCCGATATGTTGGGATTTATCTTCTACCCCCCCAGCCCGAGGGCCATCGCGCCGGCGGAGGCGGGGGCCATCACCCGGGCGATCCGGCGGACGATGGGCGGCGGCTCACGCCCCTGTTTTGTGGGCGTCTTTGTCGACGCGCCCCCGGCGGAGGTGCGACGGACCCTGGAAGCGGCCCACCTCGATATGGTCCAGCTTCACGGCAGCGAGTCCCCGGAGGTTGTGGCACAGTTTGGCCTACGGGCGCTCAAGGCGATACGGCCCCAGACCCTCACGGAGGCGGAGGACGCGCTCGCCGCGTACGCGCCGACGTTCACGCAGCCGCCGGAGCGGCCCAACCTGCTGGCCGACGCCTACCATCCGGTGCGGGCCGGGGGCACCGGCCTACGCGCCGACGTCGAGGTCGCCCGCGTGCTGGCCCGGCGGTGCCGCTTGATGCTGGCCGGCGGCCTGACCCCCGACAACGTGCGGTCGGCCATCGAAGACGTCAACCCGTGGGGGGTCGACGTCTCGAGCGGCGTCGAGCGAAGACCGGGTGCGAAGGATCACACAAGGGTCCGAGCGTTTATTGAGATGGTACGGAGTGTTGAGATATAGGATGGAAGCTCAAGGACTGAGCGACGAGTGAGGAGAGAGGATGCTATGAGCACGGTGAACGAAAAGGTTGATGTGGCGGAAAGACAGATCGAGGACAATGGGGCGGGGTCCGATGGGCCGCGCTACGGGCGGTACGGCGGGGCATTCGTGCCCGAGACGCTCGTCCCGGCGCTGCGGGCGCTGGAGGCCGCGTATGAGGACGCCCACCGGGACCCCGCCTTTCGCGAGGAACTGGAGACCCTACTGCACGAATATGCCGGGCGACCCACCCCGCTGACCTTCGCACCGCGCATGACCGAGGCGCTAGGCGGCGCGCGGATCTATCTCAAGCGGGAGGATCTGGCCCACACCGGCGCCCACAAGATCAACAACACCCTGGGGCAAGCGCTGC
>DAOTTS010000050.1:0-32159 GCA_034437735.1 Anaerolineae bacterium
TCGGCCGCTCTCGTTCCTCAGCGTGATCCGGATCCAATACGCGGATTGGGTGAGGCCGAAATCCGGGTACGGGGCGCGGCTCGCGGTGAACTGCCGGCTGTAGGGCGGTGCGGTGACGTCGGCGAGCGTCAGCGCGCCGCTGGGATCCTCCAGGTAGGCCAGGTGCACGCCGAGGGGGATGCGGGTCTGCGCATCGGTGAGGCGCACCGGTGCGGGGGCTGGCAGCGGGCCGTCGTCCCCCCGGCATCCCAGCAGCGCTAGGACGAGGACGAGCAGGGCGGCCCCTATCAGGAAGCGGCGATGGTTTTCCATAGACTCACGTGTCTGGCTGATATTCCGATTTATGGTTGTGGTAATCATACCACACGTTCTGGTTTTCGTCTGTCTGCTCGGATGACACATCCTCGCGAGCGTGTGCATACCCCAATGCTCGGAGGGGATGTGCCATCCCCGGCTTCCCCGTATAGCCGCCCGCTTCGAAACGCACCCACTCTCCGATTTGAGCTCTCTGACTCACAGATACAGCAAAGCCGTCCGGCTGAACCGGACGGCTTGGTTTTCGGGTTAGTGCGCTTACTTAGAAGCTATATCGATCGTTCGATCGGGAGGTATCCACGGGGTGATCCAGCGGTTTCACATCTGCTGCCGCCAAACCCTTATCCGTCTGTTCGAGGCCGAACTCAACCTTCTGCCCTTCGACTAGCTTCTTGAAGCCATCCTCTTTGATAGCCGAAAAATGGACAAACACATCCTCTTTGCCTTCACGGGAGATGAAACCAAATCCCTTGGCAGCATTGAACCACTTCACCGTACCAGTTTCTCGCTCACTCATTACGTTTATTCCCCTTCAATTACAAGTCTAGGATGCAGACAGCTTCGTCCCAAAAACAAAGAATCCAGACTACTTTCAGTCCGGACGTTTGACACATCATTGGCAAACTTGGAACCTCAGCACCCTAACATCTATAGTTTACCATACTTTCTTTGAGTTTCAAGAATGGTGTCCTGTTCGACACATCACGACAGGCGATGATCGTTTGCGCTTTGAAAAACCCTCACTATAATCAGTTTGAGCCATAATCAGTTTGAGCCATAATCAGTTTGAGTCATAATCAGCTTGAGTCATCCATTGCCGCTTCCACTGAGACCCAATCACGACCATCAATCACCCTAACTTGTTAGGCCTAATCTGTCGGGCAACGTCATCATGGAAGGGGGCGCGGAGATGCTGGCGAAGATCCAGAGTGCGGCGGTGCTGGGCCTGGAGGCCCAGCCGGTCGAGGTGGAAGTGGATGTCAACCGGGGCATGGCCGCGTTGACCCTGGTGGGGCTCCCCGATGCGGCGGTGCGTGAGAGCAGCGAGCGCATGCGCGCGGCGATCCGCAACAGCGGGTACTTCTTTCCCTACAACCGGCGGATCACGATCAATCTGGCGCCGGCGGATCTGCGCAAGGAGGGGCCGGCGTACGACCTGCCGATCGCGATTGGGGTGCTGACGGCGAGCGGGCAGCTGCCGCCGGACGCGCTCGACGGCGCGCTGGTGCTGGGGGAGCTGTCGCTGGACGGGGGCCTGCGCCACGTGCGGGGGCTGCTGCCGGTGGCGGATATGGCCCGACACACGGAGATCGAGGCGCTGTACGTGCCGGCGGTCGATGCGGCGGAGGCGGCGCTGATCCCGGACCTGGAGGTCTATCCGGTGGACTCGCTGGAGGCGCTGGTCTCGCACTTGCAGGGCTTCGAGCCGCTGGCGCCGAGGGAGCCGGAGTTCGAGGGGGCGCCGGTTCCGGCGGCCCCGGCGACGGACTTCGCCGAGATCCAGGGCCAGGAGCACGCCAAGCGGGCGCTGGAGGTGGCGGCGGCCGGTGCCCATAACCTGTTGATGGTCGGCCCGCCTGGTGCCGGCAAGACGCTGATGGCGCGGGCGATGCCCGGGATTCTGCCGTCCCTGAGCCTGGAGGAGGCGCTGGAGGTGACGCGCATCTACAGCGTCGCCGACAAGCTGCCGCCCGACACGCCGCTGATTCGCGTGCGGCCCTTCCGGGCGCCGCACCACACGATCAGCAACGCCGGGCTGGTGGGCGGCGGGCACTGGCCCCGGCCCGGCGAGATCAGTATGGCCCATCGTGGGGTGCTCTTCCTCGACGAGATGCCGGAGTTCAGCCGGCGGGTGCTGGAGGTGATGCGCCAGCCGATGGAGGACAAGGCGGTGACCATCAGCCGGGCGCAGGGGAGCCTGACCTTTCCGGCGGCCTTTATGCTGGTGGCGGCGCTCAATCCGTGCCCGTGCGGGTACTACGGCGATCCGGAGCGGGCGTGTACGTGCTCTATGGGGATGATCCGCCGGTATCGGAAGCGGATCTCCGGCCCGCTGCTGGACCGGATCGACATCAACATCGAGGTGCCGCGCGTGGCGTACGAGAAGCTGGAGCACGCCACGTTGGGCGAGCCCTCGACCGCGATCCGCGCGCGGGTGGAGGCGGCGCGGGACCGGCAGCGCGCGCGGTTGGGGCCCGTGGGGCTCGCCGCGAACGCCGATATGGGCCCGGCGGAGATCCGCGAGTTCTGTGTGATGAGCGACGACGCCCGCGCCCTGGTGCGCACGGCCATGCGGCAGATGCAGTTGAGCGCCCGGGCGTACCACCGGGTGCTGAAGGTGTCGCGCACGATCGCCGACCTGGAGGGGGTCGATCCCCTCCAGGCGCATCATCTGGCGGAGGCGTTGCAGTACCGCACGCGGGTGCTGGATCTGTAGCTCATCTAAAAAGTAAAAATCTGTGTAATCTGCGGCATCTGTGGTAGAAACTATGTTTTAGGCGCGTTAGCGATAAGGAGCAGTGATGTTATATCCACAACAGAATGACGTACGCAATCGGCTCGATCTCTCCGGATTCTGGGCGTTCCAGATGGACCCCGAGGAGGTTGGGGAGTCACAGGGATGGTACGACGGCCTCAGCGAGCCCCGGCGCATCGCCGTGCCGGGAAGCTGGAACGAGCAGTTCGCGGACGCTTACAACTACCTGGGGATGGCGTGGTACGTGCGCGATTTCTACGTCCCCTCGGGCTGGGACGGCCAACGCGTCATGGTCCGGGTCGGATCGGCGAACTACTTCGCGCGCGTGTGGGTCAACGGCATCGCTGTGGGCGAGCATGAGGGCGGGCATTTGCCCTTTGCCTTTGACGTCACGGAGCACGTGAAGTGGGGCAAGCCGAACACGATCGCGATTCAGGTCGAGAACGAGCTCAAGCCGTCGCGGGTGCCGCCGGGCAATATGCCGGGTGGGGTGATGGCCCTGATGCGCGGCTTTCCCGCGACCAGTTTTGACTTCTTCCCCTACGCCGGCCTCCACCGCCCGGTGATCCTCTACGCGGTGCCGCCGACGCACATCGACGACGTGACGGTGACGACGGAGATCGAGGGCGACCAAGGACACGTCCACGTCCGGGTCCTCCAGCAGGGTGTGGCCCGGCAGGGGACGGTGACGCTGGTGGGGGAGGGCGACCCGCTGACCGCCGATCTGGCGTTTGACGATGGAGCGGCGGCGGTCACCCTCACGGTGCCGGACGCCCGCCTGTGGTCGCCGGACGATCCCTATCTCTACACGCTGACCGTGACGCTGACCGAGGACGGGGCGGTGGTGGACCGCTACACGCTGGAGGTCGGCATCCGCACGGTGGAGGTGCGCGGCGACGCGCTGCTGCTCAACGGCGAGCCGATCGAGCTCCGGGGCTTTGGGCGCCACGAGGACTTCTACGTGAGCGGGCGCGGGCTCAACGAGCCGCTGATCGTCAAGGACTACGGGCTGCTGAAATGGGTGGGCGCCAACTCCTACCGTACCTCCCACTATCCCTATTCCGAGGAGGAGATGCGCATGGCCGACCGGGAGGGGATGCTCATCATTGATGAGATTCCGGCGGTGGGGCTTGCCTTCACGGACGACGAGGCGGCTATCCAGGCGCGCCTTGAGCAGTGCCAGGCTCAGGTGCACGAGCTGATCGCGCGGGACAAGAACCACCCCGCCGTGATCATGTGGAGTGTGGCCAACGAGCCGATGCCGCCCCATATGCTGGCGGCCCTGACCGGGCAGGAGACGCCGCCGGTCGATCCCGCGACCACCGAGTTCCTCGGAACCTTGCACGCGCTGGCCCGCGAGCTCGACCCCACCCGTCCGGTGACCCACGCCGGTATGCACGGGTCCCCGGTCGAGTGGCTGGAGCTCGCCGACGTGGTCTGTATCAACCGGTACTACGGGTGGTACACGCAGCCGGCCCATCCGGCCCAGGGCGCGGCGCTGCTGGCGCAGGAGCTCGACGCGCTTCACGAGAGGTTGCAGCGGCCGATGATCGTCAGTGAGTTCGGCGCGGGCACGATTGCCGGACGGCACACGCACCCCGCCAAGATGTGGTCCGAGGAGTACCAGGTCGAGTTCTTGCAGCACTATCTGGACGTGATGGACCGGAAGGACTACGTGATCGGGACGCACGTGTGGAACTTCGCCGATTTCCAGACGGGGCAGGGTCAGAGCCGGGCCGCCAGCATGAATCTGAAGGGGGTGTTCACGCGGGCGCGGGAGCCGAAGATGGCGGCGCATCTGCTGCGGGCGCGCTGGACGGGCGAGGCGTGAGGGGGTAAGCGCTCCCCCCTCTAACTCCCCCGCTGGGGGGAGGATAGGTTGGATATGGTGACGTCGACGAGGCATGGGCGATCCACCGGCGTTGAGGTGCGGCGGGTGCAGGGCCGGTGGGATCGCCGGCGGTTTCTGCGTTTCCCCTGGCGGATCTACCGGGACGACCCGCTTTGGGTGCCCCCGGTGGTGTCGGAGCGCGCCGCGCGGATCGATCCGGACCGGGAGCCCCGCTTTCGACGCGGGGAGGCGGCGCTCTTTATGGCGTGGCGCGGGCGGCGCCCGGTGGGGACGATCGGCGTCGCTGTGGATACCAAAGCGTCGGCGGATCGCCCCCGTCCGGTGGTGGATTTTGGATTTTTTGAATGCGTGGAGGATCGGGCCGTGGCCGACGCCCTGCTCGATCGGGCCGTGGCGTGGGCGCGAGAGCGTGACGCCGGTCGGCTGTGGGGCCCGCAGTCCTTCGGGGATTCCGACGAGCCCGGGGTGCTCATCGAGGGCCGTGAGACCCCTCGGGGTATGATGATGGGCTGGACGGCGCCGTACTACCGGCGTTTTATCGAGGGGTACGGGTTGACCTATTACCGTGATGCGCTGGCCTACCGGGTGACCCTGACGGATCACGTGGACGCGGCGGGGCATTTCGAGCCGCCCGGCCGGCTTCGTGACGTGGGCGCGCGGGTGCGGCAGCGGTACGGCGGCCGGGCCCGTCTGCGGTCGGGGGGCCTCGATCGTTGGGACGCCGAACTGGTGATCGCCCACGGGATCTATAACCGCGCGTTGGGCCTGCTGCCGCGCTTCTATCCCATGCCCCGGGCGGAGTGGCTGCGCCTGGGGACTGCCCTCCGTCCGCTTCTCGATCCCGACCTGGCGCTCTTTTTGCTGCTGGACGGGGAGCCCGTGGGGTTCGCGTTGGCGATACCGGACGTCAACACGGCCCTGTTGCACTGCAACGGCCTGCGGTATCCCTGGGACTACCTGAAACTCTGGTGGCACAGCCGCCACCTGCCCGGCTTGAGCTTCAAGATCATGGCGCTGGTGCCCGAGGTCCACGGGCTGGGTCTGGACGCGCTGGTCTATCTCCGCCTGGCGGAGACGGCGTGGCGCAAGGGGTACACGTGGGTCGATCTCTCGCTCACCGGCGACGACAACCCCACCACTCACCGGCTGGTCGCGCGGGTGGGTGCCCGGCTCGATAAGCGCTACCGGATCTACCAGTTGTCCCTACCCTGAGGGCGCGTGGATTCGGATTTTTCTGGGGAGCATCCCGAATGCGAGGTGAGGTCATGGCCAAGTCTGAGGGTACGTTGAGTTTCTGGCAGAAGGCCGCGTATGCGATCGGGGACTTTGGGCCCTCGGTCGGCCCGGGCACGATCATCCCCTTCTGGTACAGTATCTTCCTCACCGACATCGTGCGGATGGACCTGCGGCTGGTCGGCCTTTTCTGGATGATCGCCACCGTGTGGGATGCGTTCAACGATCCCCTGTTCGGATTTCTCTCCGACCGGACCCGCACGCGGTGGGGGCGCAGGCGTCCGTATATCCTCTTCGGGGCGGTGCCGTTTGGAGTGACGTTTGCGCTGCTGTGGGCGACGCCCCCGATCGCCCATCCGCTGCTGCAATTTGCCTACTACGCCGGGATGTACATCCTCTACGAGGCATCCTTTACGGCGGTGAGTTGTCCCTACGTGGCGCTCACGCCCGAGCTCACCCAGGATCACGACGAGCGCACGGCGTTGGTCACGTACCGCATGGCCGTCTCCATCGCGGCGGGGCTGCTGGCGCCGCTGGTGATCGGCCTGGTTATCTTTCCCATGTTTCCCCCTCGATCGCCGGCCGCCTACCGGACGATCGGGTTCGCCAGTGGGATGACCTTTATCCCGCCGTTGTTGATCACCTTTCTCGGCACGCGCGAGCGGGATGCGTTTCAACGCGCCGACCCGCTGCCCATCAAGGCGGCCCTCGGACACGTCGCGCGCAACCGGGTATTTCGCAGCATCATTGTGCTCCGGCTGTTGAGCTGGGTGCCGGTGATGATCGTCCAGGCCGTCTTCGCCTACTACCTGATCTACTGGGCGGGGATGACGGAGGATGAGACCTCGCTGGTGCAGGGGGCGATCCTGGGCGCGGCCTTTCTCTTCCTGCCGCTGGTCGTCACGCTGTCGAAACGGATGGAGAAGCAGCGGGCTTATATGATCGCGATGGGGTCGTGGGCGCTGGTGATGGCCGCGATCTTCTGGATCCCCCAGGGGGTGAAACTTCCCATCTATATCCTGGGCGGGCTGGCGGGGTTCGGGGTGTCCGCCGCGCACGTCCTGCCCCATGCGATGAGCCCGGACGCGCTGGAGGTCGATGAGTTGGCGACCGGCACCCGGCAGGAGGGGGCGTATGCCGGGGTGATGGTCTTCATCGACAAGTTTGCGCGGATGGTGGTGCTCTCGACGCTGCCGCTGGTGCTCCGCTGGACGGACTACGTGCAGCCCACGGACACCGACCCGATGCCGGTGCAGCCGGCCTCGGCGCTGCTGGCGCTGCGGGTGCTGGTCTCGTTTGCGCCGGCCCTGGTGCTTCTGATCTCGCTTCCGGTTGCGCGGGCCCACCCGATGACGCGGGCGCGGCACAGCGAGCTGGTGGCCGAGTTGGCGGCGCGGCGGGCGGAGGACCAGGGGTAGGGGGCCGAGGTTCTCTCCCCCCAGCGGGGGGAGTTGGAGGGGGGAGAGCCTGGGTTGGGCCAAGCGAGTGGGCATCCAGGTGTTGAGGTTGCGGCTTTCTATGCTATACTGACCCGAGTCAAAAATGACTGGAGTCAATATGGCAGATGAAACGACGACATCGACGAACCGGTGGGCGCGGCGCAAAGCGCGTACGCGACAGCGTCTGTTAGCAGCCGGTGAAACCCTGTTCCGCGACCGCGGATTCGACGCGACGACCGTTGAGGAGGTCGCGGAGGCCGCCGACGTGGCCAAAGGGACGTTTTTCAATTACTTTGAGAGCAAGGAAACCCTGCTGGGAGCCCTGCTGGTCGAACGCACGCAGGCGATTGTAGAGGATCCGCCGGACGGCGACCTCTCGCCCCCGGATCGCATTCGAGCCCTATTCGATCGGCTGCGGCAGGAGCTCGAACCTTACGTGCACCTCTTCCCCCGCATGTTTGCCTATGCGGTCGCGCATCCGCAAGCCTCTCATCCGGCCTCGGAACGGCCCGCGCTGTGGCAGGCGTTGGCCGCCGTTGTGCGCGACGGCCAGCGGGATGGGACATTCCGCGCGGACCTCGATCCTCAGGTTGCTGGGGTGCTGCTCTCCACCTACTTTTTCCGCACCTCGATTCTGGAATGTCAGGAGGAGGAAGGTCGGGACTTCTGCTGGACGGGGCGGCTTGAGGCGGGGCTTGAGATCCTCTATCGGGGGATGTTAGCCCCGGAACAGGAGGGCTCTTGAAAGCGTTATGGCGTTCCTTCCGCTATCTGCGGCCCTACCTCTTGTTGGCCCTGGTGGCCTTATTGGGATTGGGCCTCTCGTCAGCCGGCAACCTGATTGTGCCGGCGATCAGCCAGCGCATCATTGATCAGGGGATCACCGAAGGCCGTCGCCAGGTCGTCCTCACCTTGGCTGCGGCGATTGTCGGCATTGCGGTCCTTCAGGCGATCTTCACCTTTCTCCAGGGGTATCTCACGGCCCGGGTCTCCCAGGGCGTGGCCTACGATCTCCGCAACGATCTCTACAGCAAGATTCAGTCCCTCTCGTTCAGTTACCACGATAAGGCCCAGACCGGTCAGCTCCTCACCCGCGCGACCAGCGACGTCAACCTGGTCCAACAGTTTCTAGGGTCTGCTATCCTGCAGATCTTGGGCGGCTTGATTCTGCTGGTGGGAAGCCTGGTGCTGATGTTTGCGACCAGCCCTCGGACCGCACTGGTGCTTATCGTGATGGGCCCCGTGGCCGTGGCGATCTTTGGGTTCTTTTTTCTCAAGGCACGCCCGCTCTTCTCGGAGGCACAGAAACGGCTGTCGGCGCTCAACGTCGCGTTGGAGGAGAATCTGCTGGGCGTCCGGGTGGTGCGGGCGTTTGTCCGGCGCGACTACGAGTCCTCGCGCTTTGCCGAGCGCAACCGGGCCGTCCGCGACCTCCATCTCAAGGTGGGGCGGATAATCGCCGTGGCGCTGCCGCTGATCTTCTTCGTTGCCAACGCCGCCACGTTGGGCGTCACGTGGATCGGTGGGATCCAGGTGATCAACGCGGCGATGACGCTGGGCGAACTGGTCGCCTTCTCGAACTACATCCTGCTGGCTATCTTCCCGATCTTTATGTTGAGCTTCTCGATGGTGATGGCGGCGCAGGCTGCGGCCGGCGCCGAGCGGATCTTCGAGGTGTTGGATGCGCCCACGGACATCGTCGAGCGCGAGGATGCGATCCCGCTGCCCGCCCTGGAGGGTCGGGTCGCCTTTGAGGACGTTTGGTTCCGGTACTTCGAGCATCAGCCCTGGATTTTGCAGGCGATCACGTTTGTCGCGGAGCCGGGGCAGAAGATCGCGCTCCTGGGCGCGACCGGGTCCGGGAAGTCGACGGTGACCAACCTCATCCCCCGTTTCTACGACGTGACCAAGGGGCGGGTGACCATTGACGGCCACGACGTGCGGGATCTCACGCTCGAATCCCTCCGCCGCCAGGTGGGGATCGTGCTTCAGGAGACGCTGCTCTTTGCCGGCACCATCCGCGAGAACATCGCCTTCGGGCGCCCGGATGCGTCGTCGGAGGAGGTGCAGGCGGCCGCCGAGGCGGCCCAGGCGCACGCCTTTATCGCCGGATTCCCGGACGGCTATGACACCCAGGTGGGCGAGCGTGGGGTCACGCTTTCGGGCGGGCAGAAACAGCGGATCGCGATCGCGCGGGCGCTCCTGGTTGACCCTGGAATTCTGATTCTCGATGACGCGATGAGTAACGTCGATTTCCAAACTGAACTTAAATTGCGGCGGGCGTTGGAAACCCTGATGCAGGGCCCCACCAGCTTTATCATCGCCCAGCGGGTCTCGACGGTGCAGGACGCCGACCTCATCCTCGTGTTGGATGAGGGGCGGGTTGCAGCGCAGGGTAGCCACGAGGACCTGCTCGAGCGGAGCCCCCTCTATGCCGACATCTACTACGGGCAGTTGGAGGGGGACGCCCAAGCGGAGGAGGATTTTCTGGTCTACGGTGAGGATGTCGCAGAGGAGGTGACCTCGTGATGCGGGGGCATATAGGCGCTGCCGAACAGCCGCAGCGCGCGCAGAATGTGCGGGCCACGGTGAGCCGGCTCACGGATACCCTCAAGCCCCACAGCGGACTGCTGCTGATTGCCGGGTTGATGATGATCCTCAATTCGCTCTTCCAGATCCTGGGCCCCTATCTGACCGGACGCGCGGTCGATGCCTTCATCGGGCAGGGCGACCGGGAGGGGCTGACCCAGATGATGCTCCTGCTGCTGGGCGCGTACGTGGGCGACATGATCACGCGCGGGGTCCAGACCCTCGCCACGATCACGATGGGCCAGCGGGTGCTTTTCCAGATGCGCGCGCGCGTCTTCGAGCACTTTCAGCAGCTTTCGCTCAATTTCTTCGATCGCAGGGAGACGGGCGATTTGATGTCCCGCCTCACCAACGACACGGAAGCGATCAATAATACCCTGAATATGGGGCTCCCCCAGTTCCTCGGGAATATCTTCTTTCTGGTCGGCGTGCTGATTGCGATGATCGCCCTGAATTGGAAGCTGGCGCTTATCAGTATGGCCGTCCTGCCGTTGATGTTCGCCAGTACCCTCTTCTTTTCCAAGCGGGTGCGCGCGGCCTCCCGGCTGTCGCGCCAGAAATTGGGCGAGGTCAGCTCGGAGCTGGAGGAGAATATCTCCGGGGTCAAGGTGGTGCAGGCCTTTGGGCGCGAGGATCAGACGGCCCAGGAGTTCCGCCAGGTCAACGCCCAGAACCGGGATGCCAACGTGGAGGCGCAGACGGTCACCTCGGCGTTTCGGCCGACGCTGGATATCTTCAGCACGGCCGGCGTGGCCCTCGTGTTGGGGGCTGGCGGCTTGATGGCGCTGGAGGATGCTATCACGGTGGGGCTGATCTTCACCTTTCTCGGCTACGTGCGGCGCTTCTTTCAGCCGGTGCGCGCGATTGGGATGCTCTATGCGCAGGTTCAGACCGCCATCGCGGCTGCGGAACGGGTCTTTGAGCTGTTGGACACACCTCCGCAGGTGGAGGACCGCCCGGATGCCGAGCGCCTGGAGGCGGTCGCCGGCCGGATCGTTTTCGATCACGTGACGTTTGCTTACGAGGAGGGCGAGACGGTGCTCCAGGACGTCTCCTTTACGGCCGAACCCGGGGAGATGGTCGCCATTGTCGGGCCCACCGGTGCGGGTAAGACGACGATGGTCAACCTGCTGATGCGGTTCTATGACGTGACGGAGGGCCGGGTCCTCGTCGACGGGCACGACGTCCGGGACGTTGCGAAGGAGAGCCTGCGCAACCAGGTCGGTATGGTCTTGCAGGATACCTTCCTCTTCGCCGGCACGATTAGGGAGAACATCCGTTATGGGCGGTTGGATGCAACCGATGAGGACGTGGTCGCGGCGGCCGAGACGGCGGGGGCCGATACCTTTGTCCAACGACTGCCCGACGGCTATGACACGGAGCTCTCCGAGCGGGGGGCAAGTTTGAGCCTGGGGCAGCGCCAGTTGATCGCGATCGCCCGGGCCGTCCTCGCGAACCCGCGCATCCTGGTCCTGGACGAGGCCACCTCCAGTGTGGATACCCGCACGGAGCGGGTGATTCAGGCCGGGATGAACACGTTGATGCAGGGCCGGACCAGTCTCGTCATCGCGCATCGGCTGAGCACCATCCGTGAGGCGGATCAGGTGCTGGTCCTTGATGACGGACAGATCATCGAGCGCGGCACGCACGCGTCCCTCCTGGAGGCCGAGGGGTTCTATCACGCGCTTTATATGAGTCAGTTTGGAACGGCTACGCCGGACGCGGAAGTGGTTCCAACGAAATTTTAACTATATCTTGACAATAATAGGTGCCTGTGGTACGCTTGACCCGAAATAGAAATGGTGTATCGTAAAAGGCAGTGTTCGTCGGTTTCTATTGGGGATGTGTGGTCAGTCTTCACGGCTCTGGGTGTGTCCTGGACTTGAACGATCTCCTGGGGGTGCCACGTTTGGGCTATGCGGAGGCCGGTATGGTTAGTGTGACCATTTCTTATTTTCAGTATTTCATATGTTGGAGGGCCTAAGATGGCAAGCAGATCTCGAAACGAGCGAATGATTGAGCGGTTGCGTGAACTTCAGGTGAGTAGCCCCGACGTTGAGGCGGCGGCCATAATCAGTGTCGATGGGCTGCCTATCGCGACGTCCCTGCCGCAAGGCGTGGAAGAGGACCGGGTGGCAGCGATGTCTGCAGCGATGCTGTCGCTAGGTGAACGGATTGCGACCGAGTTGGGGCGTGGCCTCCTTGACGAAGTCTACGTAAGGGGGGAAAAGGGATATGTCATCCTGCGCGCGGTCGGTGAGGAAGCCGTACTTACGGTGCTTGCCCGCCAACAGGCTAAATTAGGCTTACTTTTCCTGGATATGCGTCGCGCGGCTGATGAATTCTCGACGATCCTGTAATCAATAAGGAGGTTGATGGTGGCGAATACCCCAGAACCCAGTGGACTTTACTACCCGAATCGATTCGGTTTGATATTGTTTGACGCCCTTGAGGAGATCATGGGGCGGAATGGTCTCAATGCGATCCTGAACATGGCCGGTCTTTCCCAATTCATTGACAATTCCCCCCCCGATAATATGGAAAAGGGCTTTGACTTTGCCTATATTTCCGCGTTGAACCAGGGGCTGGAGGAGATGTACGGACATCGTGGTGGGCGGGGGCTTCAGCTGCGGTTGGGCCGCGTCCTCTTCGCCCGGGGATTGGCGAATTTCGGCGCCCTGGTGGGCGCCAGCGACCTGGCTTTCAAGGTGCTTCCCTTGCAGGCCAAGCTGAAGGCCGGCTTACCCGCCGTGGCCAAGGTCTTTGATTCCCTCAGCGACCAGACATCTTACGTGCGCGACCCCGGCGGCGAGCACTACCACTACGTGATCGACCGCTGCTCCATGTGCTGGGGGCGCGAGGTTGAGCGCCCGGGCGGTTTCATCGCGGCCGGTATTATCGAGGAAGCGCTGCGCTGGCTGAGCGGTGGGCGGACGTTCCGTGTGGATCAGATTTCCTGTATGAGTATGGGAGATGAGGAATGTACGTTCCACGTGTATAAGGAGCCGATCGGGTAACCTTACGGCTCCCTCTCGTCCTGACTTCAAGCGACGGTGCGACGGGTCTCAATCTACGTATGGATGAGATAAAGGGGATTTGATGGCTTCTGTGGATGCTTCCTACCATATCATGATCGTGGAAGACGATCTGAGCACGGCCGAGATGCTTTCGGCCTACTTCCGCTCGTTGGGGTATCAGGTGTCGCACGTTGGATGGGGATACGATGCGGTCAAAGTGGCTGTCGACGCGGAGCCGGATTTGATTGTCCTGGACATCCACCTTCCGGACATCGACGGATATGAGGTCTGTAAGCGATTGCGCAATCACCGCCACACGCGGGATACCCCGATCATCTTCCTGACGCAGCGTCGTGAGCGGAGCGACCGTCTGGTGGGGCTCGACCTGGGCGCCATTGACTATATCACCAAGCCGTTTGACGTGCAGGAGCTTCGCTTTCGCGTCCGTAACGTGCTCCGCAAGCAGGAGTCCGAGGCGTACCTCCACCCCGTCACGGAGCTCCCGACGTCCAAGGTGTTGGAGGAACAGCTCGAAGAGGCATTCCTGGATGCCGGTCTGGGGCTGATCGGCGTCTCTCTGGCGGGGATGCCAGCGTTTAGCGACGCCTACGGCTTTGTCGCCCACGATGACGTGTTGCGGGCGTTCGCGCTGATTCTCCGAAACACGACGGAGGATACGGTCGGGACGGGGTGTTTTGTCGGGCAGGTGGATCTCTACCAGTACGTGATTATCGCGCCGTTGGGCGAGCCACGGGAAGCTTTGATCGCCCAGCTCGAACAGCGGCTGCACGAGTCGCTCTCCTTCTTCTATCCGCACCGGGAGTGGGAACGGGGACACCGCAGCGACGGCTCGGAGCTGCCGCGCATTGAGTTCGAGGTCGCTGCGATTTCGAACGAGACGATACCCTCGGCCGACGCCAACAGCTTGATCTGGCTTCGCGAGGTGCTCTCCACCCCGTAACGTCCTGTTGCGGTTTGCATTCTGCTCTTAGGGTTCGTAAAAATATAACGTCCCGACTATAACGCTTCCAGCCCCCGTCCTCGGGGGCGTCGGTGCGGGAACTTGTTCTTTTACAGACCCTTAGGGTTTGACCTATACGCGTGCACAGGGCCGGATTTCCGGCCCTGTTTGTGTTGGACGGCCAACCGGGTTTAACTCGGGTGCGACGTGGCTAAACTTTCCGCAAATTGCAGATTGCCTGTAGCGTGTTACGATTGCGGAAGATAGCGCGCCGCAGGTTTTTGGGCTTGTCTGTAGGAAGGGTCTGTAGAAGTTGGAGGAAGACGTCGTTGATGATGCGAAAATGGTGGGTGAGAGGCCGGCGTGACCTGCTCTGTGCGGTACTGCTGTTCGGATTCCCGCTGCTCATCTTTGGGGCGGTCTCCATCGGGAACCGGACGATGGTCCCGGCGGATGGACTGGTTCTCTTCGAGCCCTACCGCTCGGTGCTCCAGGATCGCGTGGACGCGGTGCAGAACTCGCTGGTGCTCGATCTGCTCCTGCAAAACTACGTCTGGAAGCAGTTCGTCGTGGACAGCCTGCGGGCCGGATCCCTTCCCCTTTGGGACCCCTATCTCTTTGCCGGACACCCCTTTCTGGCGAACGGACAGCACGCCGCGCTCTATCCGCTGACGTGGCTCGTCTTCCTGATGCCGGTGCCCCGCGCGTTTGGGATGTTCATGGTGCTCCAACTGGGCCTGGCGGGGCTGGGGATGTACGTCCTGGGGCGCGTGTTGAACGCCGGACGCCCCGGAGCGCTGGTCGCCGGGGTGGTCTTCCAACTCAGCGGATTTATGGTGATCTCGGCGGTCCACCCGATGATCGTCGCCGGCGCGTCGTGGCTGCCGCTTCTCCTGGCGCTGATTGAGCTCACGGTGACTCGGGCCGGCGTGCCATGGCGGGACCGGGCCATGCTCCCCTGGGCCCTTGCCGGCGCGGTGGCGCTGGGATTTCAGATCCTCGCTGGTCACGCGGAGACGACGTACTTCGTGCTGCTGGTGATGGGGGCCTATGCGGGGTGGCGGCTGCTCATCCGGGCCCTCGCAGAGGGACGGCACCAATGGCGGGCCGAGGTCTTGAGCCCCGCGCTGGGGCTGCTGCTGATGGTCGGATTGGGATTGGCCCTTGGTGCGGTGCAGTGGCTCCCGTTCTACGAGGTCGCCCAGACCAGCTTCCGTCAGGGCGGCGCATCGCTCTCCGAGGTCCTGGGATGGGCGTATCCCAAACGGCGCGTGCTGACCTTTCTGGTCCCTAACTTCTTCGGCAATCCCACCCACCGCACCCTCCGGGACGTTTTCACCGGACAGACCATTCGGGCGACGGTCAACGCCCACGGCGAGCCCATCGGGGCGTTCGACTGGGGTATGAAGAACTACGTCGAGGGCGCGGCCTACGTGGGCATTCTGCCGCTGCTGCTCGCGTTGATCGCCGTGATCCGCCCGCCCTCCGGCGAGGCGTCGGATTCGGGTAACAGGGGAGGCGGGAACGCGCTCCTCCGGCGTGTCGGGCGCTGGCTGTGGCGACCGCACGTCCCGTTCTTCACCGGCCTGATCCTCTTCTCCCTGGGGAGCATCTTCGGCACCCCGCTCTATGCGCTCGTCTATGCCCTCCCTTTCCTGAGCCAGTCCCACTCGCCCTTCCGGTGGGTCTTTCCTTTGACGGTTGCGGTCTCGGCTTTGGCCGGGCTGGGGATCACGTCGGTGATGGACCTCCGGCGCGACCGCCCGCCCGGGGCCGGGGACGGCGTTCCGGGTCGTGCCCATCCGTGGTGGGCGCGGGTGCTGCTCTGGGGCGCCGATCTGAACCGCGTCACGGTGGTGGCAGCCATGGCCATATGGGGCGGATTGGCGATGGGGGCGGCGGTTCTGGGGAGCCGGTGGGCGTTTCCGGCGGTCGAGCCCTTCGTCGCAAGGGCGTTTGGGTTGCTGGCGAACGCTTCCCAGTCCTTCCCGGATCATCGGGCGTTCTATGCGTACCTCTATCCGTGGCTGCTGGTCGCCGCTGGCTTTCTGCTGTCCGGCGGCATCGCGCTGCGGGTCTCGCGGTGTCCCTTTGTCCTCACTTTGGGCGCGTGGCGGGTGCCGCTCTGGGAGATCCTGGCGCTGGGGATCGTCCTGGTGGATCTGGTGGTCTTCGGCCGGGGGTTCCATCCTGCCGTCGACCCATCGCTGCTGGACGTAAGCCCGCCGGTGGTCGCGTTCCTCCAACAACAGCCGGGGCCGTGGCGGCTCTCCACGTTCGATCCCCGGGGCCGGAACACCCTGCACGCCAATCTGGGGATGATGCACGGTTTCCAGGACGTGCGCGGCTACGACAGCGTCTTCTCGGAGCAATATACGGACGTGATGAGCTGGATCGAGCCCCAGGGTGGGCTGCTCTACAACCGGATCTCACCGTTTCGGGAGCTTTCCAGCCTGGACAGCCCGCTGACGGACCTCCTCAACGTGAAGTACATTGTGACGGAGGAGGAGATCCCGCTGCCGAAGTACCGGCAGGTCTACGAGGACGGATCCGTGCGGGTCTACGAGAACCTCGGGGTGATGCCCCGGGCCTTCACCCTGCCGGAGACGGCGACGCTGCGCGTGCCCGACCGCGAGTCGGTGGGGACGACGATTCTCGAGCGCGATCCCCGTTTCTTCGTCATCGTCGAGGCGGGACGGCAGGGGTGGCTCGGGCCGGCGCCCGTCTCATGGCCCGAGGGTGCCGCACCGACCGCCGGGGAGCCGGTCGCGCAGTCGATCGTGAACTATACCGCCAACGAGGTGACGGTCGATGTGAGGGCGTCGGAACCCTCGTGGCTTGTGCTTGCCGATACGTACGCTCCGGGTTGGAAGGCCTTTGTGCGCCCGCTCGGCGGTGGACAGGATCAGGAGCAGGAGGTCGCCATTGCGCGGGTGGCGGGGAACTTCCGGGGCGTGCGGATCGACGGCGACGTCACGGTGCGGTTCAAATATACGCCCAACAGCGTCAAGATCGGCGCCTTCGTCTCCTTCCTGGGGGGGATGACCGGCGTGCTGCTGGCGGTCGTCTGGGTTTGGCGGTTGGTCTATCGCGACGCCGATGCGCAGAGCACCGTGCAGCGGGTCGCCAAGAACAGCATCGCGCCGATCCTGCTGACCCTTTTCAATCGGGCGGTCGATTTCGCCTTCGCCGCGCTGATGCTGCGGGTGCTGGGCCCGACCAGCGCGGGGGATTACTATTTTGCGGTCAATACCTTCATCTGGTTTGACATCATCACCAACTTCGGGCTGAACACGTATCTGACCCGAGAGGTTTCCCGGCATCGGGAGCAGGCCCGGCGTTACCTCACCAACACCACGCGGGTCCGCCTGGCGCTGAGCCTGCTGGCGGTCCCCCTGCTTCTCGCCTTCATCGGGATCCGGCAGACTGCCGTTGCCAGTCTCACGTCCCCGGCCTCCCGGCAGGCGATCCTCTCGATTCTCCTGCTCTACGTGGGGCTGATTCCCAATTCGATCTCGACGGGCTTGACGGCGCTCTTCTACGCGTACGAGAAGGCCGAGTATCCCGCCGTCATCACCAGCTTGTCCACGCTGCTCAAGGTCGCCCTGGGCACGGGCGTTTTGCTGCTGGGATACGGCATTGTAGGGTTGGCCGGGATGTCGATCGTCGTCAATCTCGTGACCCTCGTGGTGCTCTCGTCGACGGCGTGGCGGCTCTTTCCCGCGCTGCGGGTGCCCCCAGAGGGTCGGCGGCAACGCGGGGGCGCGCTGCGCCGCGCGATGGTCCGGGCCTCCTGGCCCCTGATGGTCAATCACCTCCTGGCCACCCTCTTCTTCAAGGTGGACGTCTTTCTGATGGAGTCGATCCTGGGCAGCGAGCCGCTGGGGCTTTACAGTATTGGGTACAAGTTCCTTGACGCGCTGAACGTGGTGCCCTCCATGTTCACCATGGCCCTCTTTCCCGTCATCTCCCGTCAAGCGGAGGAGGATCGGGAGGCCTTCACCCGGTTCTACCACCTGGGGGCCAAGATTCTCGTGACGCTGGCGCTGCCGGCGGCGATCCTGACGACGGTCGTCGCCCGCGAGATGGTCCTGGTGCTGGGCGGCGCGGACTATCTGCCCGGGGCGGCGGAGGCCCTGCGCCTGATTGTGTGGTCGATGCCCATCGGCTGGATCAACAGTTTGACCCAGTACGTGCTGATTGCGTTGGATCGCCAGCGTTACCTGACCCGCGCCTATATGGCGGGCTTCGGGTTCTCCCTGGTGGCCAATCTGCTGCTGATGTCGCGGTTTGGGTACCGCGCCTCGGCGCTGATTCATATCGGGGCCGAGTTGGTGCTCTTTGTCCCCTTTATTGTGGGGGTTCTTCGAGAGGTGGAGTACGTCGATTGGCGGTCGTTGCTGGGCAAGCCGCTGTTGGCCGCCGTGGTCACCGGGGGGGTGGCCGGGCTTCTGTTTATCACCGCCGGGCGGCTGGCGGCGGCTGCCGGCGCGCTGCTCACCTACCCGCTCCTGATCTGGCGCCTGCGCGTCCTCACGCCCGAGGAGCAAGCGACGTTGGTGCCGCTGCTCAGGCGGTCGTAGTTTGGTTGAGTTCGCAGGGAGCGGTATAATGCACACCGCTTCACACCAGAGCCCGTGACGATGGTTACCGTCACAGCGGACGACACAGGTTCTGGGGATCCCCGGGTATCGATCGGCCGTGTGAAAGGGTGCCCGGGTCACGCAGCGTTTTGGAGGTGAAACCCTGATGGAACTATCACAGATTGAACAGATGGTTCGATGGCTGGACGAGGAGCGCAAGCGCGACAAGGCTCAGATCGCGGCGCTTCAGGAGCGCATCGAACAGCAGCAGCAAGCGATGACGTCGCAGTCCCAAGAGATTGAGGCGTTAGAGAAGGAATTGAGTACCCTGCGGGCGGATATTCGCAGCACCGAGGACTATCCCGAGATGATCGAACGCACCAGCCGGGAGTTGAGCAGCGCGATTGAGGACCTGCGCGCCCAGGTGCGCCGCGACCGTCTGGAATCGCAGCACACCCGGCAGGAGGAGATCGAGATGCTCAACGAGTCGATCGCCGAGCTGGAGAACCGCATCCGACCGTTCATGCGCTACGAGGAGCAGTTGGAGGCCCGGGCTGCGGGCGAGCAGCGGTTGCAGAGTCAGGTCCAGGCGGTGCGGAACGATCTGGCCGACTTTTCTAAGCGGACCGAGGACCGGCTGCAGTCGATTGTCTATTTGGAGGAGCAGCGCCGGTCGGACGCGCGTCGCATTACGGAGGTCGAGGGCGAGTTGCCCACCTACCGCAAGACGCTGGACGAGCTGGCAACCCGCCAGGTCCGGCTTGAGGACAGCATTCGCAAGATCCCCAGCCGGGTGGACGAGGCGATTGAGATTGCCAAGTCCTATGATGCGCCCATCGAGGCCCTGAAAGTCGCGGATTTCCAGCGCGAGCAGAAGGTCAAACGCTATCTGGATCAGGCTGCCCGGGTTGAGGAGGAGGTTCAGAACCTGGTCGCGCAGACTCAGCGCTATGCCCTTCTCTACAATCAGAACGAGCAGGCCCTGGATGCACTTGAAACCTTCCAGTCACGGATTGAGAAGCGCCAGAACGAGGTCTTCGAGATGCAGCGCCTGACCGAGGAGCGGCTGCGCCGTCAGTGGGAGGAGTGGCAGGCGAACTTCGCCCGCGACTGGCAGAAGCGTGAGGTCGGTCGGGAGGATCATTGGCGGCGTCAGGAGCTCACCAACCAGCAGTACGTGGAGCGCCTGACTGAGATCGACGAGCACATCGATCTCTATTTCTCGGAGATTATGTCCCTTTGGGAGGCCGTGCTCTCGATGGCCGAGCGCTGGCGGGACGCCATTCAGGATGCCACGCGCTCCAACCAGGAGCAACCGTCGACCCACCTCAAGGAGCTGCGGCGCGTGGCCGAGAGCAAGCACCGCGATCTACTGTAGCGCGAGACGACGATTCCCGCGGCGTGGGTTTCGCCCGCGACCGTTTTGTCAAGAGGGCGTGGTGTTCCTTTCCAACCACGGGATGGAACACCGCGCCCTCTCCCTCGAATGACCTCCCGCTAGATCTCCTGCCAGGCTCTTAGAACTGCTCATAGCCCCCGTCCTCGGGGGCGGAGGCCAAGGAACTTTTTCGGAGTTACTTAGATCTCCTGCCAGACTCTCAACACTGCTCATAGCCCCCGTCCTCGGGGGCGGTCTTCAAGAAACTTCTGCGGAGTTACTTAGATCTCCTGCCAGGCCCCGCCGATCATCACGCGCGCTACCTGGGTCTCGAGGAGCGCCGCCGGGGGCAAGGCGAAGACGTCGCGATCCAGCACGATCAGGTCCGCGCGGTAACCGGGTGCCAGACGTCCCAGCCGATCCTCCATGCCGGCGGCGTAGGCGGCGCCCCAGGTATACGCATCGATCGCCTCGGTCAGGGTCAGGCGCTGCTCCGGATACCATCCCTGCGGGCCCGGGGAACCATCCGTCTCCGAACGCCGGGTGACGGCGGCGTAGAGCCCGGCGAAGGGGTCGAAGATTTCGATGGGTGCGTCGGAGCCGAAGGCCAGGACGGCACCGGCCTCTTGTATCGACCGCCAAGCGTACGCGTGGCGGCTTCGGGTCCCCCAATAGCGCTCCGCCATGCCGATATCGTGGACCGCGTGAATCGGCTGCATGGAGGCCACGATGCCCAGATCGGCCAGCCGCTGTTGGTCCTCCGGCTCGATGAGTTGGACGTGTTCGATCCGGTGCCGGAGGTCGAGGGCCAGAGGCTGGACCTCCGCCAGGACGTCGAGGACGATGCGGTTCGTCCGGTCCCCGATGGCGTGAATAGCCAGGACCAAGCCCCCTTGGACCGCGCGCCGGGCAATCTCTCCCAACTGATCCGGTTCCAGGGTCAGCAGCCCGGTGTTCTGCGGCTCGCTCTCATACGGCTTGAACATGGCCGCGGTTCGGGCGCCCAGGGCCCCGTCGGCAAAGAGCTTGAGCCCGCCGAACCGGAGGTGATCGTCCCCGAACCCGCTCCGCAGCCCGAGCGCCAGGGTCTCATCCAGGACGCTGCGGCGCACGTATTTGACGACGCGGATGCGGAGCCGTCCCTGCCCCTTGAGCGTCTGGAAGGCCGCAAACGCCGGCTCGCTGTCGACGTCGTGGATCCCGGTGATGCCCAGGCGCAGCAGGTGGGTCTGAGCCTCGTCCAGGAGGTCGACCGTGGTATCCAAGGGGATCGGCGGGATCTTGGCCTTGATGAGGTTCATCGCGTGCTCGAAGGCGACGCCCGTCGGCTGCCCGTGGTCGTCCCGCTCGAACTTGCCGTGCACCGGGTCCGGGGTCTCTGCGGTGACGCCCGCGGCCTCAAGCGCGGCTGTGTTGACGACCATCGCGTGCCCGCTCTTGGCGATGAGCGCCACCGGATGCGCCGGCGCGACCCGGTCGAGCTCGCGCGCCGTGGGGAAGGTCGCGTCCTCCCAGATATTCTGATCCCATCCTCGGCCTGTGATCCACCGGTCGGGCGGCAGCTCCGAGGCCCGCGCTGCGACGCGGTCCATCATCGCCTGGCGCGTGCAGCCGCGCAGGTTCACCTCCTGCAGGCTGTTGGCGTACCACATCATGTGGATGTGCGCGTCGGTCAGTCCGGGCAGGATAAGCGCCTCGTCCATATCCTCGGTCACCGCGCCCGGCGCCTCACACCACGCAAGCGCGTCGTCGTCGAGCGCGGTGACGCGCCCATCCACGACGGCGAGGGCCTGGGCCCAGGGGTCAGCCGGACGACCGGTGTAGATCTTGGCGTTGTTCAGTATGCGGATGGTCATAGGGTCACGTCCTTTGAAGTATTGCTTGTGAGGGTGGCACCGGGCGACCCTCAGCGGCGTAGTGCGCGAAGTTGATCGAGCTGGGCGAGTTTATCCTCCACCTCGTACCAACTGATCTGGGAGAGTCCCATCTTTCGGCGCAGGCGGTCGGGGTCCATCTCGTCCGTGAAGTCCCGCAGCGCGCTGGTCCACCGGATCATCTCAAAGCTCAGCCGGGAGACGTTGGCCTCCTCCGCGACGCCGGTCAGCACGTACTCGAGATTCCGCGCGCTCCACGGAAAGAGCATCTCTTTGGGTTCGTACTGGATCCGATAGGCGTCCAGAACCTCGCCCCACCAGCGGGGGAGGGTGATGCGGCGCTCCTTGTGACGCCGCCGGGCGTCTTTGTAGCGGATCCAGACCGCAGGCTGGCGGTCATCGGCGAGATCCAAGTGATTCAGGTGGATACCCACGCACTCCCCCTTCTTGATGCCGGTGTGCAGCACGAGGGTGAAGAGCAGGTGGGGGCGGGCGTCGGGATCGGTCCCCGCTGCGCCGCGATAGTGGCGTTCCGTGACCTCCAAAATGGCGTCGATCTCGGTCTCCGTGAGCACGTCTGGGAGCGGCGCCGAGACCGTCCGGTGGATGAGCGGGGCGGCGACGTCGCGGGGGAGATATCCCTCCTCCGCCAGCCACCCGAAGAAGACCTTGAGCGTGGTGATGCGCCGCTCCATGGTCTTGGGGCTGCACGGTATCCCGCGCCCTGACTCCATCCATTTCAGAAATGCGTTGAGCGAGCCGGTGCTGATGTCCTCCAACGTCTTGTCCGGTCCGAGGTAATCGCTCAGGAGTTCCATGTCCAGCCGGAACGCCTGCTGCGTGTTCTCCGTGAAGCCACGGCCCTCCATATAGGGTTCGAACGCGCCGATCGCCCGACTTAACGGCGATCGGGGGCTCAATTGGATCGCTCGGCGCTCATCCTGCGCGCGCGCTTCACCCCGAGTCGGCGAGTCCTCATCGGAGAAGAACGACAATTGCTGGGCGTTCGCTTTTTCTGTCATCGTGCCCTCTATTATAATCCGTTCGGGTCAGAGTTAAAGAGAAAAAGGGCGATGAACTTCTGGTTTTTTATGCTATAATGGATCCGTATTTTAGGGTCACCTTGACTTATAGTTCCTGTTTGAACTGCGCTTTCGCTCGGAAGGTGGGACGCACTTGACAGAGGTTGCAGAGTATTGGCTTTGTGGGATGATGCCACTCAATCTCTAGCAGAAGTGCGTCCCACCTGATCGAACTGTGTAACTCCTATTTATTTCAGAGGAGGTTGTAGATGCCCTTAGATGTGGCGGCAATTCGGGAATCGTATCCCATCTTTCAGCGCAAGATCGACGGTAAGCGGCTCGTATTTCTGGACAGTGCCGCAAGTGCCCAGAAGCCCAACGTGGTGATTGAGGCGATCGGGCATATGTACAGGTATCACTATGCCAACGTGCATCGAGGGATCTACTCGCTCGCCGAGGAAGCGACCGAGGCCTACGAATCGGCACGGTCGACGATTGCCCGGTTTATCAACGCCAACGACGTGGGGGAGGTCATCCACGTCCGCAATGCCACCGAGGCCATCAATCTGCTGGCCTATAGCTGGGGGGAAACGGCGGTTCAGGCCGGGGACCGGATCGTCATCACGGAGCTGGAACATCACGCGAACCTGGTGCCCTGGCAGCAACTCGCCAAGCGGAAGGGTGCCGACCTCGCGTATCTCCCGGTCACGGAAGATGGACGGCTCGATATGGAGGCCCTGCCGCCCCTTCTGGCGGATGGGCGGACGAAGCTGGTCGCATGTTCGATGATGTCCAACGTCCTGGGGACCCTGCCCCCGGTGGCGCGCATCGTGGAGATGGCGCACGAGGCCGGGGCCACCGTGGTTTTGGACGGCGCCCAGGCGGTCGCGCACCAGACGGTCGACGTGCAGGCGTTGGGGGCGGATTTTATGGCCTTCTCCGGTCACAAGATGGGGGGGCCGGGTGTTGGGGTGCTCTGGGGCCGGCGCGAGCTCCTGGAGGCGATGCCGCCGTTCCTCTATGGCGGGGATATGATTCTGCGGGTCAAGCGCCAGGACTCCCAGTGGAACGTGCTGCCTTACAAGTTTGAGGCCGGCACCCCGCCGATCGCCGAGATCGTGGGGTTGGCCGCTGCGGTCGATTACCTTGACGACCTGGGGATGGACGCCATCCACGCGCACGAGCAGGCTCTCGTGACCTATGCCATGGCGCGCCTGTCCGAGGTTCCCGGCCTTCATATTCTCGGACCGGAGCCCGAGCACCGGGGTGGGGTCGTCTCGTTCTGGATGGACGTCGCACACCCCCACGATATCGCGACGATCCTCGACGGGGAGGGGATCTGTGTGCGGGCCGGGCATCACTGCGCGCAGCCGCTTCACGACCGGTTTGACATCCCCGCAAGCGCTCGGGCCAGTTTCTACGTGTACAACGGTCGGGACGACGTCGATGCGTTAGTTGAGGGGTTGCACACGGTCAATGACGTCCTGGGACGGTGAGGAATCTGACCGTCAGGTCGTGATCACCGAGATCGATAAACGGGGGACGTGAGGACTTTTATCAGGGGGGAGACAACAGGATGAGCAGAGATCTCTATCGAGAGCAGTTATTGGACCACTACCATAATCCCCAGAATTTTGGCCAGTTGGAGACGCCGGACGTGGACGTCGAGATGGATAATCCGACGTGCGGGGACAGCGTGCACATGACGGCCAATCTGGACGCCGAGGGCCGGATCGCCGAGGTGATGTTTGAGGGGGAGGGGTGCGTGATCAGTATGGCGTCCTCCTCGATGCTCACCGAAGCGCTGGTAGGGAAGACGCCCGACCAGGTCGAGGCGATGGGCCTGGACGACATTCAGGAGATGATGGGGGGCATCCGCCTCAGTATGGGGCGGGTCAAATGCGCACTTCTCGCTCTGAACGCGATGAAGGAGGGGCTGGCGCAGGCGGGGGTGACCGCGTCTGAGTGAGTGTGCGTGGACGCACGGGCGGTCGTGCGTCGTGGGTATGGGAAGGACAACGTGCCTGGCAAAACTGCCGGGCACGTTGAGCGTTGAAAGGGCTATGGCCCCGTCTCCGCCGTATCTTCCTCCCCCGACTTTTTCACGATCTGAACCGGCACCGCTTCCGGGATGACGTTCTCGATCACGACCTGACTGGGCACGGTGATGTCAGGCACCAGGGAGTAATCGCCGGGATCCAGTCCGGTCAAATCCAGGACGAATTGGACGTCCTCCTCGGTGTTCAGCGTCTCCATAATGGACAGCGGACCGTTGAGGATGACCACGATCTTGTCCAGCTCCACCGTCGCGCTGAGGGTCTCGCTCAGGCCCCGGATGGTGGGAGTCACCTCGAGGGTCAGCCCGCTCCGAATGACCTCGATCCTGAGCGTGACCGAGACCAGCGCGCGGGGCGGGTCGACGATCGTCAGCCCCTCGGGCATCTGGAGCCCGATCGGCGTGGTGATGCTCTGCGTGATCCCGGTCAGATTGATGGGCTGGGTCTGTAAGTAGCCGGAGGTCTTTCTGACAGCTTCCGGTGGGCCGAAGACCTTCACCACCGGGGGCCTGACCACCAGGTTGGAGACGCGGTAGTCGGGCGCCGGCTGGCCCTGGAGGGCCGGCGTCACCGCGAGGTCGCGCAGGTATCCCAGCGGCTCGATCGGCACGTTGACCGTCACCGTTTTGGGAGCGATCTCAACCTGGGAGACCGGGTTGTCATTCTCGTCCAGCGGGACCGCCTGGTAGTCACTCCGGACGTCACCCTGTTTGTCGTTTACAGAGACCACGACCTGGGCCTTGACGACCTGCTGGACGAAGGACGCCGGCCCCCGAACGCGCACGGTTTGGGGGACCGTCTCGTAGGCATTCATCACGAACCCCACCGCCGGGGTGCCTTGAATGTTCACCGTCACCGGAACGTCCTTTTCGGCCAGCTCCTCAACGGTGATCTGAACGGTTCCGGGACTGATGTCGCTGATCTCCGTGACCTCGGTCGGTTCGGATCTGAGCTCCACCTGGATTGGGACCTCGAAGGTACCGGTAGGGACATCCGAGAGGTCGATATAGGCGTGGAAGTCGTCCGAACGCAGATTGTTCCAGATCGACGTCGGGGCCCTGACGGTCACCAGCACCCGCATATTGCCGGCGTCGTAGGTGACCCGGTCCTCGGGCAGCCCCTCAATCTCGACCTCGACAGAGCTTGCCAGTGTCTCCTTCTTGGTAGGATCCTCGGATTCGGTCGCCACCGCCCAGAAGAAGAAAGCCAGCAGGAGCGAGAAGAGAAAGAGTCCCAGGTTGGAGAAGATCCGCCGGCTCATGACCCCGTCTCCCGGCCCAGATTGGGCGGTCGAACGCGGCGCAGCCAGGGTAACAGGCCCTCACCCTTCCGTTTCCGGGGCAGCAGGAACGCCCGCAGGATCGATTCCAGGCGTTTGGGGGCGATATCCCGGATGATGCGCCCGTTATGGGTCAGCGAGATGGTCCCCCGCTCCTCGGAGACGACCACGGAGACGGCATCGGCGTCCTCGGTGATCCCGATGGCGGCCCGGTGGCGGAGCCCCAGCTCTCGGTCCGCGAGGAAGGCCGCCGTCAGGGGCATGACGCACGAGGCGGCGACGACCCGTCCCTCCCGGATGATCACTGCGCCGTCGTGCAGAATCGTGTGATGATCGAAGATCGTCATCAGCAGCTCCGGGCTCACCTCGGCGTCCAGGTTGATGCCGGTCTCCACGTACTCCTGCAGTCCGGTCTGGCGCTCGAAGACGATCAGCGCGCCGATATGTCGGTCCGCCATGTGCTCCGCTGCCTCCACCACCGCTTCAATGGTCTCGACCAGGCGCTCTGTGTCGGTCTGGGTGAGGATGAGGAAGCGCCCCCGTCCCAGTTGTTCCAGGGCCCGGCGCAGCTCCGGCTGGAAGACCACCGGAATGCCCAGCAGGATCGTCGGCAGGAGCTGCTCGATAAGCCAGGAGAAGGCGCGCAGCTCGATGACGCGCGTAAGAAGGGTCAGGGAGATCAGCAGGGCCGTGATCCCACGGACCAGGGGCACCGCCCGGGTGCCACGGATGGCGTAGAAGATCCAGAAAAGGAGTATAGCGACCAAGCATATATCTAGGATATCCGTCCAGGATATCCGCTGCAATAACCAAGTCAGGTCCCACATAGTATCCGATTCACATAAGTGTCCCTCAAGCCTGTTGCGAGAGACACAACGATTCCAAACCCTCACCCTGAGACCGGATCGACATCGATTATAGAGCTAAGCCGGCCGGCGGCCTTTAGTTGGAGCCGGGCGGCTCGCGATGCGTGATCTCCCGGTACAGGTCTTCATAGGCCTCGCGGTTGGTCGGGTCCAAGGCCAGGATCGCCTCGATCGTCTTGACGGCCGCGTCCTTCTGCCCGGCTTCGAGCTGCAGGTCACCGAGGACGTCCAGATGGGCCAGGGCCTTGTCCCGCTCCCCGATATTCAAATAGAGCTGCGCGGCCCGAGCCTGGAGCGGGATGCTGTCCGGGTCGCCGTCCAACAGATCCTCCAGCACGGCGAGCGCCTTGTCCACCTTCCTGGTTTTCAGGTACTGCCGGATCAGCCGGTCCAGGGCGTTGATGCCCAGATGGGGCCGGCCCGTCCTCGGATAGAGCCGGTAGAGCGCCAGGTGGGCTCTTTCATCGTTGGGGGCGATGTTGAGGATCTCCTCATTGTCCTTGGTGGCCTGGATCCAATCGAGGCTCTGAATGTCCAGGTCCGCGATGCGATGCAGGATCCTCAACTTCCACTGCTTCTCCGACGATCCGCGCGGCGCCAGGCGCAGGGCCTCCTCATAGGCCTCCCGGGCCCGGGCCGGCTGCGCGAGTTGGTAGTACGCATCGGATATCTGCAGATACTGCATCAGGGCGTCGTCGATGCGTCCGTGCTGAATCTGGAGCTCGACCACCCGCTGGTGCACCGGGATATTGAGCGGGGAGAGGTCCAGCACCTGCTCGTACGTCGCCAGGGCCTGGGGCGTCTGGCCCCGAATCTCGTAGGTCTTCGCGATCACGCCGAATTTCCTCACCGCCTCATCGATGTGTCCATTCTCTTTGAGAATCTGGCCCAGCAGATGATGGAGGGGCAGATAATCCGGCGCGTAACTCATAGCGTGGTAGAGCTCCTCCTGCGCCTGATGGAGCCGTTTGCGCCGCTGGTACTCCTGCGCCAGCGCGATGGAGCGCATCACAACGTCCGAGTCCGGCAGGCTGACCAGCTCCGCCAGGCTGAGGACCGTTCCCGTTCGCGCCAACTGATCCAGCCGCTCGCGGGCTTTTACCGCCCCGTCCTCCCATCCGCGCTGGCCCATAAAATCAACCAGCATCTCACTGACCTTCTTGGCCTGCTCCGGCACGCCGGCGTTGACCAGCGTCTGGGCCAGACCCTCGTAGACGCGGATCAGGTCATCGACGTGTTCCCGTTCGATGGTTGCGATGTCGACGATCTTGACCGCTTCAAAGAAGTGCGTGAGGGCCTCCTTGAAATCGCCCTTGGCCTGGTAGCACTGCCCCAGCGCAAAGTGGCTGCCCAATACGTATTCGGGATCGGAGCGTGAGGCCTCCAGCTGTTCGATGGCGTTGTCAAAGTGCATCTGCTCCTTGTACAGCAGCCCCAGGTTGAAGTGGATGGAGGACATCGAGACCTCGGCGTCGACGAGGCGCTCGTAGGCCTGCACGGCCTGTTCGAGGTCCCCACGCGTCTGTGCATCGACGGCCTTGCTGATCAGCAGATCGACCTCGGTCTGGGAGAGACCGGGGACCTCGGGCTTGGTCTCGGCGAAGATCGTCTCGGCTAGTTTGGAGAGGGCGCGCTGCCGGGCGATCTCGACCGGCGTCCCGGATTCCTCCTCCGGGTTGACGGTCAGTTCCTCCTCCTGGGTGAAATCCTCGGCGCCCAACGGCGGGGGCTCCGGGAGCGCGCGGCTGCTCTGCAGCATCATCAGCGTCCGCCCGATGCGGGGCTCGTGCGGCACGAACGCCTGCATCTGCCGGCAGACCTCGATGGCGCGGTCCCGATCCGAATCCTGGATGAGATAGCAGAGCCAGAGCGCGGCCAGGATGGCGCGGTTGATATTACGCTGCGTCCGGTAGAGTTCGAGCAGCTGGTCCCACGCGTCTGCGTTGTGGGGATCGAGGGTCAGCGCCGACTCCAGGGCGGCGGTCTGTTTGGCCCGTAGGTCCTGGCTGCCGTACCGCTCCGCGGCGGCGAGATACATCGTCCTCGCCCTGTCGCTCTCCTCGCGCTCCCGCGCGATCTCCGCGATGCGTTCGAAGGGGCCGGGATCCTCGGGGCTCAGTTTCGTGAGCTTCTCGTAGACCTCGACCGCTTCGTCCAGATCCTCGTTGTTCAGCAGCGCCCATGCATAGCCCATCAGCGCGGAGACGTTCTCCGGGGCCTCTTTCAGCGCGCGGCGGTAGGCCTGGATGGCGTCGTTCCACTGCTCAGCCCAGACAAAGTCGTTGGCTTTTTGAATGGCTTCTTCGAAGCGAAGGCGGTTGCCTGGCACGGGTACCCCCTATGTGCGATGGACGCTTGAATGTCCGGGCCTCGGTCCGGACGGAACCTGCGTAACCCTGGTGCTCACGTTGTCAACATCCTCGTATGCTGTCTTGACGGCCCAAGCCCGGCGCCTAGGGCTGGGCGTCCAGCGCCCAGACGAGAATGGCTTTCTGACCGTGCAGCCGGTTTTCCGCTTGATCGAAGAGCACGGCGTGCGGCCCGTCGGCGACGGCGTCGGTGATCTCCTCGCCCCGGTGCGCAGGCAAGCAGTGCATGACAATGACGTCGTCCTTGGCGTAGGACAGCATCTCCGCGTTGACCTGGTAGGGCGGGAAGACGGCCCGGCGCCGCTGCGCCTCCTCCTCCTGGCCCATCGAGGTCCAGGTGTCGGTGTAGATCACGTCGGCGTCGGTGGCTGCGGCCACGGGATCGTAGGTGGCGGTGAGTGTCACGCCGGTGGCGGCGGCGAGCTTCTCCCCCATCGCCCAGACGGCGGGGTGCAGTTCGTAGCCCTTCGGCGTGGCGATGGTGAAGTCCATGCCGACCAGGGCGGCCCCGAAGAGCAGGGAGGTGGAGACGTTGTTGCCGTCACCCAGGTAAGCCAGCGTCTTGCCCTCGAATCCCCCTTTGTGCTCCAGGATGGTGAGGAAGTCCGCGATCCCCTGGCACGGGTGCGCGTAGTCCGAGAGTCCGTTGATGACCGGGATGGTCGCGTACTTGGCTAGCTCGACCACGTCGTAGTGGCCGAAGACGCGGGCCATGACCACGTCGACGTACCGGGAGACGACCCGGGCGACGTCGGCGACGCTCTCACGCTTGCCCAACTGGATCTCGTTGGGGGAGAGGTAGAGCCCGTTGCCGCCCAACTGGAGCATCGCCACGTCAAAGGAGACGCGGGTGCGCAGGCTGGGCTTCTGGAAGATCATGCCGAGCACCTTTCCTTGCAGATACGGCGTCGGGTCGCCCGCCTGCCACGCGCTTTTGATCTCCGTGGCAAGGTTCAGAATGTGGTGCATCTCGTCCGGTGTGAGATCGGATAGGGTGAGGAAATGGTTCATCGCTTACCTCCTGCGTGAGGTCACGCTCCGTGGTCGCCTTTCAGTCATCGGTTTATCGTCGATTGGGCCTCGGTTCGTCGTGTGTGGTTCCGTTTGGTCAGCCCGTACGTGCTTAACCCTTAGTATACCACGAAGGGCCGAAAACCGGCAAGCGTTCGCTGCCGCGTTCGCGGTCTTTTTTGTCCACAGATTAACGCAGATTTTCACAGATTTTTTGATTGTCTGTGTTGGCTTCTTCTAAAACCGTGGTTAATGGCTGAACGGTAGGTACTCCTTTGCCTCCCCTTTACACTAACACGTCATGATGAACGAGAAGTGAAGCATGACGGATAATCTGATGGTCGCGTGTTGGCCGTCTCCGTTACACTGACGCGTTATCCTGAACCGCCTGTCGCAATTTCGGAAGATAGGGTATACTCGTTGCAGGTTTTTCTTTCAGAGAAATAGACGAGAGCCGGGAGCGTTGCACCTATGGCGGATATTTTTGTTGACGGTGATGGCAACGTCATCGGGGATCATAACCACGTCCAGGTTATCAACAACACAGTTATCGTACGAGGGGAGAACGTCCGGGATAGAGAACGGGCCTATCTCCACGGGTTGGTGAGCCGGTACGAGCGGTGGCGCGAACGCTACACGCCCCTGGCGGGGATCGCCGAGGTGCGCGAGGCCGTCATGAACGGCTCCCTCTTTGATCACGCGGACCCCTTCCTCCCCCCGGAGTTCGAGAAGCTGGTCGAGCACGGCTTCGGCCCCCGGACCGAGGTGCGCCGGGAGCCGGTGGACGACCTGCGGACGGCGATTCGGGCGCACCGGCGCATCATCCTGCTGGGCGATCCGGGCAGCGGCAAGACCACGACGCTGTGGCGATTGACCTACGACTATGCGGAAGCGGCTCTGGAAAACCCGCACGCGCCCCTGTCGGTCTTCGTGCGGTTAGGCGAGTACACGGCGGCCGAACCATTTCGGGATTTTCTCCGCCGCCATCTCGGCCCCTTAGCTTCCTACCTGGAGAGCTACCGTGCGTCAGGCCGGCTGATCCTGCTGTTGGATGGATTGAACGAGATGCCGCACATGGATCAAGCCGAGCGGGTGGCGAGCATTCAAGCGGAGTTGGATCGGTACGTGGATGAGATCGTGGTGGTCACCTGCCGTCCCCTGGATTACGTGGTCAAGCTGAAACGGCTGCAGAGGATTGAGGTCACGCCGCTGGATGAGGCCCGGATCCAGACCTTTCTGCGCAACTACCTGGGTGACGTAGCCGGCGAGCGGCTCTTCTGGCGTATGGCCGGGGGAGAGGCAATCGAGGCATTGTGGGAAGCCTGGCGGTCTGCGGGCGGGGCGTGGGATGCGTTCTGGACGGCGGAGCAGCTGCCTGATCCGCCTGGATGGGTGGGGTGGTTGTCTGAGGCTGAGTTATGGCGACGATTTCGGAGAGAGCTACCCCCGCTACTGGCCATGGGACGGAATCCCTATTTGCTTCGCATGACCGTGCAGGTGTATGTGGGGGCGCAGGAGCGGATCCCGACCAATCGCGCGCGGGTGTTCCGGGCCTTCGTGGACGTGCTGCTGGCGCGGGAGAAGGAGCGGCATCCGGAGCGATGGATTGCAGCCAGGCGGCAGGAAAAAGCGCTGGCGAGCTTGGCCTATGCGATGCAGGCGGAACGGGGCCAGGGGACGACCGTTGAGCGATCGTGGGCGAAAGCTCACGTACAGCGATCAGCGTTGAATGGTGACCCGGAGCGCATCCTGTATCTGGCGACCAGTGCGACGCTGCTGGATGGGGATAAGTCCACCGTGCGTTTCTATCACCAACTGCTGCAGGAGTATTTCGCGGC
>DAOTTS010000051.1:0-61847 GCA_034437735.1 Anaerolineae bacterium
ACGCGAGCTGGGTTCAGACCGTCGTGAGACAGGTCGGTCTCTATCCGCTGTGGGCGTAGGGGACTTGAGGGGAGCTGCCCTCAGTACGAGAGGACCAGGGTGGACGGACCTCTGGTGTGTCAGTTGTACCGCCAGGTGCATAGCTGAGTAGCCAGGTCCGGCAAGGATAACCGCTGAAAGCATCTAAGTGGGAAGCCTGCCCCAAGACAAGGTCCCCCATCCCGTAATAGGGAGTAAGGCCGCTAGGAGACGACTAGTTAGATAGGCGGGAGGTAGACGCGCCGCAAGGTGTGAAGCTGACCCGTACTAATGGCCGAGGACTTCTTCAAGTAATACGGAGAGTTGGGCGCTTTTTAGAGTACGTCGCGAGCTTGAAAAGAGAATAAGTAGTTAAGAGAAGTGAGAATGAGAGCTTCTTGGTGATCGGAGCGGTGAGGGCACACCCGGATCCATATCGAACCCGGTAGTTAAGCTCACCAGCGCTGATGGTACTTGGGGGGCAGCCCCCCGGGAGAGTAGGTCATCGCCAAGAAGCTCTTTTCTGTGTGTAAGGGGGACGTGTGCGGGTATCCCCCCCGTGGTGAGGTCCAGGATCATCCTGGGCCTTTTTTGTGTTTTTTGGGAGCGTCAAGTTTGACTGGACGTCGCAAAATGCTAAACTGGGAGTTTGTGGGTCATTCAAGGGATAACGAATTGATCAAGTGCGTTGTACGCTACGTCAATGAGAATCGTCTGCTTATCGTCAGGACGCTGCTGTTTCTGGCAGCGTTCGTGGTGGTGGGATGTCAGGCCGAAGCCGCGACGGCGCCTTCCACCGTCCTGATGACGCCGACGACCGAGGCTTCGACGGTACCAACCGTCGATCCGCCGCCCTCTGGGGAAGAGGATGCGGGGACGCCGCCTCTGACGCCTTCCCCTATGATGACGAACACGCCCGAGGCCTCTCCCACGCCCTTGATCTGTCCTTATCTCAGGGGTCGGACGGAGACCGGGGCTGTCCAGAGTGAGGCGATGGGTGAGACGGTTCATTATCTGGTTCATTTGCCCCCGTGTTATGCGCAGTACCGCACGCGCGCTTTCCCCGTGGTCTATCTCTTCCACGGCTGGCCTATGGACGAGTGGCATTGGATGAACCTGGGGATGGGCCGGTTGTCGGATGACTGGAGCGGACGCGAGCTGGTCGGTCCGATGATTATTGTCATGCCCGGCGTGGATAAGGATGGGCTCTACGTTAACTCCAGCGGGGGCCCCGGATCTTTTGAGGGGTTTGTCGTCGCGGAACTGGTTCCTTTGATTGATGCGCAGTATCGTACTTGGCACGATCCTGAGGGTCGTGCCGTCGGTGGGATCTCCCGGGGGGCAGTGTGGGCCCTGGAGATCGCGATGCGGCATCAGGATGTCTTCGGACGGGTGGGGGCGCACAGCCCGGCGCTGGCGCTCAACCGGCCACTTCCGCAGTACGATCCCTATCGTCTGGCGTCCGAGGACATGTCCGGTCTCCAATTCTACCTCGACGCAGGGGACGCTGATTGGGCCCGAGCCGGTGCTATCTCGCTCCGCGACCTGCTGCAGGAGAAGGGCCTTGATGTGACGTATCAGGTGCACGAGGGTGGGCACGTCGACGAGATGTGGCAACGTGCCCTTCCGGATTCCCTTACGTTTTACGCGCAGTCCTGGCCCCGTTCCTATGAGGCGCTGCCCTCGTGGAGCCCACCGGAGCAGAGTGGCGACGCTCAGCCCTGACCTGAGCTCACGTTATCCGACGGCAAAGGTTGTCGGATGACCCGGCTTTGCTGCTGAACGCTAGTCCTCTTCTGGGCCCTGATCCCACAGGCGCTGTAACGCCGCGCTGTCGTAGGTTGGGACCTTCTCCTTCTGCTCAATTAACTGCATCATCCGATCTATCGAGGTTTTGAGCGTAAGGTCACTGGATGCTTCGTCGGCCTTGATAAGCGCTTGCCACAGGATGGATAGCACAGCGACGACGGTGTCAAAGGATGGATATCCCCGTGGCGTCCTGCTGGGGACGGAGATATTCAGATCCGCCTCCCGAGCGGGAAGCAACGTGGGGCTGGCGGTGATTGAAATCGTCTGCACTCCCCATTCTCGGGCCGCACTGAGCATATGCCCAAGCTCCAGCCCCGATCCCAGGCCAAACGAAATGGCGACGATCAGGTCACCCTTTTTCGGTTCACGCAGAGCCAAGGCCGCCCGTCCGGGATCGACCGGTGTGCTGTTAACCGGCAATCCGATGAGTTGCAGGTAGGCGGTCCATAGCGTAGCCACGCCATAATCAATGTCGGAAGCCGTCACCAGGATTCGCTTCGCTGCGCGGATGGACGCCACAACCTCGGCGAGTTGATCGGCTTCCACTTTCATATCCAGAATGCGATCGCTCAACTCATTCATCAGGCGGGTGATTTCACCGGCCATCCCGGGCTTTTCCGGCTCTCCTTTCTTATACCGCAGGGCCAATTGGTCGTTGATGTACGCTTTGATCTCCCGTGAGAGCTCTCGGAAGCCCGAATAGCCGATTTCCTGTGAGAATCGTACAACTGTCGCCGGATCGACGCCCACCCGCCGGGCCAGGGCGGTCGCAGTCAGGAATCCCACGTCCAGTGTGTTCTCCAGGATGAAGTCGGCTAGCGTGCGGAACCGAGGTGAAAGTGACTCATAGTGCGCTTGAATTCGATCTCGAAACATAAGGTATTCCCCTTTCCCCGCGTCTGACACCCGTGAGGTGAATTGGAAGTGCGTCGTGTAGAGTGTGATGTCTATTTCAAGGGTATCACTGGGCAGGGGTGGCGTCAATACTTCTTACGCGCTGTTACTGATTTGTAACGTTTTTTTAATGCTCAAATCGGCGTTCGAATGCTACGCTCTTTGTCACGATAGGGTGATAAGCTCGCGTACGAAGGATGAGTTCCGGTTGATTTTTCTGCTATCCGATGTATGATGATAGGGTTATGAGCAGAATTATCCGGATCGCACCCTCAATTCTTTCAGCGGACTTTGCCCGGCTTGGCGAGCAGGTGCAGGAAGCGGAAGCTGCGGGTGGAGATGTGATTCACCTCGATGTTATGGACGGACATTTTGTGCCGAATATCACGATTGGGCCGTTGGTTGTGTCCGCTGTCAGGCGAGTTACGTCTCTGCCAATCGACGTTCACCTTATGATTGAGCAGCCCGAACGCTACTTGCAGGCTTTCGCTGATGCTGGAGCCGATGCCTTGATGGTTCATCCCGAGGCGACCCCCCATCTTCACCGAGCCCTGCAGAACATCCGTGAGCTTGACGTACGGGCTGGCGTCGTGTTGAATCCTCATACCTCTGAATCTGTACTGCGGTATGTGTTGCCTCTGGTCGACGTGGTGTTGGTGATGACGGTGAACCCGGGTTTTGGTGGGCAGACCCTGATTCCGGAGGTTCTGGGGAAGATTGCGGCGATTCGGGCCATGCTTGATGAGGCGGGATCCTCTGCCTGGATTGCGGTCGACGGGGGAATCAATACGGACACCGCTCCCTCGGTTGTGGCTCATGGTGCCGACACGTTGATTGCGGGGTCCGCGATTTACGGTGCGGATGGCGGTGTGAAAGCGTCGGTTCGGGCGTTGCGGGAAGCGGCGCTTCGGGGTGTCCGTCCCTAATGCGAATCGGCCCCCTGCCCGGATGGGCTTCGAGGGCCGATTCTGAAGTTCTGATCGTTCAAATGGTGAGCCGAACGTTACGCCTTGTGTGACAACGTGCGTAAGCAACGGGTGCAAATATGGATACGTTTATACTCGCCGTCAATCATCACGCGCTTGCGTTGGATGTTGGGGCGGAACATACGCTTACTTGCTTTCTTGGAGCGACTCACACTTTGCCCAAACATAGGGCCTTTGCCACAAATTTCACATTTTGCCATAGTTCACCTCTCTACGTTGATGACGAATGAATCATACCACAAAGGGGCGGAGACGCAACCCTGAGGCTGTTAAGGGGTAGGGATTTTGAACGAGAGTCGTCGGGTCAGGACTGGATCTGAAAGTGCGTACACAGGTGGGTAAGAAGGATATACTACCGGAGGAGTGGATGACAGATAAGATCGAGGCTAGAGGTAAGATCGATGTTGCGCAGGCTGCCATCGCTTCTATCGTGAATGAGGCCGTGCAGACGTGCTATGGGGTCGTCGGCACCGTGCCCAAGAATTTTGCGACCGGGCTCGTTGATATTCTCTCGACGGATCGCAAGCGCGGGGTCGAGGTGGTGGTTAAGAATGGCGAGATCGTTATCGATCTGTATATCGTCGTTGAGTACGGGACTCGGATCTCCACCGTCGCGCATAGCATCAAACAGGTCGTGAAGTATCAGGTCGAGCGAGCGCTGGAATTGCCCGTCGTTGAAGTGAACGTGCACGTCCACGCCTTGCGCGTCAGCGATTTTGAGTAGGGGAGGTTGTGTAGTGGGAACCGAGGATGGTCAGAGAATTCACGTTCTGAACGGGCACGAACTCAAGCCAATGATACACGCGTCCTTATCGTGGTTGCGGCAGCATCAGGAATCGGTCAATGCACTGAACGTGTTTCCTGTACCGGACGGTGATACTGGCACCAATATGGCGTTGACGATGAAGTCCGCCTGGGAAGAGGTTGACAAGAGTGAGGAAGCCCACGTCGGGCGTTTTATGCAGCAGCTCTCCCATGGGGCCTTGATGGGTGCGCGTGGGAACTCGGGGGTTATCCTCTCTCAGATTCTGCGGGGCTTGGCCTATGGCATTGATGGTCATGCGGATTTGACCGTTGATCTGATGGCGCGCGCGCTTCAGGTTGCGGCGGATACCGCGTACAAAGGGGTTGTTAAGCCTGTCGAGGGCACGATCCTTACGGTGATCCGTGATGTTGCGGACTACAGCGAGAGTTACAGTGCGGATACCCCAGTTGAGGATACCGACCTGTTAGCGCTTTTTGAGGGTATCGTGGATCATGCTCGAGCGTCGGTGGATCGTACGCCAAGTCTGTTGCCGGTTTTGAAACAGGCCGGCGTGGTGGATTCTGGAGGTCAGGGGCTCTGCGTGATCTTTGAAGGGATGTTACGACATATGAAGGGACTTCCGGTGGATGAGCTGAGTCCTGAGGTTGATAAGTCCGACCGCGTTCACGCGGACTTTGATTGGGAGCCTCACGAGGAGGTCGGCGCACTCGAATTTGACAGCGCATATCCTTACGACGTTCAGTTTATCATCACCGGTCAGGATATGAACGTGAACGCGATTCGTGCCGAGATCGAGACGATGGGCGATTGTCCGCTCACGGTTGGGGATTCCGATTTGATCAAAGTTCACGTCCACGTTGCGGATCCTGGCGCTCCGATCAGCTATGGGTCGAGCCAGGGGTCGTTGCGCGACGTCATAATTGAGGATATGGAGGCCCAATACCGGGCCTATGCCGCTTCTCGGCAAGGTGGCGAG
Source organism: Anaerolineae bacterium (assembly GCA_034437735.1). GTDB lineage: Bacteria > Chloroflexota > Anaerolineae > B4-G1 > SLSP01 > PWVB01. Next base: position 5,450 of record DAOTTS010000051.1, read on the forward strand.
CCCGTGCCGGACGTTCCGGTAATGCTGGCCAATCAACCCCCGCCCAGGATCAGTGTCATCGTGGTGGCATCGGGCGATGGATTGACCAACGTCTTCCGCAGCCTGGGGGCCACTGCGGTGGTTCAGGGGGGGCAGACGATGAACCCAAGCACTGCGCAGTTATTGGAAGCCGTCGATTTGGCTGTATCCGATGAGGTCTTGATTTTACCCAATAATAAGAATATCCTGATGGCAGCTGAGCAAGCGGCCGAGGTCAGCGAGAAGCACGTGAGGGTTGTGCCGACCCGTACGATTCCACAGGGGGTGTCCGCGATGCTGGCTTTGGACCAGGACGCGTCCCTGGATCAGAATGTGGACGCGATGATGAGCTATGCAAGCGATGTCATCACCGGTGAGATCACGTGGGCGACCCGGGACGTGCGCTTCAACGGCGTACGCGTCCAGGAGGGAGATGCCATCGGTCTGCTGGAGGATGAACTGGTCGTCAGTGCCCGCTCCCTCGGTGAGGCCGTCCGATGGTTGCTGGCCGAGGTGGATCTCAAGAATCGCGAGCTCGTGACACTCTACTATGGGGGCGAGATTCAGGGACCTGAGGCAGATCAGCTCGTTGAAGAGTTGATGAATGAGTATCCTGAATTAGAGTTTGAGGTCGTCGAGGGTGGACAACCGCATTATCCTTATATTCTTTCGGCGGAATAGTTTGTAGTTTGCGGCGGAATAGCACTTATTGATCATTTCTAGATTGGGATCGGGCATGACGGGTTGGTCTGTTGTTGATTTCTAGACGTCAGGAGAGTGTGTGTGGCTGGGAATTCTATGATTCAACTTATCACGGATGGTACGGCTTTTCTACCCACTGAGCGTCTGCGTGAGCTGGATGTCACGGTGCTGCCGATCGTCGCGGAAGCCGGGGGCAAGACTTTCTTCTACGACCAACAGACTCCCGGAAACCTAGATCTACTGCGGGAGCTGGAACGCTCGCGTAGTGAGGTCAACATCGTTGGGCCGTCTCCGGATGACTTCAGAGCGGTGTTTGAACGGTCGCTCTACCGCACGAATCGGATGTTGGTCTTGCTCTCCTCCCGGCACTTGAGCCCGGTGGTCCGAAATGCCCGCCTCGCTGCGCGCGATTTTATGGGACGCTGTGATATCACGATCCTGGATTCACAGACGATTCTGGTGGGCCTGGGGTTTCTGGTCGAGCAGGCGGGGGTCATGATCCAGCAGGGTGATATTCCCCTTTCGGAGATCGTACGGCGTCTTCGTGGCATGATTCCCCGGATTTATGTGGTGATGGTCTCTCATACGCTGGACTATATCTATCGTAGCGGTAAGCTCAGCGCGATGCAGGCCATTCTCGGTGCTATGCTCAAGATTCATCCCTTCATCGAGGTGGAGGAGGGGGACATGATGCCCTTGGAAAAGAGCCGGCGGTCCGATCGTGCGCTCGATAAGTTGGTCGAATTCGCCTCCGAGTTTTCCCGGGTCAAGAAATTGGTCATCTTTCAGAGCCATGAAGAACCCCGGGAAGAGGCCCTCAAACTTCGAGAGCGACTTGAGCAGGGGGCACCGAGGATTGACATCCCGATCATCACCTACGATCCCATTCTGGCCTCTCATATTGGGCCGGAGGGGATCGGACTGGTCGTGTACGAAGGTTCGTGGCGTTAGGAATGAGCCGCCGTGTTCGATTAATCACGGACAGCGTGGCAGATATTCCGCAGTCCTTGGTTCGTCGGCTTGACATCGACGTGATGCCCATCTACCTGACCTTGGGGGACCAGACGTATCGTGAGGATGCGTCCTTCGATCGTGAATGGTTCTATCAGGAGCTCTCACGTCGGAATGGAGATCTTACCACGGCCGCGCCGCCACCTCAGGAGTTTCTCCGTGCGTATACCTCCCTGGCGGCTAAGGGCGCTGAGGTTGTGATCGGCATCTTTACGGCGGGGAGCGTGAGTAGCATCTATAATCATGCCCGGCTGGCAGCGAGTGAGTGTGCGGAGGTTCGTGTTCACGTGGTCGACTCCCGCCAGGTTTCGATGGGGACGGGATGGCTGGTGATATGTGCGGCTGAGCTCCTGGCTCGAGGAGTGCCCGTCGCTGATGTATTACGCGCTTTGGATGAGATTCGCCAGCGGACACTTGTCTTTGGCGTGCTCAACTCGTTGGAGCACCTGCAGCGAAGTGGGCGCATCGGTCGGGTGACCCGACACATGGCAGACTTGATGAAGGTCAAGCCGCTGATTACGTTTGAGCGCGGGGAAGCCCATCTCATCTCGCGTGTTCGGACCTACCGGCGGGCGATTACGCGTCTTGTGGCGTTGGTGAGAGACCGGCAGCCTTTTACACGATTGGCTCTCCTGCATTCTCGGGCCTGTGATGAGGTGATTGCCCGCCTGTACGAGCCGCTGTCCGCTCTCGTCGATCAGGGCGAGCTTCCTGTGATTGACGTGGGCGCCGTCTTTGCGACCCATATCGGGCCGGGTGGCCTAGGGGTGGCGATGGTGCGGGCTGCGGAGACACGGGATCTGTGACGGGCGTCGTGGGATGATCTCGGTGGGTGCTGAGGCCGTCCCGCGTTGCGTTATCGATCAGTTAGACGAGTTTTGTTATCTGTTGTCCTGGACAATCTTGACACGACGGGTGGGTTTCTACATCTACAACGCCCGGAGTGATGATTGATCCGCGAAGAGTCAAGTTGGGAGAAACGATGGTTAGACCTCTTGAGACGCTTAACAAGATGCTCGAGCTCGAAGAACGAGATTACGAGTATCAAGATCATGCGGTTGCCGGGGGACTTTCTCGCTATGCCAAGACGTGGCGTAAGCAAGCGTTGAACATATTCGGTCCGTCCTCGGAGCCCTGGATTGACGACGTTGTGAAGAGAATGAAAAGCTACACGTCGGCAGACCGTGAGGCGCGCCCGGATATTCTCACCGCCCTGCGGGCGCTTCTGCACACCGGCCCGCACGGGGAGAAACCTCAAGCTCCTGATACTGGGCCTGTCGTCGCTCAAGAGGAGCCTGATGAGGAGCGTGAGACCGAACCGGAAGTGGTGGATGAGGAGCCCCCGGCTCCCGAACCCGCTGAGGCAGCGGTGGGGAGCAAGGAAGGTCGCGGACTTGACGCGCCTGTCCAGGAGATCTCGGGGATCGGTGATTCGCGAGCGAGCGACTTCGCTAACCTGGGGGTTCGAACCATCCGCGATTTGCTGCGCCATTATCCGAATCGCTATGAGGATTACTCGCAGCTCAAGACGATCAACCAGTTGGAGTATGGGGAACGGGTGAGTCTGTTGGCCAATGTCTGGGAGGCCGGCGGGCGGCGGACCCGAAACGGGCAGGCTATCTTCCAGGCGATTCTCTCCGATAACACGGGCACGATCAAGGTTACGTGGTTCAATCAAGCGTATCTGGGATCACGTATCAAGCAGGGGATGGAGATCCTGGTGAGCGGTCAGATCGACGAGTATCTGGGGCATTTGACGATGACGAATCCGCAGTGGGAGGAGGTCGGCGTCGAGGAGCTCACCAATGCCCGAATCCAGCCGATCTATCCGCTGACCGAGGGGCTAACTCAGACGGTGATGCGCAAAACGATGCGGCGCGCGTTGTCGACGTGGGCCCATCGGGTGCCGGAGGGCTTGCCCGATGACCTGCGATTGGAGCACGGGCTGCTTACGATCGACCGTGCGCTCTGGGGCATTCATCTTCCCGATAGCCCGGAGCATCTTGGGGCATCCAGGCGGCGCCACGCGTTTGAGGAGTCGCTCTATCTGCAGCTTGGGCTGCTCCGTGAGAAGCTACGCTGGAAGTCCAAACCCGGCGTTGTCGTGAACGCGCCTGAGCCGCGTATCCAGGCTTTGATCGATGCGTTGCCCTATCAGTTGACGGACGCTCAGATGCGTTCCCTTCAGGAGATGCTGGAGGATCTGGCCTCGGGACAACCGATGAACCGTTTGCTGCAAGGGGATGTAGGATCCGGGAAGACCGTTGTTGCTGCCTTGTTGATGAGTCTGGTCGCCGAGTCGGGCTTCCAGGCTGCGATGATGGCGCCCACCGAGATTCTGGCGGAACAGCACTACCAGAGCCTCGCTGAGCTGTTTGCATCCTTGCCGGACCCCCAACCCTCGGTGGCGTTGTTGACCGGGAGTACGCAGGGCGAGGAACGGACGCGCATTTATCAGGGATTGGCCGATGGCTCGCTTCAGGTCGTCGTGGGAACCCACGCGCTCATTCAAGATGAGGTCGCGTTTGACGACCTGGCGCTGGTCATTATCGACGAGCAACATCGGTTTGGGGTGGAGCAGCGGGGGACCTTGCGCGAGAAGGGGACCAATCCGCACCTCCTGGTGATGACCGCAACGCCGATTCCTCGTTCGCTCGAGCTCACGGTCTGGGGGCATCTTGACGTCTCCGTCCTGGACGAGATGCCGCCGGGACGCCAACCTGTGCGCACGCGGGTCTATTCACCGAGAGATCGCGAGCGTGCGTACCTTCAGATTCGGGCTCAAGTCAAGAAGGGGCGTCAGGCGTTCATTATTTACCCGCTGGTCGAGGCCTCGGACAAGGTCGACGCGCGTGCGGCTGTGGATGAGTACGAGCGGCTTCAGCATGAGATTTTCCCCGACTTGCGCCTGGGGCTCCTGCATGGGCGACTGCATCCGGATGAGAAGGACGGGGTGATGAAGCAGTTTGTGAAGGGTAAGCTGGACGTGTTGGTCGCGACGTCCGTGGTTGAGGTTGGGATCGATGTGCCCAACGCGACGATGATGCTGGTGGATGGTGCCGAGCGGTTTGGCCTGGCCCAACTCCATCAGTTCCGAGGCCGCGTTGGACGTGGCGCGCATCAATCCTACTGTATTTTGCTGGCCAAAAGCCGGTCGTCTGAGGCCGCCGAGCGGTTGAGCGCGATGGAGGCGACGAACGACGGTTTCCTGCTGGCGGAAAAAGACCTGCAAATGCGGGGACCCGGCGAGTTCCTGGGCACGCGTCAGAGCGGGTTACCCGAACTCCGTATGATCTCCTACGTCGACACCCGGATGTTGCACAAGGTTCGGGAGGTCGCGCGCGAGATTCTGGATGAGGACCCAGATCTCAGCGATCCCGACCACGGGCAACTGGCGCCGCGGTTGGCCGAGTTCTGGACCGAAGCCGGGGACCTGAGCTGATATGCCGAAGGCTCTCTACCCCGGGTCGTTCGATCCCATTCACTATGGGCATATGGACATCGCCCAGCGTGCTGCGTCTCTCTTCGATGAGTTGATCGTCGGTGTCTACAATCGGCCGGATAAGGGATTGATGTTCAATTGTGAGGAGCGCGTGGCGCTGGCTCGAACTGTCCTGGAGCCGTACGAGAACGTCCGGGTCTCGGCTTATTCGGGCCTTACAGTTGATTTCGCGCAATCTCAGGGTGCCCGCGTATTGGTCCGGGGCCTGCGGGTGATCTCCGATTTCGAATATGAGTACCAGATGGCCTTGACCAATCAGCAGCTCTGCAACGATATTGAGACAATTTGCCTGATGACCCGACATGAATACGCGTTCCTGAGCGCCAGTATCGTCAAGGAGGTCTTTATGGCCGGGGGGAATATTTCGACGTTGGTCCATCCGACGGTTGAGGCCGCGCTCGTACAGAAGCGTGAGACGACGGGCGGAGCGGTGCGAGACGCCGGTGCGTAACACCCGGCGATCTGCGGCTTGCTCTCCTGCTTTGTCGACTGTATAATCACTTGCACCTGCTATTGTTTGACGTCGTTCTGTAGCGTTGTGGGCTCACACGTGAAGCTGCCCGGGTGATGACGGTGTGTAACGGTTGGGCGGACCTGCCGTGTATCTCAATGGGACGAGGGAGGGTGCTGTGGATATTGAGTTCTTGATTGACCGATTAGAGCGATATGTTTTGGAAGAGTGCCCCAGATTTTTGGGGAATCGTATGGTCAGTGAGGATGAGTTCCGTGGGCACCTGGGGCAATTGCGTGAAGCGGTTCCCCGGCAGGTGCGTGAGGCCCAGCGGGTGGTGGAGCAGCGGGAGGCGTTTATTGAGGACGCCCGCGAAGAGGCGAACCGGATTCTGGAGCGGGCCCGACAGGAGGCCGAAGAGCAAGCGTCCAGCCATCAGTTCGTGGTCGATGCGCGGCGGCAGGGGCAGATTATTGTGAAGAAGGCCCATGCTGAGGCGAATCAGCTGCGTGCTGACGCCGATGAGTATATTTTCGATACGCTCAGCCGTTTGCAGGAGGAGTTGACCCGCGAGTTGCGGGTTGTGGAGAACGGGCTGCATCGCCTGGAGGCGGAGCGGGAGCGGACGCTAGGCGATACGCAAGATTGAGGTACCAGGCTGAAGTGTCTGCTTGGTCGCGCAGCCTGGGGCGTTTCTTAAGGTTGACAGTACGTCTTTTTTTGGTATACTGGCTTTTGTGCTCCTGAAGGAAAAGTCAGGAGTGAGTTGGAGAGTAAAGGGAGTGAAAAAACATGCCACCAGTACCAAAGAGACGAACGCCTCGAAGTCGACGCGATCGACGGCGATCAAATAGTTTTCCGTCACCTAATATGCCCAATTTGTTGGAATGTGATGAATGTGGGGAGCTTGTGCGTCCTTATCACGTTTGCGCGAACTGTGGTCATTATCGGGGCCGGAAGGTCTTGGACGTCGAGGAAGATTAAGCTGCGCCCAATGTTAGCGTCGGTGTTTGCTGATAGCCGAAGTTAAGTCAAAGGATGGGGTGCCTCATACGCTTGGCTGTTGCTCGCTGAATTTGATCGGGTTTGATTTGTCAAGTTTGGTGTTACCTCATTGAGATGGGATCGCGTGCGTGTATTCGGGCCTCTCTGGAGGCCCGTATGCTTTGTACGCATCTTCGCGTTTGACAGGGGCGGCGATCCGGTTATGCTGAGGGGTAGGGCTATTCGACTGGGATTCGTCGTCCACATTCTTCCGATCCCCGTCCGATTATCACGAAAGGGGCCGTATGGATAAGGAGCAGAGCATTCCCGGTTCGGTTACCGTGGAGACCGAGGTGCTTGAGACGATTGCGCGCTTGACGGCGCTCGAAGTGCCCGGTGTGGTTGATATTGCCGAGCGTGACGTCGAGCGATTGTTGAGCAAGACGGCCAAAACCGTCGAGGTGACGGTCAAGAATGGTAAGGTCTACGTCGACCTTCACATCGTGGCCGGGCCCGATCATAGCCTGTTGAAACTTGGGCAGGCCGTCCAGTATGAGGTGACACGGGCGATTCAACAGACCATCGGTATGCCGGTCGATTATGTGGACGTGCACATTGTGGATGTCGTCTACGGCAGGCCGAAGATGTGGTCAGAGCCTGAGCATAGTCAATGAAGGGACAGCCCTGGTTATGAAGGGAGAGCGAAGACTCTCGCGGACCATTGCGTTGGAGACGTTGTATGAGGTGGATCTGGTCAGCCATCCGCCCATTGTGGTGTTTCACGAGCGTTGCAGCGCGTTGGATACCATCAATGCTCGGGTAGAGTCCTACGCACGGCGTCTGGTCATGGGCATATTGAAGTGTCGGGATCATCTTGACGGCTATATCCAAGTCCATGCGCCGGAGTGGCCTCTCGATCAAGTGGCCGTGATCGACCGCAATCTCCTGCGGATGGCGCTCTACGAGTTTACGGTGGGCGACGTCCCGATTAAGGTCGCGATCAACGAGTCCGTTGAATTGGCAAAACTCTATGGTTCGGACAGTTCCTCCCGGTTCGTCAACGGGGTGCTGGGGGCTCTCGTGCCCAAGCAGGACGAGGTTGCGGAGACGTTGAGGGAGGTTGTGCGCTCTTAATGTCGGTTCGTTGAGAATATTGGGAACTGTGTTCAGGTGAGGTTGGACTTCCCACGTGGGGACGGCATGGGCCGGCTCTTTTTTGTGCCCGGCCCGGCACTTATATGATGAATTTCGTGGGGGGTTGCTTCGAATTGCACTTGAGTTGTCAGACATAGTGACGTATGCTCAAGGTATAGATGCTGGGTCATAAATTTTCTGTCAGGAGTCAAAGCCTATGGAGAAAACTCGAGTTATCATTATGGGCGCGGCCGGGCGCGATTTTCACAATTTCAACACGCATTTTCGCGATAACGATCGTTACGACGTGGTCGCGTTTACGGCTACTCAAATTCCGAATATTGAGGGACGCCGGTATCCATCGGAGCTGGCCGGTTCGCTGTATCCTGAGGGGATCCCGATCTATCCGGAGCGTGAGATTACCGACCTTATCCGGACGCACGATGTGGATCAGGTGATCTTCTCCTATTCCGACGTCCCGCACGAATACGTGATGCACAAAGCGTCGCTGGTTCTCGCCGCCGGTGCTGATTTCCGATTGTTAGGCGGGAAGGCCACGATGCTTACGAGCGAAAAGCCCCTGGTTGCCGTCTGTGCCGTCCGCACGGGGGCCGGTAAATCTCAGACGACCCGTCGCGTGTGTGATCAACTGCAGGCGATGGGGCACCGCGTGGTTGCTATCCGCCATCCTATGCCCTATGGGGATTTGGCCAAGCAGGCTGTGCAGCGTTTTGAGACCTATGAGGATCTGGACCGCCACAAGTGTACCATCGAGGAGCGTGAGGAGTACGAACCGCACCTCGATCGCGGCGTGATCGTCTACGCCGGCGTTGACTATGAGGCGATTCTGCGTCAAGCGGAACAGGAAGCCGACGTCATTGTCTGGGACGGCGGCAACAATGATATTCCCTTCTACACACCGGACCTGTGGATTGTCGTCGCCGATCCCCATCGACCGGGGCACGAGGTGTCCTACTATCCCGGTGAGACCAACTTCCGCGCTGCTGACGTGGTGATTATTAACAAGATGGAGACCGCGGACTATGAGGGGGTGCGGACGATCTATCGGCATCTGCACGAGGTGAACCCGGATGCAACCGTGATCGAGGCCGCCTCTCCGATCTTTGTCGAGCATCCCGACCGTCTGCAGGGGAAACGCGTGTTGGTGATTGAGGATGGTCCCACGCTGACCCATGGTGAGATGACTTACGGCGCGGGTTACGTCGCCGCACGGCGGTTTGGCGCCCGTGAGATCATCGACCCCCGGCCCTATGCTGTGGACTCCATTCTGGAGACGTACGAAGCGTATCCGCAGACCGGCGACGTTCTGCCGGCTATGGGCTATGGAGAGGCGCAGGTGCGCGATCTTGAGGAGACTATCAATAGGACGCCCTGTGATTTGGTCGTGGTTGGGACGCCGATCGATCTCACCCGGTTGTTGAAGATTGAGCATCCGATGGAGCGTGTGCGGTACGAGCTCCAGGAGATCGGGCGTCCGACGATCAAAGAGATTCTTAGCGACCATTTTGGGCCGTCCTCAGCGTAGTACGACGTTCTGCGCTCGGCGGCAGGGTCTCTTGATCCCGGCCGATAATAAGATAGCGACGGCGACCTGATGTCAGGTCGCCGTCTTGGCCTTGCTGCGGCCCTGAGATCCGCAGGTTCGTCAACTGGAGACGTACGGATGTCCCTCGATCCAAAAACGCCACGGGCGCGCTTTGGCTTCAGCATCACCCGGCACGCGGATCCTTGGGCCGGTAGCGATCGTCTCCCGGGGACGTAACGCCCCCTCGATCATGGTGATCTCTTTGGGATCGCAGAGGTCGTGATGATTCAGGCTGCCATCCACGGCGAGGGCCTGAGCCAATTTTGCCGGTCCATTGGTCAGTTGGGCTCGTGAGCGTCCGCCCCGATGGTCGCGCATTCTCTCGATTCCCTCGATTGGCTCCAGTGCGCGGATGAGGACGGCCCCGGGATGATCCTCGCCATGAGCGGATAGGTTCAACATCCAGTGCATCCCGTAGATGAGGTAGACGTACGTGTAGCCCGGTGGACCATACATCGGTTCGTTACGCTCGGTTTTCCCTCCGCTGGCATGAGAGGCCGGGTCGTTCTCCCCTCGGTAGGCTTCGGCCTCTACGATCCGTCCAACGATTTGAACGTCCTCGAGGGTCCTGACGATCAGTTTTCCGAGTAGGTCCTGAGCGACGTCGACGGTCTCACGGGCGTAGAAAGGGCGTGGCAGCGGTTGGAGCAAGTTGACTTTTCCTTTCCGTTGTTGTATTCTCTGGGTTATGGATAGGTTGGAGGCTAGGTATGAGCGATATTCCTGACTGGTTACGAGAGCTTGCGGACGAGTCCGAGTACGAAGAGCCCCTGGAGGGGGATCTGTCGGCAGATGACGTGAGGACGGAACCGGTGGTCGGCGAGGCGTCGGTCGACGCTGTGGACCGTGCATCCGAGCCCGAGGTGACGCCCTCCGAACCTCAGGCGGAGATTCAATCTCAGGCCTCGGATCAGGATGACCTGGAGCTTATGGAAGAATTGCGCAGCCAGGTTGACGCCGAGGAGGATGAGGATACCGACTCTCCCTCTCCTGGTCTGTCCTTTTCCCTTGATGACGTCCTTATCGGCGGCCTCGAGCCGGTCCAACAATTCGTGTTGGCCGTTCTGCTGTTTTTGGACGTCTTGGTCATCGGGTTGCTCTTCTTGGTTATGCTGGGCCGTATCGCACTCTGATCTGTTCGTCCCTCTTCTCTCTTGGGCTTTTTGTGATGCATTGCTCTTTCTTTTTTCCCCTGTAAACCCGCCGCTTCTACTTATAGCGAGCGCCCCAGCGTGAGCTGGGCGACACGCCTTATTTGCGCTGCAAACGGACTCTGTGGCTGACGAGAGACGAGAGGGGTTCCATTGCGCATAACCTTCTGTTGGGTGGGCTCATACGGCAGATCGACCTTGATGGGTACCCGCATCATCCGTTCCAGGGTCTCAGCTTTGGGGTGCTTCCCCGGATCCGTCGCGTTGTGAACGATAAGGATACGGTCGCGCCACGGACGAAGTGATTTGAGCGTCGCCAGCGTGGTTTGGATAGAGGGAGGATCATCGCCGGTCATAAGTACGATGCGGTGTGCCCGGTCCAGCAGCGGTCTTTCGGAGGCTGTCAGTCTGGGTGGCATATCGACGACAATAAGGCGCGCGGCGTTGGTGAGGGCCGTCAGCCCGGTCTCAATATCCGAATCGGTGAACCAGCGGTCGATGGGGGGAACCGGGGGTGCACAGAGCACGCGGATGCCCGATCGATGCTCAAGCAGAAATGAGTTCAGCGGTCGGCTCTTGTTCTGAAGGTAAGTCCCCCAATGCGTTGTGGGCCTCAGGCCCAGATAGGTCGCACTGTGACCGGAGTTTGGTGAGAGATCCCACAGGATCGTCGGGGCAAGTCCCTGAAAGACCACCGACAGATTGACTGCAACGGTGGACACGCCAATGCCTCCCCGAAGGCTCAACACGGGGATCACCGCGCTCTTCGGCATTTTCACTCGGGGCGTGTCATTCAGCAGATCGTTGACCGTCTGCTCGAGCTCTTCCATATTGACCGGTTTGGTCAGGTGCGCATCGGCACCGGCTTCAAGGGCAGCCTCCCTGTCGACAGGCTGTCCGCGTGCGGTCAGAATGACGAGGTGCATATTCTTGGTGCGTGGGTCTCCACGCAGCCGACGGACAACCTCATAGCCATCGATACCCGGCATCATCACATCCACCAGGGCGATGTCGGGCTGCTCACGGTAGGCTTTTTCCAGGCCCTCTCGGCCATTTTGTGTCATTATGACTTCGTGATCGGTTCGGCGCTCGAAAAACATGCGCAGCAAGCTCAGCATGTCGGCGCTGTCATCAATAATCAGAACTCGGGCCATATTTTCTCCTTATCGCTCAACGGCGCCCGATCGTGCGTTATAGGGCGGCACGTAGCCGGATCCCTAGGGTGTCGTTTCTGATTTCTCTCCAAAGAAGCTCACATTTTTCCGGCTGATGATTGCAGCCCCACCTTGATACTGGATCTCCGGGCGGAACGTACACCGGGCCGTCACGTCCATCAGCGTGATAAACGCGCCCGCTTCATTGCTCAGAAACGAGCGGGGATCGAAGGATCTGGAGACGGTCTGGGTTTTGCCCTGGAGTTCGAAGAACGGCAACGTCATCGCGATGCTGGCTTCATACATATTCCCCGCACGGTAACGCTGATCCCGGCGCATTGCATCCCGAGGGTCCATCGTGAATACGAAGTCGAGGTTGGTCTTGTCCAGCAGCATGGTCTCGTAGTAGGCGCTGATGGTCGCCGGATCGGTGATGGGGGAGAGATACGCATCCTCAATCAACAGATAGCTGGTATTGGGGTCGAAGATAGCATCAGAGAGATTCTGATTGCCGACCGGAAAAACCCCTGAAACCCGGTACCCATGGGCGAAGAAGTCCGCTACAACCTCTTGGGTGTTCATTGCCTGGTTCATCGTTTCCTCCCATCGTCGTTACCGTTGGGCCGCTTTTGCACATGCGCTTTGATCACTCCTCGGCCATCCAGATGAAGGTGCGCCGTCCCTGCATCGGGCTGATGATTTTGTAGGTAGGCTCCGGCTCCTCGGTCACCTGTCTGACAACCCCAACCCGCCACGAGAAGGTATTGGACGTGGCGTCCTCACCCGGGAATAAGGACTCAGGCACGCGCCAGACTGTGGCTCGGACGTAGGCCTTTTCCGTGATCGTGCCTTCGGCTGAGGGCGCGATGAGTTCGACGTAATAGTACTCGCGTTCTTCGAGGATGCCAACGGACGCCCACTGAACCACGACCGATGCATCCAGTCCGAGAAAGACCGTGTCCTGGGGCGGGTAGAGCATTTGTGGGGCCGGATACTGCGTCAAGGACGACGGCGTCGACGTCGGCTTGGGTGTCTCTCGTTCTGGCGGCACCGGCGTCGGGGTGTTTCTCGGAATGGTCAGGACCTGATTGACCTGGATCGTCTCAGAATCCTCCGGAATATCATTGGCTCTGCGAATCATGTCCATCGTGACGCCGTAGCGCTCCGCTATCGTGGACAGCGTATCCCCCGGCTGAACCGTGTGAAGGATGAAGGCCGACGGCGTCGGGGTCGGCTCGTCCGGATTCAGCGTCGGGGTGGGACCCGGCGTCGGTGTTGGTGGCGGCAGGAGCAAAACTTGGCCTTCGACAATAATGTCAGAGTCCAGGTTGTTGTAGGCGGTCAGCTCGTCAATGGTCATATCGTTGTCCAGCGCAATCCCGAGCAGCGTATCCCCGGCCTGAACGACGTATTCCTTGGGTGGGATAGGGGTCGGCGTCTCGGTCGGCGGGAGCGTCTGTGTGGGGGAGGGAGTCATGGTGGGGGTGGCCGTCTCGGTTGGTGTGGACGTCAGGGTGGGGGTGAAGGTTGGGAGTTCTTGAGGCTCGACCGGTTCTTGAGCCAGATTGAGTCCCAGAACCACCGCGCCTGTGAGGATGATAATCGTGACGATCGTCAGGATCGCAAATCGGATAATCTGGCGGCTTGGGCCAGCGCTATCCTGTTCTTGTGCTTCGATTCCCTCGATTTCCTCGGTGTCCAACTCGGTGCCACAGATGGAACAGACCGACGTGCCATCGGCAAGCCGGGCTCCGCAGATCGGACAATGACGACGAGTTTGCGTGGTTTCTTCGGCTGTCATAGGCGTTGTATCGTCACGAGATATCGGCATTTTGGTAGCAAAGTACGCTTAGGAATGGCTATAAAACAACTCCAATGCTTTAGGCTGAGAGCGGGCCGTAAAAATCCCCAAATAGAGGGGGAGTATTTAGCTTTCAGCCCTTAATCATATCACTCATAGGCTAAATCTCAAGCAAAAGCCGTTCTTGCGGCGCGATGAAGAGCCATCTTTGGATTTCTCTATGAAAAGTCACTTTCGGGTCTTGACCTTGCTCTCGGTTGGTGTTATAGTGATAAAAATCTTAAGGCTTACCTTATAATAAGATGCTGTGAGGAGGGCGTATGCGGCAGGAGCGGGTTGAGGAGTATTTGGGAGCTATCTATCGACTGCGGAGCGATTCAGATACGCCCTTACCGCTCTCTCAATTGACGGAATACTTCGGGTTTTCGGTGGTATCCGTGCATGAGATGGTTCAAAAGCTCGATGAGGAGTCCTGGGTCGTCTATCATCCCTATCGGGGTGTGACTCTGACCGAGGAGGGCGCAGGGGCGGCGCGAGCCTTGCTAAGACGGCACCGGCTTTGGGAGCGATTCCTCACCGACGTGCTCGACATTTCCTGGGATGAGGCGCACGTCATCGCCGGGAATCTCGAACACGCAGCCTCCGATGCGGTCACGGAAAGGCTCGCCGAGTTTCTGGGAGAACCGGAGAGCTGTCCGCATGGGGGGCCGATCCCGCCCGCTCATCGCGTGGCGACGGAACAATGCCTTGCCAGTCTGGAGCCGGGCGCCCAGGGACGGGTGACCCGGATTTCACCGGAGACGTCAGAGCGGTTGCAGAAGGTGCGCGCGCTGGGATTGTTGCCGGGAACGCATCTCCGAACGGTCCAGCAGTTGGATGAGGCTGTGGAGGTGGTGATTTTGGACGATCAGGGTCCTCTTCAAGTATCCAAAGAGGACGCCTGCGCTATTTGGGTCGAGGTCTTATAGGTGGTTCATCGTGTCATTGTGTGTCTCGCAAGATAAATGCAGTATTCGTCAAATTGACGCGGAATGTATCATAGACGTCCCGTGGAGGTCTTAACTGTATATGGTTCCTTTGGTTGATTTGAGTCCTGGGCAGGTTGGGTTAATACGCTCGCTTGAGGGTGGGCGTCAGTTCATGTCGCGTCTTGTCGCATTGGGCTTTACCCCGGGGGCTGCGGTTCGGGTGATGCGCAATCATGGGTTTGGCCCGATGATCGTCTCCGTAAGGGGGGCGCAGGTCGCGATTGGACGTGGTGAGGCTGGACGTATTCTCGTGAATCTGACGACGGAGGAAGGTGAGGTGGGTGATGAAGTCACCGATACGGCGTAGTCGACACTCCTCTAGACGCTCTCATGCGGAGACGGTAGCTGATCGCCATTTTGAGGAGGCATCTGTGGATGAGACCCTGGTCGTTGCGCTTGCCGGCCAACCGAATGTCGGCAAATCCACGATCTTCAATCTCTTGACCGGGCTGGACCAGCACGTAGGGAATTGGCCGGGCAAGACGGTAGCGCGCAAGACAGGATTCTGTTCGCTCGAGGGTATGGAGTATGAAATCGTCGACCTGCCGGGCACGTACAGCCTGACGGCCAACTCCGTTGAGGAGCGGATCACGCGCGATTATATTATTCACGACTCCCCGGATGTCGTCGTGGCCGTGGTTGACGCGGCGATCCCGGAGCGCAGTCTCTATCTGTTGGCCGAGTTGATCCTGTTGCCGGTCCCCGTTGTTATGGCCCTCAATATGATGGATGTCGCCGAACAGGAGGGCATTCAGATTGAGCCGGACGTGCTAGAGGCCGCGCTGGGTATTCCTGTCGTGCCCATGTCCGCCACGCAGAACGAGGGCGTTCGGGAGATGTTGGATGCGGTTCGGGCTGTTGGTCAGGATGAGTATCCTTATCATCCGCGCCGTCCGACGATTCGTCCCGATCATCAAGCGGTCCTGGTCGACCTGATCGCGCTGGTGGCTGATTACGTCCCCGAGCATTATCCCGTCGACTGGGTGGCTCTGAAACTGCTCGAGGGGGATGAGGAGATTGTCGATCTGACCCGAGACCGGATGCCTGAGGATCGGTGGCGGAGGGTGAGCGAACTCCTCTATACCCACGAGGATGCGATCTTGGACATCGCCGGGGCCCGGTACGATTGGATCGCGCGGATGGTTCGGGCGGCGGTGGTCCGTCCCCGGGTCGGGCAGTTAGGGTTGACCGCCCGGTTGGACTCGGTGTTGACCCATCCGGTTTGGGGAACGCTGATGCTCGTTGGGGTGTTGGGGTTCGTCTTCTGGCTGACCTACAGCATCGGCAATCCGATTCAAGGGTGGCTTGACGGGCAGTTGGGAATGGTTGCTGAGCAGGTGCGAGGGCTCCTTGCCGGGCGGATTGGCTGGTTGGCCGATCTCATCGCCGACGGCCTCCTGGGAGGTGCCGGGATGGTGGTCACTTTCCTGCCCATCCTGATCATTTTCTTCACGGTCCTCGGCGTGCTGGAGGACACCGGGTATATGGCCCGGGCTGCCTACGTGACCGAT
The DNA here is from genome assembly GCA_034437735.1 of Anaerolineae bacterium. GTDB lineage: Bacteria > Chloroflexota > Anaerolineae > B4-G1 > SLSP01 > PWVB01. The sequence goes on from DAOTTS010000051.1 coordinate 21,503, forward strand.
CGGTTTATGCATATGATCGGCCTCCACGGGAAGAGCTTCATGCCCCTGCTGCTGGGATTTGGATGCAACGTGCCGGCGGTGTTAGGCGCGCGCATTATCGAATCCCGACGGTCGCGTCTGCTGACCATCCTCTTGGCACCCATCGTGCCGTGTACGGCTCAGCTTGCGGTGGTCGCGGTGCTCGCATCGGCGCTTTTCGGCGACAATGCCGGATGGGTGGCATGGGGGCTGGTCACGGTGAATATGGTCGTGCTCGCCGGGTTGGGGATGCTGCTCAACCGGTTTGTGCTCAAGGGGGAGCGTGCGGCCTTTATTATGGAGCTGCCCCTCTATCACCTGCCTAACCTGCGCACGATCTTTATCTACGTGTGGCAGAATATCGTAGCCTTCCTGGAAAAAGCGGGGACCGTGATCCTCGTGGCGTCGCTTGTGGTCTGGTTCCTCTCTTACTTCCCGGCCTCAGGTGACGTCTCGCAGAGCTATCTGGCTGAACTGGGGCAATTTTTGGCACCACTGGGGCATCTATTGGGTCTGCCCTGGCAGATTCTCGTTGCATTGCTGGCCAGCTTCGTCGCCAAAGAGAACACTATCGCAACGTTAGGCGTCCTCTATGGCGATTTCCGGGCAGTCTTACCTACGGCATTGACGACGCCTGCGGCTCTGGCCTTCCTGGTCGTTCAAATGCTCTTTGTGCCATGTGTCGCCACGGTCGCTGCTGTGAAGCAGGAATCCGAGTCCTGGGGATGGACGCTCTTTGGATTTGGTATGCTGTTGGTGGTGTCGTTGGGCGCGGGCATTGTGATCTATCAGGTTGGGACGTGGATGGGAGGCATGTAGTGTTACATCAGATTCTCGACATCATTGCCGGGGATGAAGCACGGACGCGTCAGGACGTCGCGGCGGCGCTTAGCGCGCCGGAATCGCTGGTAACCCAGATGATCGAGCGCTTGATTCAGGAGGGATATCTCGCCGAGTCTGCGCAGTGTGCGTCCGGCTGTGAGGGGTGTTCGCTGGCTAAGGCGTGTGGGGGCGAGCGGAGCTTGAAGATCTGGACGCTGACGGAGAAGGGAGCGCGGGCCGTCGAGAGAGGGTGAAGGCCCAATCCTAAGCATAATCTATCCGGTACAAAAAAGACGGGGCGCGAAAGCGCCCCGTCTTGTGGTATCTTCTTGAGGTGGTTCGGTTTAGTACATGCCTCCACCCATGCCACCCATACCGCCTCCTGGCCCACCCTGCGGTGCGGCAGGTTCGGGTTCGGGGATGTCGGTGATCAGCGCTTCGGTGCTCAGCACCATCGCGGCTACGGAGGCTGCATTCAACAGCGCGCCTCGGGTCACCTTGGCGGGATCGATGATGCCGGCTTCGAGCATATCCTGGTACTCACCGGTCATCACGTCATAACCCACGTGGTTGTTGCCCGAGCTATTCTGCTCGCGGCGAATCTCGGAGAGAATCACGGCGCCGTCCTCACCGGCATTCTCGGAGATGCGGCGAACGGGCATCTCCAGCGCCTTGCGAAGAATATTGACACCAGTCTGCTCATCAGGATAGTCCATCTGAATATCGTTCAGGACGCCCAGCGCGTTCAGCAGCGCGACGCCGCCTCCGGGCACAATGCCCTCCTCAACGGCCGCGCGGGTTGCGCTCAGCGCATCCTCAACGCGATGCTTCTTCTCTTTGAGCTCGGTCTCGGTCGCGGCACCCACGCCGATCACAGCCACGCCACCGGCCAACTTGGCCAGTCGCTCCTGCAGCTTCTCACGGTCGTAGTCCGAGGTGGATTGCTCCATCTCCACGCGAATCTGCTCGATGCGCCCGGCGATCATATCATCGGAACCGTGCCCACCGATAATCGTGGTGTCATCCTTCGTGGTCACGACCTTGTCAGCGCGGCCCAAGTCATCGAGCGTGGCGCCTTCCAAGTTGCGTCCCTGCTCCTCGCTGATGACCTGACCGCCGGTCAGGACCGCGATATCCTGGAGCATTGCCTTGCGGCGGTCACCAAAGCCGGGGGCCTTGATGGCCAATGAGGTCAGGAGACCCCGAATCTTGTTGACGACCATGGTCGCCAGCGCCTCGCCATCGATGTCCTCGGCGATAACGACGAGATTGCGCGCACCCTTTTGCACCAGCTTCTCAAGGATCGGAACCAGGTCCTGGGCAGCGGAAATCTTCTTGTCGTGAATCAAAATGTAGGCGTCTTCGATTTCGGCTTCCATCACGTCCGGATTGGTCACGAAGTACGGGCTGATGTAACCACGGTCGAACTGCATACCCTCAACGTAATCGGTCTCGAATTCAAGTCCTTTGGACTCCTCAACCGTGATAACGCCGTCCTTGCCGACCTTGTCCATCACGTCAGCGATCAGTTCGCCGATCTGGCGATCCTGCGCGGAGATGGATGCAACGTTGGCGATATTGCTCTTGGTGTTCACCTCAACCGCGTTATCGCGAATGAAGTCCCCGACCTTCTCGGCGGCTTCGAGGATCCCACGCTTGAGCAGCATCGGGTTCGCGCCTGCGGCGACGTTCTTCATACCTTCCTGAATGAGCACGTGCGCCAACAGCGTCGCGGTGGTGGTGCCGTCACCGGCGATGTCGTTCGTCTTGGTCGCGGCCTCTTTGAGCAGTTGCGCGCCCATATTCTCGAACGGGTCCTCCAGATCGATCTCTTTCGCGACGGTCACGCCGTCGTGGGTGATCGTGGGGGAACCCCATTTCTTGTCCAGAGCCACATTGCGGCCCTTAGGCCCCAGCGTGGTGACTACGGCGTTCGCGAGAACGTCCATGCCCCGCTTAAGACCTGCGCGTGCTTCAGTTCCAAATTCTAGCTGCTTAGCCATAGATACTTATTCCTCCAAAGAAGATGATAGTTGCTTTACCTTATCAACGCTTATGTGGGACTCAACGTCCCTTGTCCGAACCATATCCTGAGTTTTCAGGACATATCCTGAGTTTTCAGGATAACCGTTCTCCTGCGTCAGGTGAGTGTTACTCTTCAATGACGCCCAGAATGTCGTCCACTCCGAGGATCAGCATTTCGCTGCCGATTGTCGTCTTGAACGTTGTACCAGCATACTTGGCGTAGATTACCAGGTCGTCAACTTGAGGCCCGATCACGGTTCCGTTCTCGTCCTCCACCTCGACCAACGGCCCCACGGCCAGAATGCGACCCTGCTGCGGCTTCTCTTTGGCCGTATCGGGGAGTACCAATTGACCACCGGCGAAGGTCATATCATCCTCTTCGACGGGCTCAACGATGACACGATCACCAAGGGGGCGAATCTTTACGCTCATACCTTACCTCCGTTTAGAAGATTGATTGTCAACCATTAGCACTCGGTGTATGCGAGTGCTAACCACATTCATAATACTAACACGTCTCCCAGCCTTTGTCAAGCACTCGCACGGTGAGAGTGCTAATTCTTATATTCCTCTAATTTTCAAGCGGGGATGGTGTCACGGATCGCCGTGGGGAGGAGGCGGTGTTCGGTCTCGTGGATGCGGGCCTCGAGGGCGTCAAGGGAATCATCCGGCAGGATGGGCACCCGAGCCTGGGCGACGACGGGGCCGGCGTCGACCGCTTCGTCCGGCACCAGGTGGACCATCACCCCGGTATGGTCGAGGGTTCCGGCCTGATAGGCTTCGTAGGCTCGTTCGATCGCGTGGGTGCCGGGAAAGACGCCCGGCAGGGCCGGGTGGAGGTTGAGGATGCGATCGGGAAAGTGGTGGATAAACGCGTTGCTGAGCAGGTGCATCCAACCGGCTAAGACAATCCACTCAACGCCAAACCCTTTCACCAACGTGGCGAGATCCGCATCGTAATCGGTCCGGGGGCGGCCCGCCTTGTGATAGGGAAGCAGGGGAAAGTAGACCAGGGGAATGCCGTGCCGGATGGCCCGTTTGCCCCCGAAAGCCTCGCGACGGTTGGAGACGACGAGGGCAAGTTCGATATTGGGGAGCCGGCCCGCTTCCCAGGCGTCGATGGTGGCCTGAAGATTGGATCCGTACCCGGATATGAACACAGCGACTTGGGTCATAACTCACCTCGTGGTATTGGGTGTGATGGGTGTCCGGTTCTCATTGCGTGTGGCCCAGGATATGCACGTGGGGTCCGGAGCCGTCCCATGCGATCGTCTTGCCGATGACCCGAGCTTCGGGAAGCTTGCGAAGTGCGCTGGGCACATCCTCCGAGTCAAGGATGATGACCATGCCGATGCCCATGTTGTAGACCTGGAACATCTCCCGCTCGCTGACGCGGCCGCGCGCCTGAATGATCCGGAAGATGGGCGGGACGTCCCACTGGGTCGTGTCGATCTCCACGGCGACCCCCTCGGGCAGCACCCGGGGCAGGTTTTCGATATAGGCGCCGCCGGTGATGTGGGACATCGCCTTGGGGTTCACCCCGGCATCCCAGAGTGCCTCGACCTCACCGAGATAGGCGCGGTGCGGAGTCAGAAGTACCTCAGCTAAAGGTGCGCCCAATTCCGGCAGGATGGTCTCCCATCCCACGTCGGAGAAGACGTTTCGCGCCAGGGAGAAACCGTTGGTGTGCAGGCCCGAAGAGGGAAGGCCTAGGCAGACGTCGCCCGGCCGGACCCGGCTGCCGTCAATCAGCGCATCTCGGTCGACCCATCCCACCATCGTGCCGACCAGATCAAAAGCGCCCGGATGGTAGACGCCGGGCATCTCGGCGGTCTCGCCGCCGATAAGGACCGCCCCCACCGCGTGGCATGCGGTGGCGCATCCGGAGACGATGGTCGCGATCTGTTGAGGATCGAGCTTGGCGGCGGCGATGTAGTCGAGGAAGACGAGGGGCCGGGCGCCCTGGACCAAGATATCGTTGACACAGTGATTCACGATATCGTGGCCCACGGTGTCATAGACGCCCACGGCCTCCGCGATCATCGTCTTGGTGCCGACGCCATCGGTGGAGGCGACCAGGACGAGATCGTGTTCGCAGCTCAGATCTCGCACCGACAGCGATCCCCCAAAGGCGCCGATGCCGCCTAGCACCGCTGGTGTATAGGTCTGTTGGACGGCTTCCCGCATCAACGTGACCGCCTTCTCGCCGGCGTCGATGTCAACGCCGGCCTCGGCATAGGCGCTCGCCCCCGTGGTTTCCGGGCCTGAGTCTGCGCCCTCTGCCGGCGAGACCTCGGCGATGTCACGTCGGAACTGCACCGCTTCGAAGTGAATTGTGTCAACAGCCTCGTAAGCTCGCGACCGCGCCGCTGCCAGCGTCGGGCCGGTGCCCGTGACCGCCAGCACCCGTCCTCCGTCGGTGAGGACGCGACCGTCGACCTGCTTGGTCCCGGCGTGGAAGACATGGTCGGCGACCGTCTCGGCGTGCTCCAGGCCTGTGATGGGTTTCCCCGTCTCGTATGCGATGGGATACCCGCCGGAGGCCAGGACGACGCCCACGTTATATGCGGGCTTCCAGACGACCGGGGTCTGCTCCAGACGCCCCTCCAGGCAGGCTAGCGCGATCTCGACCAGGTCGGTCTCGAGTAGCGGAAGCAGGAGCTGGGTCTCCGGGTCGCCAAACCGGCAGTTGAACTCCAACACGCGCGGTCCCTGATCGGTCAGCATCAGGCCGGCGTAAAGCACGCCGACGTACGGATTTCCTCGACGGCGCATGCCATCGATGGCCGGTTGGAGGACCCGGTTTCGGACCTCGCTGACGAGGGCCGGGGGGAGGTGAGGGGATGGCGCGTATCCTCCCATGCCGCCGGTGTTGAGCCCCCGGTCGCCGTCCAGTGCCCGTTTATAGTCCCGGGCTGCGATCATCGGGGTCACGGTTTTGCCATCGGAGAAGGCCAGAAGGGACGTCTCTTCACCTTCCAAACGGTTCTCGAGCAGTACTTGATCGCCCGCAGCACCAAAGGCACGCTCGACCATAATCTTGGCGAGGGCGGCTTCGGCTTCCTGGCGGTCGTCACAGATCAGCACACCTTTCCCGGCAGCCAATCCACTTGCTTTGACGACCAGGGGCCCGGTGTGCTGTTTGAGGTAAGCCCGCGCGGCTTCGTAGCGGTCGAAGATCGCTGCCGGCGCGGTGGGTATTCCCTCCTCGATCATAAAGGTTTTGGCGAATGCTTTGGAGCCTTCGATGCGGGCCGCGTCCGCCGTTGGTCCAAAGGCGCGCAATCCGGCCTCCTGGAAGGCGTCGACGAGACCGGCGACCAGGGGGGTCTCCGGCCCGACAAACGTCAAATCGACCGCTTGGTCCTCGGCAAACGCAGTCAAGGCGGGGACGTCGTCGGCCGCGATGGGCACATTCTCTGCGATGGCAGCGGTGCCACCGTTGCCGGGTGCGACAAAGAGTTTGGACGTTCTGGGGGATTGGAGGAGCTTCCAAGCCAAGGCGTGCTCACGCCCTCCAGATCCGACAACTAATATCCGCATAGGGTTTCTCCTTAAGGGTGGGCTCGTTACTTTAAAATGCACGTCATCGCAGCGCTTCATCACAATGTACCTCAAGTGTATGTTTCAACTCGTTGGATGGGAGCAGCCTGGTTCAAACGCAGCTTTGCTCAGATCCATCTCCACCGGGACCGGATACTTGCCGTTGAAGCATGCCTGGCAGTGGGCGCGTTTCTCACCGGGCACGACGCTGCGGAGTCCCTCCAGGGAGAGGTAGCCCAGGGTGTCGACGTTAATGTGAGCGGCGATCTCGTCCGGGGTCAGCCGCGCGGCGATTAACTCGTCCTGGCTTGCCATATCCACCCCCATGAAACAGGGATACCGGATCGGGGGGGAGGCGACCCGCATATGGACCTCCTTGGCACCGGCCTGCCGTAGCAGAGCCACGATCGGACCGCTGGTGGTGCCTCGGACAATCGAATCATCGACCAGCACGATCCGCTTGCCCGCCATATCGACCAGTGGGTTGTACTTCAACGCGACCTTGCGGCGGCGGAGGCGCTCGTCCGGTTGGATGAAGGTGCGCCCGATGTAGCGGTTCTTGATCAATCCCTCGCCGTACGGGATGTGCGCGGCATTGGCGTACCCGATGGCGTGCGCTGTGGCGGAGTCGGGTACGCCGATGACCATGTCAGCGTCGACCGGATGCTCCTCCGCTAATCGGGCGCCCATGGCGCGTCGAACCTCATGGACCGATCTCCCTTCAAGGATCGAGTCTGGACGGGCGAAGTAGACGTACTCAAAGATGCACATAGCGGAAAGGGGCGCGGGTTCTGTCTGCCAGGACGTCACGCCCCCCGCATCGAGTCTGACGATCTCGCCCGGCTGGATCTCCCGGATGAACTCAGCGTCGAGGGTACCCAATGCACAGGACTCCGACGCGATGACCCAGCCGCCGCCCTCAATACGGCCCAGGCAGAGGGGGCGAAACCCCCAGGGATCCCGGACGCCGTAGACGGCATGGCGGGCCATCAGCGTTAAGGAATACGCGCCCTTCGCCCGGCCCATGAAACCCTCAATCCGGGCATCCCAGCTCGATCCCTCGGCCCCCGCCAGCATCTGCGTGATGACCTCACTGTCTGAGGACGAACTCAGCCCTACGCCGTACTGCAGGAGATCCTCACGCAGCGTCGGGGTGTTGGTCAGATTCCCGTTGTGGGCGATGCCTAGAGGGCCGAGGGCCGTGTCGATCAGGTAGGGCTGGGCGTTCGTGAGACGCACGCTGCTGCCGGTCGTGGAGTAGCGGTTGTGCCCGATGGCCAGTTCGCCGCGCAGTACGCGAAGGTTATCCTCATTGAAGACCTGGGAGACCAAGCCCATGCCCTTGTGAATGTGCGCGATGCCGCGTTCGCTGGTACAGATCCCGGCGCTTTCCTGTCCCCGGTGCTGTAAGGCATAGAGGGCGAAGAAGGCGAGCCGTGCGACGTCGCTGCCCGGCGCATAGATACCGCAGACGCCGCAGGACTCCCGAGCCTTGACGCGGTGAGGCCTCATGCGTCGCTTCGATCCGCCTTGGTGACCCGTTCGCGATTGGCGCTCTGACTGGCTGCAATCGCGTCGCGCAACTCGGGTTCGGCCAGGGCGAGCATTTTAGCGGCCAGAAGCGCAGCATTGCCCGGTGAGAGCACCACGGCGGGCGCGACGCCCGAGGGGGTGCGCAACGACGAGTAGATGTCGGCTCCCGCGAACTTGTTGGAGTAGGGGGGGCACGCGATCACCGGCGCGCTGACCGCCGCGTCGATCATGCCGCTTAGCGCGTTGCTCCGTCCGGCGACCGTGATGTATACTTTGGCCCGAGGATCGTCCTCGTACCCTTCCAACATCTCCAGCAGATAGGCCGGCGTCTTGTGCGCCGAGGCGATGCGAATCTCCGTGGGAATTCCAAAGGCGTCCAAGGCCGAGTGGAGTTCGTTGCCCACAGGTTGGTCGCTGGGCGATCCCATAATGATGACGGCTAAAAGATCCATGGATAATGCTCCTCTCATTATTACGCGCGATACTCGTTAAGCACGTCGATCAGGCGTGGTTCGGCCGGGTAGGTTGCCGGTTCGAACGTCTCGTTGGTCAGCCCCTCGTAGAGCGTGATGTACCGCTGGGCGGCCCGGGCGATGACGTCGTCAGGTAACGCCGGCGGTGAACCATCCCCACGATAATCTTGCTCGGCGTACCACAATCTCACATACTCCTTATCCCATTGGTCCGGTTGTGGGTCGCCGACGGTCTCCGCCTTCCAGTACCGGCTGGAGTCCGGTGTGTGCACCTCGTCAATGAGGGCAATCTGCCCGTCGGCCGTGCGCCCGAACTCATACTTCGTGTCGACAAGGCAGAACCCGGCGTCCTCTGCGACGCTCTGACCGCGACGGAAGATCTCCATAGCGGCGTCCTGAACGAAGGTCCAAGTCTCCTCATCGAGGAAGCCTCGGTCGAGGACCTCAGCACAGGTCAGGCGCTCGTCGTGTTCCCCTGGACCCGCTTTGGTCGTCGGGGTGATGATGGACTCGGGAAGTGGGTCGTTCTTGCTGAGCCCGTCCGGGAAGGTGTAGCCGTAGATCTCACGGTTACCGGCCTCATAGAGGGTCCACAATGAGGTCTTGGTCGATCCCGTGATAAAGCCGCGCACAATGACCTCGACCGGCAGCGGTTCGCAAGACTCCACCAGGCTTACGTTGGGGTCCGGCACTTCCAGCAGGTGATTCGGCAAAATGTCCGCCACGTGATCGAACCAGAATGCACTGAGCTGGTTGAGCACTTGGCCCTTGTACGGCAGCGCAGCCAGCACCACGTCGAACGCCGAGAGGCGGTCTGTGGTGACCAGAAGTCGGCGCGCGCCGGGGAGGGAGTATAGTTCCCGGACCTTGCCGCTCCGGTGGTCATAGGGCCACGCAATATCCAACGTCTTCAGGGCGTGCGGTATCTTCGTTTTCAGCGTGTTTAGGTCGAGCATATGTCCTCCTGTGATATATTGACTGCAAAAGACGGATTCCCCCTGTCATTCGGTTTCTTTTACTTCACTTCCTTACCGGATGATCCCTTCGTCCCTCTGACACCTTATCAGCGCTGCGCCGCATAGGCAATGCCCCGTTCGAACAGTGCCAGTCCCAGATTCCCTCCCTCGCCGCGCGTGCGCCTCGGATGTTGCTCCGGAATAATGTGATCCTCCGGGTGGGGCATCAGTCCGAAGACGTTGCCGTCGGCATTGCATAGGCCTGCAATGTCAGCGGTCGACCCGTTGGGATTGGCCGGATAGGCCGGTGCCTGTCCATTTGCGGTCGTATAGGTCAGCACGATCTGTTGGTGTTCCAGGAGCGAGGCCAGGACGTCCTCGCTGCGAGGCACGAATCGTCCCTCTCCATGCGCGACCGGGCACGTAATCCGTGCGGTTAAGCCCTGCGTGAAGACGCAGGGGCTGTGGGGGTTGGGCGCTAACCAGACCCAGCGGCACTCGAAGCGGTTGGATACGTTGCGGGTGAGCGTGGCTCGCTGGGGGCCGTCCGGCGGACCGGGCAGCCACCCGCTCTTGACCAGGGCCTGGAAGCCGTTGCAGATGCCGATGACGGGTTTCCCATCATCGACGAACCGAGCCAACGTATCCTGGAAGAGCCACCGCATATCGACGGCCAACAGGCGGCCGGCGCCGAGGGCATCTCCGTAAGAAAACCCGCCCGGCAGCACCAGCATCTGATAATTGTGAAGCCGATCCGGATTGGCGTGCAGTTCGTTGATGTGCAGGATCGTGGCCCGCCCGCCGGCCCGCTCAACGGCGGCTGCGGCGTCTGGATCCCGGTTCGTGCCCGTGGCCTGGATGATCAATACGTGCGGTTGGATCACGACTCAGCTCCTTCCATCCCCAGACATTCTCAGACGATGTCCGCCGACTGCCATGCGGTCCGCAAGGCGGCGACCGTCGCGGTGAGGACCGGCTCTTCTTTCAACCCTTGGATCTTCAGTTCGGACGTCGGCGTCACGGTTCCGACGCAGGCTATGGGTAAGCCGTCGACGGTTGCTTCGAACGCGGCTCGGTCCTCGGGTGCGACCTCGATCAGGAACCGACCGGCACTCTCCGCAAAGAGGAGGGCCGCGTCGCTGTCAGCGTCCGGGTCGCGCGCCACGTCGCTCAGCGACAGCTCCATACCCAGGCGACCGGCTATGCACATCTCGGTGGCCGCGACCGCCAGGCCGCCCTCCGAAAGGTCGTGCATTGCACGAACGTGGTCGTTGCGGATCGCGCGGTGCAGCGCTCGCATCGTTGCTACCGCGTCCGGCACCGGCGCCGGCACGGAGCCGTCGTTGCGGTGGTGGAGCCGGTTGAAGAGCGAACCTCCGAACTCCCGCCGGGTCGCGCCGGCCAGATAGATTAGATCACCGGCGCGTTTGAAATCCATCGTCACGGTCCGGTGCACGTCAGGAACATGTCCGAGGCCGGAGATCAGCAGGGTGGGGGGGATGGTTCGGGTGCGCCCGTCCGCGTCGACAAACTCGTTGTTCAGGCTGTCCTTCCCCGAAATAAAGGGGGCGCCATAGGCCAGAGCGGCATCGTGGCAGCCCTGTGCCGCCCGCACCAGGCCGCCCAGCCGGTCCGGGAGGGCGGGATTTCCCCAACAGAAATTGTCGAGCAGGGATACGCGGTCCGGGTCGGCGCCGACACAGACAAGGTTGCGTATCGCCTCGTCTATCACAGCCCACGCCATCGCATAGGGATCGCGTCGTCCGTAGTGCGGATTGATGCCGCAGCTCAGGGCCAACCCCTCCGGCCCTTCAACCATCAGCGGATGGAGCACGGCGGCGTCGGAGGGACCGTCGTTGCGGGCGCCGACCAACGGCTTGATCACCGTGGCCGCTTGGACCTCGTGGTCGTACCGCCGGATCACCTCGGCCTTGCTGGCCACGTCCGGATGGGCCAGCATAGACAGCAGGATTGCCACCGGTTCGTCATCTTGCGCCGGCGACTCGGTGTCGGGTTCCGGCGGCGACCAGACGGCCCGGAGTTTGGGCTTGGGCCACCCATCGTGAACGAAGTCCATAGCCAGGTCGGCGACCGGCTGGTCCCCAACCCGGACCCGAAGGCGCCGGTCATCCGTGAAGCGTCCAATGACGGTCCATTCCACGTCATAGATCGCGCATATCGCCCCCAATCGCGGTAGATTGACCTCCGGGACGGCAAGAACCATCCGTTCCTGAGCCTCGGAGAGCCAGATCTCCCAGGGGCGCAGCCCCGGATACTTGAGGGGGACGTCCTCCAGATTCACGTCCACACCGGTTTTCTCCCCGATCTCACCGACGGCGGAGGAGAATCCACCCGCTCCACAGTCGGTGATAGCCGTGTAGAGTGACTCGTCCCGTGCTTGCATCACGGCGTCCAATACAGCCTTCTCGGTGATCGGATCCCCGATCTGCACGACACTGCCGACCGTCTGACCGGTATCGTGGGTCAATTCGGCGGAGGAGAAGGTCGCCCCGTGGAGTCCATCCCGGCCTGTGCGTCCGCCCAAGGTGACGATGCAGTCACCGGGTTGGGGGGCGGTGCGGTGCTGTCCTTTCCGGGCGATCCCTACGCATCCGCAGTAGACGAGGGGATTGGCCACGTAGTCCTTGTCGTAGAGCACCGCGCCCGAGACCGTCGGAATGCCCATCTTGTTGCTGTAGTCCTCAATCCCTGCCACGACGCCCCGGGCGGTCCGGCGCGGAGAGAGGGAGCCCTCAGGGATCTCGTCCTCAGCCATATCCAGGGGAGCGAAACAGAGCACGTCGGTGTTGGCGATCGGCCGCGCGGAGACGCCGATGACGTCCCGGATCACGCCGCCGACCCCGGTGTTGGCGCCCCCGAAGGGCTCCAGCGCTGACGGGTGGTTGTGGGTTTCCGCCTTGAAGGCGAGCACGTGCGCGTCGTCGAACGCCACGATACCGGCGTTGTCCACAAAGGCCGAGAGCACCCACGGCTTGTTGAGACGCTCGGTCGCTGCCCGGAGGTACGTCTGGAGCAAGCCGGGGATCGTCTCCCCATAGGCTGTCTGCTCGGCGTCGCCCGACGGCAGCCGGCGAGGCATCCCGCCTCGGCAGTCGTACGCGATGTCAGCCTTGAACGTCTTATGGAGACAGTGCTCCGACCACGTCTGGGCCAAGGTCTCCAGTTCGACGTCGGTGGGATCGCGATTCAGGGCTTGATAATGGGCCTGAATCGCCTGCATCTCCTGCAGCGATAGGAAGAGCACCCGATCGCGGCTCAGATTCAGCAAGGCGGAGTCATCCAGGCCGCGTATGGCGATTGTCTCGACCCGGTTGCTGGGCGCGGCCTCCGGCACAAAGGCCGGCTCCAACGCTCCCAGGGTGTAGGATTGGATGACGGTGTTGCACAACAGCTCGGCTGCAATCGTGTGGAGGGTTGGCGGTGTCAGGGATCCGCTGAACGCGTAACGGGTCCCCGTCGCCGCCGCCTCCAGCCCTTCGACGCCCAATAACTTGGCCCGGTTGAGGAGGTGTGTGGCGACCGGATCGGTCACACCGGGGTGATACGTCACCTCGACGATCTGGGTGTCCCGTTCGGCCCCCCGGTTGGGGCCGGAGGATCGCATTTGCGCGGCCTCCGGTTCCCCGCCCGGCGGGGATTCGTTCAGGGAACGGACCTGGAAGCTCTCGACGACCGGGTCGGTGAGCAGTTCGGTTGCGATGCGCGTTGCCTCCGCGCGCGTCAGCGTCCCTCGCAGAAAATACAGATTGATGATGTCAACGTCTTCAACACCTCGGACGTCCAGGTGTCTGATGTGCGCCAGTAGATCTTGGACGCGGCCGTCGACCTGACCGCGCCAGCGGACTTCCACGCGGAACGTCTTTTTCAATCTGTTCCTCCTCTATCCGTGTCTAACCCGAAGTATACCATATGCCGGGTCGATAATGGATCCGGTCATCCGTTCAGGAAGGCGGTCACCATATCACAAGCTTGCGCGCTCGGCTTGGGACTCTGGGCGTCAATCCAGTGGATGCGGGGGGAGTTGGGGCGGAACCAGGTGTATTGTCGACGGATGAAGTCGTGGGTGTCGAGTTTGATGCGTTCGATCGCTTCCTCAAGGGTGGCCTCGCCTTCGAAATAGGGCTTGAGTTGGCTGTAGCCCAGGCCCGACATCGACGGCAGCGACCAATCATACCCCTTGTCGAGAAGGGCCCTGACCTCCTCGACGAGACCGGCCTCGATCATCGCGTCGACGCGCGCGTCGGCCCGGGCGTAGAGCGCCTCCCGTTCCATCGTCAGCCCGATCTGGAGCACGCGATAGGGCGGTGGCACGCGCCGCCGCAGCTCTGAGAAGGGCTGGCCTGATTTGATACAGACCTCCAGGGCGCGCACCACCCGCCGGAGGTTGGGCTTATCGACGAACTCGGCGGCGTCCGGATCGAGAGTCATCAGCTTTTCCCAGAGGGCGTCCTCCGATTGGGCCTCGAGTTCGGCGCGCAGCTCAGGATCCGGCGGTACGTTGGGCACGCGCCAACCGCGCAACAGTCCTCGGACGTACTGACCGGTTCCGCCGACGACGATAGGCAGTTTGTCCCGCTGGTGCACGTCGCAGATCGCGGCCCGGGCGAGCATCAAGAACTGCGCCAGGCCCACGGTTTCGTCCGGATCGGCGATGTTAATCAGGTGGTGGGGGATGCGGGCGCGCTCGTCCACTGTCGGCGTAGCCGTCCCGATGTCCATCAAACGGTAGAACTGGCGGGAATCCGAGGAGATGATCTCCCCCTGAAAGCGTTCCCCTATCTCAATACCCAGGGCCGTTTTTCCCACGGCCGTGGGGCCAACCACTACGATCAGAGGGATAAGATCGGATGCTTCACTCATATCAACGTTGAATCCCCTTCCTTTTCGGGTTTGTCAGATGCCTGATGGTGCCCGATCCCGCTTGATGTAAGTATAACACACTCGCAACCGACAACTCTTTTGCAGTTGTCTGGTTGTTCTCTCCACATATTGCGCCGGATCGATATTTCGACCGGGAGAACAGATTCACGGCCCTTTAAAAACGCTCCGAGTTCCCGTCCTCGGGAACGGTCTTACCAAGGCTCCGACTCTTCAAAGCATCTACAAAACAAAGCCTTTTAGCTTGCTGATTCTCTGTATGGCTACCCTGGCTTTTTTTGCAGATTCGTCATACAATTGTCTGCGATGATGCGAGCGATGTCGAGCCGTGCGCTCATACGTTGGACGACAAAGGAGCAGGGGGATGAGTCCGGAGATAGCCAGAACCACAATGTATTCTCAGCGCGATGACCGTTGGCGCCGACTTCGGCTTGGCGCGAGCGGCGTGACGATTGGGGATTACGGGTGTCTACTCTGTGCGGTGGCTTCAGGGGTAACCGACCTCGGCGGGAAAATCCACAGTCTCGTGCCCGACCCGCCCAGGCTGAACCGGTGGCTGGCGCGCAACGAGGGGTTTATCGGCACCGACAGCAACCCGGCAAACCGGAATCGGTTTGTCTTCAATGCGATGGCTCCCTTGGGCGTCGAGATGGTGGACTACATCGACTGCCGGGACTCGCCGGCCCCTCTCGGCCCGTTGGAGGCTGCCCTGGCGCGCGAGGATCAATTCGCCGTCATCCAGGTCGACTTTGCGCCGGCGACCGGCGGCACCCAGCAGCACTGGGTCCGACCTCTGGCGTGGTTTGAGACCGACGTTCAGATTATGGACCCGTGGCTGGAGGGACCGAGCCAACAGGCGTTCTTGATGACTCATTACGCTCAACCGGATTGGGATGATCCCCGGCGGGCGATCTTCCGGATCGTGGTCTACCGGGTGAGGAGTGAGGAGGCGGTCTATGGGACGCGCTATCAGGCGCCGGTGATTCAGAAGGAGCTCTGTCCTCATCCGGATGGTGTGGATTGAGGACTTCCCCGGCGGCTTCGCTATCCGGTAGGATGTGAGGATGTTTGGGAGTCCGCACGGAAGAGCGTGACCGGTGGGGCAAAGAGATCTCCGTAAAACGTGATGCGCTCCAATTTTCCTGTGGGGCCCATCGCGACGGCGGCGAAGCTCAGGTGCCAGAGCGGATCGAGCGCGGAGACGTGGAGTCCCAAGTAGGTGCGCGCGACCCGTTCCATCCGGTGGATTTTCGTGGGATTGAGGCTCTCTTCCGGTACAGCGCGGACCGCACCGCGCCGAGTGCGGACCTCTACAAAGTACCACTCACGGTCACGTCGCAGAATGAGATCGACCTCACCGCACCCACACCGCCAATTACGCTGGATGACCGTATAGCCTCGTTGGGCTAGCGCCCGGGCGACCAGTTGCTCTCCTCTGCGACCGAGTCCCACTTTCCCTTTCGCCATACACCGATCTTAGTCCGAATCCCGGACTCGTCAACAGCACGGGATTCGAGGGTGAGACGAGCGGTCGTGCCTTGTCAGTTTGCGTATTTGGAGTAGGCTTAATGATTAAGATATCCGAACGGTCGATCCTCTTCGGGTATCTGATCCTTAAGTGACTGCGTATTTTGAAATCAGAATGCGGTGAAACTATGAAAAAAACGGAACGGATTGTCCGTATTCTAGGATCGCTGGTTCTTGCCGGCATCGTCACGCTGGTGGCCATCGGCATCGTCGGGTGGTTGACCGATGCTCACGGCATGGAGGCTGTGGTGGTCACGCCTACCCCTTCGGTCACCTCCACGGCTGTGCCGACGGCTACGCCCACGCAGACCGCGACCGTGACGCCTGTGGCGACTCAGGAAGATGCGTCCCCGCCCACGTGGACGCCGACCCCTCCTCCCTCATCGACCCCTACTGCAACGCCGACACCCACGCCCACGCCGACGGCCACGTCGACGCCCGAACCGCTGGCGCTCAGTGGGGGGCGGGCGACGCTGCCGCCGTTTGCGTACACGCCGGTGGTCACCTCTTCGATTGAGCGACCGGACCCTATGCCCGACATTCCCCAGCCCGATCGGATGATCAACGTGCTTTTGCTGGGGATGGATCGAGATCACGCCGGAAGTGTGGCCCGCACCGACGTCATCGCCATTGCGGCTATCGACCCCAGGCAGCCTCGGGTCAGTTTGCTGTCAGTCCCCCGCGACTACTATGCCTGGATTCCCGGATGGGGATTGGATAAGATCAACACCGCATACACACGGGCCAGTAGGATTCAGTATCCCGGCGGCGCGCCGGCCTTGATACGAGCGACGATCGAGTACAACTTTGGCGTGCCGATTCACTTCTATGCGATGGTGGATTTCAGCGGATACCAGACGATCGTGGATGCGGTCGGGGGCGTCGACGTGGTCGTCGAGTGTCCCTTTCACGACACCTATCCCGATCCGGACGCCGAGACGGGCCAGAGCGACATCGACCTGGAGCCGGGAGTTCACCACCTCAACGGCAAGCACGCTCTGTGGTACGTGCGCTCCCGTTGGAGCACCTCCGACTTCGACCGCCACCGGCGCCAACAGCAGGTGTTGCAGGCGATTCTCCGCCAGGGCCTCAGCAACAAGATGATCCTGCGCATCCCTCAACTCTGGGGGGCCTACAAGGATTGGGTCGAGACCGACCTCAACCTGTCGGAGTCCATCTATCTCGGGTCCGTGGCGCTGCGTCTTGACGAGGCCAACGTGGAGCATCACTTTATCCGTGGCTATTCGTTGGTGCGGTCGTGGACGGCCCCGAACGGCGGCTACGTCCTGGTACCGGAGTATGACGCCGTTCAGAGTTTCGTGCAGATGGCCTTGGATGGGACGCCGGATCACCTGATCGTTGACCGTCCCAAGGTGGCTGTCTTGAACGGGACCGGAAATCAGGGATGGGGCCACGTCGCCGCGTACCGGTTGGGTCTGGAGGGATTTGAGGTCGTCTCCGTCGAGGCGGCCCAGGGGACGGCTCAGACCCAGGTCACCGATTATAACGTCAACCGCTCGCCCTCGGCGCTCGCCCGGCTGGTCAACCTCTATCCTGTTACCTACGATGGGATTACGTCCGAGCCCACGGAGACCCGGGAGATCGATTATCAAGTCCTGTTAGGCTGGAACTACAATCCCTGCAAAGGGACGCGTACGGCCCACTGGCGTGCAACGCCTACGCCTACCGCTGTGCCGAACCCGTAGGTGCGTCCTGCTGCTCTTCAGGGCGTCGTGATCACGCCCCCACAGCGGTTGAAGTTGGCCATATGCTCCGCCTCGGTGACCGCGAAGAGGTGGCTGCCGTCCTCCTTGGTGCAATCGACCATAAAGAAATAGTAGTCGGTCTCGCCGGGGTGGGCAGCGGCTTCGATAGCCCGGATTCCCGGATTGGCGATCGGGGTAGGGGGCAGGCCGGGATTGCGGTATGTGTTATAGGGGGAGGCGATCTCCAGATCCTTGAAGAGCAGCGTCCGCTTCCACCACGTGCCCTCGTCCGGGCGGTAACCCAGCGCGTACTGGACGGTGGGACAGGCGGAGAGCAGCCAGCCGTCCTGCAACCGATTGTGATAGACGCCCGCGATCACCGGACGCTCCGAATCCAGCACGGCTTCCCGTTCTACGATGGAGGCCAGGGTGATCCCCTCGTAAAGGGTCAGGCCGTGCGTCTCAAACCCGGACTGGATCTCCGGCGTCAGTTGATTTTCCATATTGCTCAGCATTCGGTCGACCAGGTCTTCGGGTTGCGCGTCGAGTGGGAGCCGGTAGGTGTCGGGAAAGAGGAAGCCCTCCAGCGTCGCCGTCACCGGTACGTGGGCCAGGATGGGGTGCGCAGCGGCGAGATCCTCTGACAGTTGCCAGCCGGTCTGAGCGTATTGGAGGAACGCGTCCGGGGCGATCGAAGTCGTCTCGCCGACGATGACCGCGATTTCCTCCAACCGTTTGCCCTCGGGGGTGGTGACCTGTTGATCGGGCGCCTCGGCTTCTTGCAGGGTGCGGGCAATCTCCGGGACCGTCATGGTTTGGTTCAGTTGGTAGGTACCCGCCTGCAGACTGTCGTCGATGCCCTTGTACTGGACGTAGCGACGGAATAACTCCGCGTCCGCGATGAGTTTCTTGGCCTTGAGATTCCCTGCGATCTCCGCGACGCTGGCGCCGGACTGGATTGTGAACTCCACCGGGGTCGGGTCGGTGCCGACCGGTGTCTCCAGCGTCTCGGCGTTGCTGTCGATATAGAACTGGAGGTAGAGCTGCTCGAGTTCGCACCCGAGAAAGATCACGAGCGCGAACACGATCACACTGAGTTTGGCGATGCGTTTCATAAGTTTGGCTCCATCTCAATCCTGAATGTCGGATTGACTATGTCAACTGAGTCTATAAGTGTCGAGCTTGGAGTTAAAATATCGAACGTTTGAATAGAATTTTTAGGCGTGAGCGTCAAGATAACTTTGAAGGATGACGGCGGCTGCCACGGCGTCGAGCCAGTCCTTCTCGATGGCCTTGCCTTGCGCGCGGAGGATATCCTTGGCATCCTCCGTGGTCAAGCGCTCATCCCAGAGAGACACCGGGATGGATATGGCCTCGGAGAGGGCTTGTGTGTAGTCGCGGACCCATTCGGCCTGGGAGCCTTCGGTTCCGTCCATATTTAAAGGGAGCCCGCATATGACGATGTCCGCCCCGTACTCATCGATCAGGCCGTTGATGAGGACAAAGTCCGCTTTCCGGGATGCGCGCTCGAAGACCTTGACGGGCCGCGCGACGATGCCCAGGGCGTCGCTGACGGCGACGCCGATGCGCCGGTCTCCTAGGTCCAATGCCAGATGTCGCATAGGGTTGGTATCATCCCCTCAATCGTCAAGAGGACGGCGTGCTCTGCGGGGTCATCGAGCCTTGATTGACCTGAACCTGGATGCGCAGGGGGATAAAGGGCAGTCTGGGGAACCAGGAGGGGGTCACCGTGATCTCCGGGGGTTCGGCCAAGGGATAGTCTTGGGTGAGCATCTCCTCGGCGGCGCGCTTCGTCTCTCCCTGAACGGACGCGATCACCTGGGTTGTGTCAATTTTCGCCGTCGCGTACGCGTGGCCTGTGACGAAGAAGCTGAAATCCCCGGGCGCGATGTCCTCCTCGGCGGCCTCGCCATATTCGAACCACGCGTCGCTCAACGTGTAACCGGCGGGGAGCTGGGTGACCAGCGCGCGATACGCGACAGCCTGCGCATCCGCGACGTTCACAGTCTCACCGGTGACCAGAAGCTCAAGCGTGAGGCCGAGGGTGTCCGTGCGCTCGCCCACCAGATGCGTATAGGCGATCCGGGGCGTTGCCTGGACGACCAGCGTCTGATTGGGGAGAAAGCGGCCCGGCTCCTGAGCGGTCAACGCCTGTAACCCGTTGTACGCTTTGGCCATCACCTGCTCGGTGGCCACGCGCTGGGCCCGCGCGCGATCCTCGGTCGAGACGATGGCGACGGTTTGGCTCTCCGCACCGGAGATGGGTTGGGGGTTGGTGACCCGCACGGCAAAGCCGGCGACGCCCTCGACCCGGTTGATCTGGTAGGCCGCAACGTTCCCCTGCGGCCCCTCATTCAACGCCTCGACCGGAGCCTGCGCCTGACCAAATGCGGGGATGGAGACCTCCTGGGTGGTCTCGTACCGGACGGGATAGGAGCCCGAGGACGTGCGGACGATGGTGCCCGCTGGGACGGTATACGCTTGACCCAGCAGGTTGGTGAAAAGCACGGTCCCGGAGGCTAGGCCGGAGAAGCTGTAACCCTGACCGGTGGTCGCGACCTCGGCGTTAGCCCTGAAGGTCTCGCCGATCCGGGTGGACGGCACGATACCCCGTTGGAGGTCCACGCTCTCCGCCGTCGCATCAACCGCGATCGGCATCGTCCGCGTATAGGTCACGCTGCGGGGATGAAGGGTGATGGTAGCCGAAGGCACCGCCAGCGCGAAGGTGACTGCTACTGCACCCAGTACCAGGAGGAGCACGACGCTCTCAATCGCGACAAGCCAGGCGGGTTGCTTGCGGAGCACGCGCCGTTTCGGCTTCGTCGGGTCTGGCTCCCACCAGGGTTGCTTCGGCTGCTGGAGTGGCGTCGGAGTCTTCGGCTCGGGAAAGTGTCCATTCTCCTCGAGGTACTGGCTCGCTGCCGTCTCGGACTTGAAGATGGGCGCGCCGGCGTCCCGCGCGACGGCCCGGCGCACCGGGTCTTCGATCACCCAGGCGATGTCCTTGTGATGATGATCTGCGGTTCTCGTCTGGAGCTCGAAGTCCAGGGGGTGGTTCCAACCGCCCTCGACGTCCCACGGCAGAATGATCAGCGTGGGATCGCCGTCAAGGCGGCGCAGCGTCTCACGTATCGTATATCGATCGTCAGTTGGCTCGACAGTTAGGGTCCTCACGGCGGGCATGATGCCACAACTCACGGTTTTTCCAAGTCAAACCGGTTTCCGCCCTGGCCTATCCCTCTCGAAGCCCACAAAAAATGCAACTTTCTGTCCACAACGCTTCCAGCTTCCCATCCCGGGGCGCGTATGTTGAGCGTCGGGTCGTGGCTGTCAAGACAGTTGACAAGTGGCGGGGATGCAGTAGACTTTTGCTGATGGGTTAAAAAGATAACGATGATTTTATTTATCCTGATCGGATCTTACAAGACAAGGAGGGTAGCATGTCAGGCAATCAGACGCAGACGTTGGGTTATCCGCGCATTGGGCGGAATCGGGAGTTGAAGCGGGCGCTGGAGAGCTATTGGCGGGATGAGATTGACGAACCGGTGCTGCTCAGTACGTTCTGGGAGGTCACCGAGGACGGATGGCGGACCCAGCAGGCCGCCGGCGTTGACCACATCGGGGTGGGCAGTGAGACGCTCTACGATCACGTCCTGGACTGGGCCGTGCGGTTGGGGCTGGTCGCCGCGAGGTTCAAGGGCCTGGACGGCCTGGCGCGGTACTTCGCCATGGCCCGGGGTGTGCCGGGCGTGCCGGCGCTGGAGATGACCAAGTGGTTCGACACGAACTACCACTATCTGGTCCCCGAGATCGACGGCATGGTGGAGCCCGAGGCAAATTTCGACGATTTCCTGGCCCTGGTGGGCCGGGCGCGTGACATCTTGGCGGATCGCGCGGTCCCCATCGTGCTGGGCCCGGTCACCTTGCTGGCGCTTTCCCGGGTCAGCGGGGACGAGGGCGCGGTCTTCGAGGCGCTTCTCCCTCTCTACGGTGAGCTTCTGGAG
Source organism: Anaerolineae bacterium (assembly GCA_034437735.1). GTDB lineage: Bacteria > Chloroflexota > Anaerolineae > B4-G1 > SLSP01 > PWVB01. Next base: position 43,030 of record DAOTTS010000051.1, read on the forward strand.
GCCCTGGTCCACCTCGGCGTGCGTGAGGTGCAGATACACGAGCCGGTGCTGGTGCTGGATCGAGCCGCGGCTCTGCGCGATCGGGTGGCAGAGGCCTACGGTACCTTGGCAGACACGGATACGGGCATCACCCTGAACCTGGTCACGTACTTTGACGATCTGGGGGAGACCTATCCCTGGGTCGCGGCGCTGCCGGTGGACGTGCTCTCGTTGGATTTCACGCGCGGCAACACCGTTGACCTCATCACGCAGCACGGTTGGCCGAAGGATAAGACTTTGGCCGCAGGCATCGTCGATGCGCGCAGCATTTGGCGTGTGCGGTCTGACGAGATCGAGCCCCTGCTCGACGCGCTGCGCGAGGTCGCGGACGTCCGCGTCGGCACGTCCGCATCGCTGCAATTTGTGCCCTATGCGGCGTCTCGGGAGCAGGATCTTCCGGAGCCGCTGCGGGGAGTACTGGCATTTGCTGAGGAGAAGCTCGATGAACTGCGCCGCTTAGGTGATGGGGAGCGGGGGGATGGCGAGGCCTGGGCTGCGTTCCGGGATTTCTCGCCGGAGGACGAGGCGCTCCAGGCCAGGCTCTCCGATCTGACCGATGCGGATTTCTCCCGATCCATCGAGTACGCTCAGCGGCGGCCGCTCCAGATTCAGTTGCCCCGCTTTCCTATGACCACCATCGGGTCGTTTCCGCAGACGCGGGAGGTCCGCCGGCTACGGGCGCGTTTCCGCCGGGGTGGTATTGACGAGGCGACGTATCAAGCGGGCATTGACGCGTTGATCGCGTATGCCGTCGGCGTCCAGGACGGCCTCGGCTTCGACGTGGTGGTGCACGGGGAGTTCGAGCGCTCGGATATGGTCGAGTACTTCGCTCAGAAGATGACGGGCTTTGCGTTCACGCGCTACGGATGGGTGCAGAGCTTCGGTAGCCGCTGCGTCCGCCCTCCCATCATCTACGGGGACGTCACGCGCCCCGAGCCGATGACCGTCCGGGAGTTTGAGGTGGCGCAGTCCTACACCGACCGACCGGTCAAGGGAATGCTGACGGGGCCGGTGACCATTCTGAACTGGTCCTATCCGAGGACCGATATTTCGCGCCGGGAGATCGCCGAACAGCTTGCGCTGGCCCTGCGCGACGAGATTGCGGACCTTGAAGCGGCGGGGGCCCGGGTGATCCAGGTCGATGAGCCGGCGCTGCGGGAGGGGCTCCCCCTCAAGCGGGCCCGCTGGCAGATGTACCTGGCGTGGGCCGTTGATGCGTTCCGGCTGGCGACCGCCGAGGCGCTGCCCGAGACCCAGATTCACACGCATATGTGCTACTCGGAATTCGGGGATATCCAGGAGGCCATCGACCGCTTGGATGCGGACGTGATCTCCATTGAGAACGCGCGGAGCGATGATGCGACGCTTCGGGAGTTGGCGGCCTACGGCTATCCTCGAGAGGTCGGTCCCGGCGTCTATGATATTCACAGCCCGGTCGTGCCGGACGTGGACTTCATCATCGGCAAGTTGCGATCCTTCTCCGCCCATCTCGATCCGGCGCAGTTATGGGTCAATCCGGACTGCGGATTGAAGACCCGGGCTTGGGACGAAGTGATCCCCTCGCTGCGTCACATGATGGAGGCGGTCCGGCAGGTCCGGCGCGAGCTGGCGTCGGAAGCGCCCGATGCGCGCGGGGAGTAGGGCGGCTATGGAGGACCGGACGCTGATTGCGCAGCTCGAGAATCGATCCCGGCCGATTGTGGCCGATGGTGCGATGGGGACGATGCTCCACGCCCACGGTGTTGAGTTTGATACGTGCTTTGACGCCCTGAATCTCACCGACCCGGCCCGTGTGGGGGAGATCCACCGGGCGTACATCGAGGCCGGGGCGCGCATTATCCTTGCCAATACCTTCGGGGCCAACCGCTATAAACTTGCCGAACACAGTTTGGAGGATCAGGTCGCGGAGATCAACCGGGCGGGCGTTTCCTTGGCCAAGCGGGTGGTCTTGGGCTCTTTTCACGAGGTGTGGGTCGCCGGTGACGTGGGACCGCTGGGGGTGCGGTTGGTGCCGTTCGGGCGCGTCCAGAAGGAACAGGCCCAGCGGGTCTTTGCCGAGCAGATTCGGGCGTTGGCGGAGGCCGGAGCGGACCTGGTGGTCATCGAAACGATGGCCGACCTGCAGGAGACCCTGGCGGCGTTGCGGGCTGCCCACGCGGTCTGTGACCTGCCGGTGACCGCCTCTATGACCTTCACCCGTGACGACCGCACGCTCCTGGGCGACGCACCGGATCGCGTAGCGCGGGCGCTTGATGAGGCGGGCGTGGATATCATCGGCGTCAACTGCTCCGGTGGGCCGGCCCAGTTGCTGCGGATTCTGAGGCGGATGGGGGAGGCCGTGCCCGACGGACGGTTCTGGGTCAAGCCGAACGCGGGATGGCCGGAGCAGGTGGGCGGACGCATTATGTACCCGGCCACGCCGGAGTACTTTGCCGAGTACGCGTGGGCCTTTCACGCCGCCGGCGCGGACGTCATCGGCGGCTGCTGCGGGACGACGCCCGCGCACATCGCTGCGATGCGGGATGCCTTCGAGGCCGAGGAGCCGCCGGTGATCCTCCCCGAAGTGGTGACGGAGAATGGCCCGGCTGTGGGCGCCGATCTGGCGCCCGATCGCGGCTCTCATCTTTCCGAGCTCTTGGTCGACGGGGCCTTTGCGGTCGCCGTCGAGATCGATCCCCCGCGCGGGCTCTCGACCCATAAGATGCTGGCGGGGGCGAACTTGCTCAAGGAGGTGGGCGCAGACGTCATCGATGTCGCGGACAGCCCGATGGCCCGCATGCGTATGAGCCCCTGGGCCGTCTGTGCCCTGATTCAGGATCGGGTGGGCATTGAGACGACGCTTCACTTTCCGACACGGGGGCGGAATCTGTTGCGCGTGCAGGGGGACCTGCTGGCTGCCCACGCGTTGGGCGTTCGCAACGTCTTTGTTGTGATGGGGGACCCGACCTCCATCGGCGACTACCCGGACGCGATGGATGATTACGACGTGGTGCCCTCCGGCTTGATCGAACTGATCAAGCAGGGGTTCAATGCCGGGGTGGATCAGGCCGGTATGGATATCGGACAGCCGACGACCTTCCTGGTCGGCGGCGCCCTCAATCTGACGCCCACGAGCCCCAAGCGGGAGATGCGGGTGGCGCGGCGGAAGGTCGAGGCGGGGGCGGATTTTTTCCTGACCCAGCCCGTCTACGACCCCGAGGCCGCGCAGTCGTTCGTGGAGCGCTACCGGTATGAGGTGGGGGAGGCGGCGCCGCCGATCCTGGTAGGGGTGCTTCCGCTCTACGGTGTGCGCCACGCGCGCTTCTTGCACAACGAGGTTCCGGGTATTGCGATCCCGGCGACGATCGTCGAGCGGCTGGAAGAGGCTGGTCAGGACGCCCCGCACGAGGGTGTGCGGATCGCGGTTGGGCTGGTGGCGCAGATGCGGGCATGGGTCGGGGGGATCTACCTGATGCCTGCGTTCAACCGCTACGACCTGGCTGCGGAGGTCGTTGAGTCGGTCAGAGCGATGTGAGAGGTAAAAAGAGGCACCTCGCAAGGTGAGGTGCCTCCAGTATGAAGTGGCGTCCTTCACACCTAATTGTTGATCATCTCCTTGATCAGGGTGGGGACATCTTTCAAAGCAGCCGGCAGCTTCTCCGGGCTGCGCCCACCGGCCTGTGCCATATCCGGGCGCCCGCCGCCGCCGCCGTTAACCCGCTTTGCGACCTGGCGAATCAGATTCCCGGCGTGAATGCCCCGACTTTCGACGAGTTCCTGTGTGGTCGCCGCAATGAGCAGGGGCTTGCCGCCGGCTACGGTGCCCAGGACAATCACCCCGCCCTGCATCTTGTCGCGGAACCAGTCCGCCATCTCCCGCAGCGTGCCGGCGTCCGGTGCATCGACCTGAGCGGCAAGCACGGGGATCCCGTCGATCTCCTGAACCTCGTCGAGGACCGTTTGGAAGTCGGCGCGGGCGAGCTTCGTCGTCAAGCGGTCGACCTCCTGCTGCGTCTCTCGCAGCTCCTCCTGCAACCGGACGACCCGATCGGAGACGACCTCGACGGGGCTGCCAAGAAGCGACGCCGTGCGCTCCAGCCGGGCGCGTTGGGTCTGGATCGCCTCCAGCGCCCCGCGTCCGGTGGTGGCCTCCACCCGCCGGATGCCGGCACCGATGCCCGTCTCCGACAGGATCACGAGCGGGCCGATGTCGCCGGTCCGGGTCACGTGGGTGCCGCCGCACAGCTCTTGACTGAAGGGCGCCTCTGCGTCACCGACGCGAAGCACGCGGACGACGTCCCCGTATTTCTCCTCAAAGAGCGCGATGACGCCCTGATCCAGGGCGTCGCGGTAGTTCTCCTGCCGCGACACGACCGGATAGTTGGCCAGCACGGCCTCGGTCACGATGCGTTCGATGACGCTGCGCTGGTCGGCGGTCATCGGCTCGTTGTTGTTGAAGTCGAAACGCAGGCGATCCGGCGCGACGACCGATCCGGCCTGCCGCACGTGGTCGCCCAGCGTCTCGCGCAGGGCCCGGTGGAGCAGGTGGGTCGCCGTGTGGTTGCGCATGATGTCCCAACGCCGGGCCTCATCGACGTGGGCCATGGCCGCGTCACCGACGTTGATGGTACCCTTGGCGACCCGACCGACGTGCACGACGAGGCTTTCAATGGGCTGTTTGACGTCGGCCACCTCAACGGCCCCGTCGGATGCGGCGATCCACCCGGTATCCGAGACCTGACCGCCGGACTCCACGTAGAAGCAGGTGGTGTCGAGCACAATCTCGACCTCGTCCCCCTCGGACGCCGACGTGACGATCTCGTCGCCGCGCAGCATCCCTACGACCTGCGTCTCCACCTGCATCCCCTGGTAAGGATCGTAGGTGAGGGGCTCTGCGGTTTGATTCTCGATCCACGCTTGCAGCCTGGGGTAGAGCTGCGCGTGCGCGTCATTCTGCAGCTCGAAGCTGGCCGAGGCCCGACCCCGCGCGCGCTGTTCCTCGCGCGCGGCCCGGTATCCCGCCTCGTCCACGGTCAGCCCCGCCTCCTCGGCGATGTCCCGGGTCACCTCGATGGGCAGTCCCAGGGTATCGTGCAGATAGAAGGCACGCTCTCCGGGGATGACCGTTTCCCCTTGGGCTTTGACATGGTCGATCACTTCATCAAGCTCGACCAACCCTTGATCGAGGGTCCGGAGGAACCGGGTCTCCTCGGCATAGATGGTCGATTTGATGAAGGACCGCCGGTTGGGCAGCTCAGGAAAGGCATCCCCCATCATCTCAATGACGAGGTCGGCGAGTTCGCCGAGGAACGGCTCTTGAAATCCCAGCGTCCGGCCGAATCGCACGGCGCGTCGGAGGATCATGCGCAGGACGTAGCCCCGGCCATCGTTGGCCGGCATGACGCCATCGCCGATCAGGAAGGTGACCGCTCGAATGTGGTCGGCGATCACACGGTAGGCGACAATGTTCGCCTCCCGGACCTCGTCGGACTGGCCTGCCATCCGCTGGACCCGCTGAATGAGGGGCCAGAAGAGGTCGGTCCGATAGTTGGAGTCCTTACCCTCCAACAGGGCGACCAACCGCTCGAAGCCCATCCCCGTATCCACGTGGCGCGCGGGCAGCGGGTCGAGGCTGCCGTCCGCGTGGCGATCGTACTGGATAAAGACCAGGTTCCAGATCTCGATGAATCGGGCGCAGTCGCCGTTAACCGTGCAGACGTGACCGGGAACGTCCTGCTTGTCGCACGCGTCGGGCCCGCGATCGTAGTGAATCTCGCTGCACGGCCCGCACGGCCCGGTGTCGCCCATCTCCCAGAAGTTCTCTTTCCGGCCGAAGGGCACGATCTGGTCGGGGTTGACCTCGGTCTCGCGCTTCCAGAAGTTCGCCGCTTCCTCGTCCAAGCCCAGGTTGCCCTCGTCGTCCTCGAGGACGGTCGCCCAGAGCCGCTCGGGTTCCAATCCGTAGATGCGGGTCAAGAGATCCCACGCCCACCCGATGACCTCCTGCTTGTAGTAATCCCCGAACGACCAGTTCCCCAGCATCTCAAAGAAGGTATGATGACTCGTGTCCCGGCCGACGTCCTCCAGGTCGTTGTGTTTGCCCGCGACGCGCATAATCTTCTGCGTGTCCGTTGCCCGCGAGTAGGGGCGCGTTCCGGTGCCGAGGAAGACGTCCTTGAACTGGTTCATCCCGGCGTTGGTAAATAGCAACGTCGGGTCGTCCTGCGGCACCAGGCTTGCGCTCGGCACCTGGGTATGACCTCGCTCGATGAAGTAATCGAGGAAGGTCTGTCGAATCTCTGCACTGTTCCACACTTTAGTCATACACACTCCTTGGGCGGTGGGATTGGCTGCTCGGCGTCTTCGTTAAGACGGTGGTATGATAGCGAAAAGAGGGGGGATGTCAACCAATCGCAACGTGCGTTGAACCTGGCCCCGCTCGGTACGCCTGAGGAGCCGTGACATCTGGAGGATAAGGGAGACTGATGAGAGAGCAAATGAGCGACGGCAGATTCGAAAGATCGCGCCTGCTTTCGCAAGTGTGTTATGATATGGCATAGGTATGGATAATCCACACAGGCAAGATCCAGAATTTGGGATGCGCGCAAAGGGGTGCGGGTGGATCACGTTGGCGATCGTGGTCCTGAGCCTGACGGCGTGCGGTCCCTCGCGTGCGGTGGACGTGACCGCGACCGCTATGCCCGCGTCCGCAACCGTGCCGCCTTCCCCCACGGTGACGCCGACTACGGCGCCTACGCCGGTAACGGCGCCTACGCCGGTAACGGCGCCTATGCCAACGGTCACCCCCGAACCGAAGCTGCGGGTCAGCGTGTTGTGGCCCGAGCGGGTCTCGCCCCTCGAACCGGTACCGGTTGAGATCACCTTCGATCCACCGCCGGTGGGTGCGCAGGTCGTGATCTCCGCGACGGTGCTTCAGCCCGACGGCGAGCGCTACGCGGTCTTCGAGCTGGCGCCGGACTCGGCCTCCGGGGGATCGAATCCCGCCCATTACGTCGCGGCGGAACCGCTGCGGCTTCCCCTGATGCCGGCGTCGGGCACGTGGTGGCTCGTGGCCCACGTTGAGGCGCCCTATCCCCTTGTTGGGTTCCGGGTGCGACCCTTTACCGTCGAGACGCCGTCGTTCCGGGATCTCGACGGTGTGTTACCGGAGGGTGTGACGATCCAGGTGCCCGAGGCGTTTGAGACCCTGGTTGCAACCGGGGGGCCGCAGGCCGGGGGGCGCGTATGGGCCTATGGGGGCGGCGAGTTGGGCCTCTGGTGGACGCCCGGCCCGGCGGAGGCTCTCACCTTGACCACGGCGCGGATGATGGTGGACGCCTCCCACGCGACAAACGCGCGCATAGGTCTCCCACCTGAGGTCGCCGCCTCGGAGAGCTTGCCGTGGCAGGAGCAGCCCGCCTACCGCTTTGAGGAGCGTTGGGGGGCTGCTCCGCCGGTGGGGGTGGTGTGGGTTATTCAGGACGACCAGGATTGGCTCTACGTGCTGCGGTTGCGACCGGCGGAGGATGGGCGGGTGCCCAAGCTGCTGGAGGCGACCGCTGGCACATTGTCATTTAGCGATTAAGCGTAATCACCCGATCATACAAGGAGTGTGCCCATGAACTATCCTACAGATCAACAGATTGACGAAGCCTACGCGCTGGCGAAAGCGCGCTACGCCGATATGGGCGTGGACACCGATCAGGCGTTGGAGCGGTTGGCAACTATACCGATCAGCCTGCACTGCTGGCAGGGTGACGACGTCCGGGGATTTGAGGCGCCGGATGGCGAATTGGGCGGCGGAATCGCTACTACGGGAAACTATCCCGGTCGTGCCCGCACCCCCGAGCAACTGCGGTCCGATTTGGACGTGGCGTACAGCCTGATTCCGGGGACCCACCGGCTCAATCTTCACGCGATCTATGCGGAGACCGGGGATCAGCCCGTGCCGCGTAACGAGCTGCGCCCGGAGCACTTCGCCAACTGGATGGACTGGGCGAAGGCCAACGATCACGGGTTGGACTTCAATCCCACTCTCTTTTCCCATCCGCTCGCCGATGACGGATTTACGCTCTCCTCCTACGACGACGAGGTGCGTCAGTTCTGGGTCGAGCACTGCATCGCCTGTCGCCGGATCGGAGAATCGTTTGGGAGGACGTTGGGGACTCCGTGTGTCACCAACATCTGGATTCCCGATGGGTATAAGGACGCCCCGGTCGATCGCAAGACGCCGCGACTGCTCCTGAAGGACGCCTTGGACCGTATCTTTGCGACGGAGATCGATCCGGCCTATAACCTGGACGCCGTGGAGTCCAAGCTCTTTGGGATTGGGTCGGAGAGTTATGTGGTCGGCTCTCATGAGTTCTACATGGGATATGCGATGGCCAATGATAAGGTGCTTTGTCTGGATACGGGGCATTACCACCCCACCGAGGTCGTGTCCGATAAGCTCTCAGCAGTCTTCCCCTTCGTCGATGAGGTGCTGCTGCACGTCAGCCGTGGCGTCCGTTGGGACAGCGATCACGTCGTGATCCTCTCGGATGAGACTCGGGCCATTATGCAGGAACTGGTGCGGGGCAGCTACCTCGACCGGGTTCACATCGGGCTCGATTTCTTCGACGCCAGCATCAACCGGGTGGCGGCGTGGGTCATCGGCACCCGCGCGGCGCTCAAGGCGCTGCTTATGGCGCTTTTGGAGCCGGTGGAGGCGATGCGCAGCGTTGAGGTCGCGGGCGATTACACGCAGCGGTTGGCCATGCACGAGGCCCTCAAGGCGATGCCCTTCGGGGCGGTGTGGGACTACTACTGCGCCCGGCAGGAGGTTCCGGTCGGATTGGGCGCGATGGATGCGATCCGTGACTATGAGGAGACGGTGCTCGCGGATCGATAGCCTGGGATCCGCTCAGCTGTCATGATCAAGCCCCGAGGGCCTCAGCCTTCGGGGTTTTGTCCGTCCTTTCCAAACAGGCGGCTTCCCTCCGCGACGCACTGGGGATACGGCTGATAGTCCGGTGCGTGGAGCACGGTCCAGGCCTGGCGCAACCTCCTGATCCACGAGCGGAGGCGAGTCTGCCATGCGGGTGCGGGCGGGGTTGAGGTCAGTGCGCGCAGGGCTTTCCGATGGTCGTCGGCGACGCTGCGTCCGGATTGGACCACCTGTTGGCTCTTATCCGTAGTGAAGAGCCCGACGTTGGGCAGATCGACGGTAAGCATCAGATCCGGGGGGCATAGCGACCGCCGCGTCTCGTTGATGCAGCTCGCGGTGATCCCGACGCTCCGCTCGGCGATCAGGAACGGCAGCTTCCAATCCCGGGTGTGGTTGTTGAAGGAGAAGAGCCCTCTAGCGGAGAGCCCGCTCTGATGATCCTGCGCGAGGGGCACGTCGAGGCTTGGGGGGACGTCGACGCCCAGAACGCGATCGACGTTCATCAGGCGCACGATGTCAATGGGTAGGTTGTTGAGGACGCCGCCGTCAATCAGCCACCGGCCCTGATGATGCACCGGAGAGAAGACGATGGGAAACGCAGCGGTTGCCAACAGGGCTGGGATGAGCGGTCCGTGATCCAGGACGACCATCTCCCCGGTCTCGACGTCAACGGCGATCACGGCGGTCGGGATGTCCAGGTCCTCAAATTGTATCCCGTCACCGCCCAATAGATCCTGTAGGAAGGCCTTCATCTTCCGGTGTCCGAAGAGGCCCCGCCACGTGCCGTCGGGCGCCGCGAAGCTGAGGAGTCCGGCCTGGGTTGCAGCGGTGATGAGCGTCTCCAGGGGGATGCCGGCCGCGTAGAGGCCCGCCACAAGTCCGCCCATACTGGTCCCCGCGATCCCATGGATCGGTATTGCTTCCTCTTCCATAACCTGGAGCACGCCCAGATGGGCGAGTCCCCGCACGCCGCCGCCGCTTAATGCGACGCCCAAGGTGGCGGGGGTGGAGGGGTGGGCTTTGGCGCTTTGTTGACGCTGACGTGTTGATGCCATATGGAATCCTTTTCACGAGGGGTGTGTGAACAACGGATCAATGGGTCTATTGGATCAGAATCGGAGTGCCGACGCGCCCGTCGCTCTGGACGAAGTCGTCCTCGTAACCGGCGATGGGCTGCACCCAGCGATAGATCCATCGTGCGGCGTGGATGGGCACGTTGAGGCAGCCGTGGCTGCGGCGGAGGCCGAAGTCGTTGTGCCAGTAGGTGCCGTGGATCGCGCGACCCTCCAAATCGAAGAAGACGTTCCACGGGACGCCGGGCAGGTCGAAGATGTCGCTCGGGTCGGGACGATCCTCCTCCGGCATATCCTCGTAGACCACGTTGCTCATATGGCGAGAGGGCTGCTTGAGGATCACGCTGTATTCGCCCGTCGGCGTCGCCAGCGCTCCCCCCAGGCCCGAGGCGATCAGGGTGCTGAAGACCCGGTGCGGGCCCTCCCAGCAGGTGAGGGTCTGTCCCGGGAGGTCGACCTCGATGCGCTTGTCGCCCACGAAGGGATGGATGGGAGCCATCTCGGCCTCCGGGATACGGCGGACGTCCTCGGCCCGGACCCATTGGTAGTTGCCGACCTGGCCCGGCGGGTAGTCGTCGCGGACCTTGTACCAGCCCATGGACGCGTCATCCTGGTGGACGTCGATCACCCGGAAGACCGTGCCGCCATAGAAGCGGTACTTGCGCGGCGCGTCGGCCCGGGGGGCCGTCCGCGCCTCCGTGTAGAGCTGGGAGATCTCTCCCCAGAATCCCCATGGCGCCGGGCTGTCGTGGAACGGCTGGGTGGGATAGATGCGCACGGGCAGAATCCATGCGGAGTGGACGTAGCCCTCAGGTATCCGGTACCAGCGGTCGTTGTGCGCGCTGTAGGGCGACCGCAGCTCGCCGAGCAGCCGTATCCTCTCGTCGCGACCGTAGATCGCCACCCGCTCGCCGGACGTGGTCGGCGCGCTGTAGGCGTAGACCGTGTGGATCGCGCGCCCGTAGAGGGCCCAGGGTGCTTTCGACGCCGCTGCGCGAGCCGCAACGCGGCCCGCAGCGGCCCGCGCTGCCGCCGCACGGGGGCGGGCACCGAGAACGGTCGCCGCCGCTGTGGTTGCCAGCAGCTTGAGCATATGTCTGCGCGTGATATGTCTGCGCGTGATATGTTTGTCCATGAGACGTGGCATCCTCGTCCTCCTTCTGGGGAGGAGTGTAGCATGAGGTGGGTTGGAATCAAGCGAAAGCCTGGTATGCTTAATCTTCTTGCCGCTTGCGATCTGCAGGAAGCATGGGACAATGAAAGTCTACGGTTCGAATGCCTGACGGGGAATGGAGTGCCACACCTTGACCAAACGAGAGTTCACACCTGAGAAGGAGTACGCGTACAATCGCAGCAGTGCGGTGCGGTGGATCCTGTCGCACCTTCTGCGCTATCCGGTCTTCCCGATCTTGCTCTTTGTGGGCGCGGTCACCAATAACCTGGCCTTCAGCGGCGTTCAGGTCTTCCTCGGCCGCGCTTTTGATATTATCGTGCAGCCGACGTGGCCCACGCAAGCGCTGATGGCGGTGGCGGTCAGTATGGTCGGGACTGCTCTCGCGCAGGGTGTGACGGGCTTGATGCGCAACTTCTCGGTCTCTTTTATCGCGCAGCGTATCGAGCGGGACGCCCGGGAGGAACTCTACGTCAGTCTCTTGGGGAAGAGCCAGACCTTTCACGGCAGGCAGCGCATCGGCGATATTATGGCCCGGGCGACCAACGACGTCCGGATGCTCAACGCGATGTTCAGCCCGGGCATTATGTTGATCACCGACTCCGCCATGGCGCTGATCATCCCGGTGATCTTGATCTCGCAATTGGAGCCGAGGCTCCTCCTGGTGCCCGGACTCTTTACCCTGGGGTTGGTTCTGACCGTTTACGATTACAACCGGCGTCTGCAGCCGGTCAGTTCGGCCCGGCGCGAGCAGTTTGGGGAGATGAACGCGCGCCTCCAGGAGTCCGTGACGGGCATTGAGGTGGTCAAGGGCAACGCCCAGGAGCCCCAGGAGTGGGCGCAGTTTGCGGATGACGCGGGCAAATTCCGGGACTTCTTTGTCAAGCAGGGCATGATCGAGGCGCGGTACTGGCCCATGCTGGTCTTCAGCGTCGCATGGGCCGGCGCGCTGCTGCACGGCGTGCTCCTCTGGCGCGGGGGGTATTTGACCCTCGGGCAGCTGGTGACGTTTATGGGGCTGTTCGGGGCGCTGCGATTTCCGACGTTCATCTCGACCTTTACCTTCAACCTGGTACAGCTCGGGGTGGCGAGTGCGCGCCGGATCCTCGATATGATCAAGACCGAGACCGAGCTGGACGAAAACGTAGAGGGCATCAGCCGGCCGATGGAGGGTGAGGTGGTCTTTGACCACGTCAGCTTTGGCTACGAGGATAACCCGGTCTTGACGGATCTCAGTTTTGTTGCCCATCCCGGTGAGACTGTCGCGATTGTGGGCCAGACAGGCTCCGGAAAGACTACGCTGACCCATTTGATCAACCGCATCTTCGATGCAAACGAGGGGCGGGTTCTGGTCGACGGGGTTGACGTGCGGGCGTGGAACCTGGCATCGCTCCGCTCTCAGATCTCGACGATTGAGCAGGATGTCTTTCTCTTCTCGCGGACGCTGGCGGAGAATATCGCTTTTGGGTGTGAGGACGCATCCCAGGAGGCGATTGAGGAGGCCGCGCGCGAGGCTCAGGCCCACGATTTCATCATGGACTTCGAGGATGGGTATGAGACCGACGTGGGCGAGCGCGGCGTCACCCTCTCCGGAGGACAGCGCCAGCGCATCGCGATCGCTCGGGCTTTCCTCACCGATCCTCGGATCCTGATTCTCGATGACAGTACCAGTGCGATTGACAGCGAGACCGAGGACAAGATCCAACGGGCGATGCGCCGCATCAGCCGCCAGCGCACGACGTTTATCATCACCCATCGGCTCAGTCAAATTCGTTGGGCGGATCGCATTCTCGTGCTGCGGCGCGGCAGGCTGGTGGATCAGGGCGATCACGAGACGCTGATGGCCCGATGTGAGGCGTACCGGCGGATCTTTGCGCGCTACGACTGAAATCGGCGGTTTTTCCAAAGTTGGATCTACGAACGACGTGAAGGTTGGGGGCTTATGGGATTTATCTTAGCGGGACTTGATACTGAGAGCTACGATCGCAATTATAGCGACCGGGAACTGATTCGACGGATTGTGCGCTATTTCCGGCCCTATTGGAAGAAGATGGTGCTGGTCGCTGTCTTGATTTTGGTCAACTCACTGGCGGGAACCGGCAGTCCGATCCTGATCTCCCGGACCATTGATCTCCTCCGGGAGGGCTTTTACGCACGCAGCGTCGGTTCCGCCGTCGCGCTCGTGCTGGCCCTGGGGATGATTGCCTGGTTGGCCAATTACCAACGTCGTAAGCTCTCCGCGCAGGTTATCGGCGACGTGGTGCTGAAGGTCCGGGAGGACGTGTTCGAGGCGACGATCAACCACGACCTCTCGTTCTACGACGCGCATCCCTCCGGCAAGATCGTCAGCCGGGTCACGTCCGATACCCAGGACTTCTCCGCCGTCGTCACCCTGGTGCTGGATCTGCTCAGCCAGGTGATGCTGGTCGTGCTGCTCACGTCCTGGCTTCTCACCATCAATGTCTGGCTCACGTTGCTGCTGATGGGGATCGCCCCGGTGGCAGTGCTGGTGGCGCTCAGCTTCCGGCGCGTCGCCCGCCGGGTGACCCGCCAGTCGCGCCGGATCAACGCCAAGATCAACGCTCAGATTCAGGAGTCGATCAGCGGCATCGTCGTGGCCAAGAGCTTCCGCCAGGAGCACGCCATCTACCGGACGTTCTTGGAGAACAACTGGCAGTCCTATCGCATCGGTCTGCGCCGCGATATGACCTTCAATTCGATCTTCCCGGTGCTGGGTATGGCCTCCGGATTGGCCAGCGCCTTCTTCCTCTACACGACCGGGCTGGCGACGCGGACGGGAATATCGCCCGGCAACTGGTATCTTTTTATGCAGGCCGTGGGCTTTTTCTGGTGGCCGATGACCAGCATTGCCTCCTTCTGGAGCCAGTTTCAGAACGGCTTATCGGCGGCGGAGCGGGTCTTTGCGCTGATCGACGCCGAGCCCGTGGTCCAGCAGACCGCCTCGGCGCCGGTTGACAGCCTGGAGGGCCACATCGAGTTCCGGCACCTGCGGTTTGGGTACAATGAGAAGGAGATCGTACTGGCGGACTTCTCCCTGGACATCCACCCCAGGGAGACGGTCGCGCTGGTGGGACATACGGGGGCCGGGAAGAGCAGCGTCGCGCGCCTCATCACCCGCTTCTACGAATACCAGGATGGCGACCTTCTCGTCGACGGGCGTGACGTCCGGACCTTCGACCTGGGTGCCTACCGGTTGAAGCTGGGGCTGGTCCCCCAGGAGCCCTTTCTCTTCTCCGGCACCGTCCGGGACAATATCCGATACGGCCATCCCGATGCGACCGATGACGAGGTTTGCGCGGCGGCGACGCGCATCAGCCGGGGGGACTGGGTCCAGGACCTTCCGGATGATCTGGACACCGACGTAGGGGAGCGGGGAGCGAATCTGTCGATGGGGCAGCGGCAGCTCGTGGCCTTGGCCCGGGTGATCCTCAAGGACCCCCGTATCTTCATCCTGGATGAGGCGACTGCCAGCGTCGACCCCTTCACCGAGACCCAGATTCAGGAGGGGCTGGAGACCGTGATGGCCAATCGGACCGCCATCGTCATCGCACATCGGCTGTCCACCATCAAGCACGCGGATCGGATCATCGTGATGGATCACGGGCGCATCATTGAGGAGGGCACCCACGACCGGCTGATGGAGGCGGGGGGGCACTACGCGTCGCTCTACGATACGTACTTCCGGCACCAGTCCTTGGAATATATCGAAAGCTTCGTCCCCGCAGATTGAGGGGGCCGCTCCGTTCCGGATGAAAAGGCTCCGGCACGCTATCGCCAGAAGTTCAGGGGCAGCGTGTCCAGGACTTCCGAATCGGGGTCAATATTGATCGTGGCGGGCAGCCAGACCGTGAAGGTGCTTCCCTCCCCGACCCGGCTCCTGAGGGTGATCTCGCCGTTGTGCAGTTCGATGATCTCCCGACTGATGGCCAACCCCAGCCCCGTGCCGGGCACGTTGAGGTTGGTGCTCGCTTCCCCGCGCTGAAACCGCTCAAAGAGGATCTTCTGTTCCTCCGGAGCGATGCCGACGCCCGTGTCCTCGACCGCCAGGGTGACCCAGGGGACGTTTGCTCGATTGAGAAGGGCCGTTGAGACGCTGACCCGGCCGCCCTCCGGCGTGTAGTTGAGCGCGTTGGTAAGGAGGTTCGTCAGCACCTGCTCGATGAGCTTGGGGTCCACCCGGATCTTCGGCAGTTTGGTGGTCCGGCAGGTCAGGTTCAGGTCGTGGTGCCGGAAGAGCGCCTTCCGATCCTCGATTAACGCCTTCACGAGATCGTTGAGGTTCACGAACTTGAGGTCCGGGGTGATCTCTCCCAGGTCGAGCCGCGAGATGAGCAACAGGCTTTCGATCAGATCCTGCAGGCGGGCCGACTCCCGATTGAGCGCGTCGAGGTAGTCCTTGATCCGGCTGGGCCGGCCCCGGTCGACGAGGTCGAGATAGAGGCGGATACTCGCCAGCGGGGTGCGGAGCTCGTGGCTGACGTTGCTCACAAACTGAGATTTGGCGCGGTCGGCCGCGCGTGCCTGAACGAGCGCCTCCTGGAGTTCGATGGTCCGCTGCTTGACCTGATCCTCCAGCGTCGCCGCCCGGTTCTGAATCTGGTGGTAGAGCTCGGCGACCTCGATCACCTGACCGACTGCGGACGCGGCGTTGCGCATCAGGTCCAGGTCCGTGCGATTTGGCGATGCCAGATGATCCTGCATCAGGCCGATAATACTCACTGTCCGTCCCCGGATGATGACGGGTAACAGCAGCAGGGAGCGTTCCTCCTCGGTGTCTCTGATTAGCCGATAGGGCCACGTGGCGGTATTGCCCTCTGTGGGCGAATTCCTTCTGACGTGGAGGGGTTGTAGCCTATCGAGCACCTTGGCGAGGACTGGATTATCCAGGGGGATCGTGGCATTGAGCGTGCTGACCTCTCCGGGCGCCAGATACTCGGCGACCACGACTGCGTGCCCTTCCTCCTGATCGATAAGCGCAGCGAAGGCCTGGGGGAGCTTGAGCGCATAAGCCAGCTCGCCACACAGGGAGTTGAGGGCTGCTGTGACGTCCAGGGTCGAGGTCGCGGTGCGGGTGAGGCGATTGAGCAGCATCAGGTCGCGATTCTGGCGCTCCAGCCTGGCTTCCGCTTCCTTGCGGTCGGTGATATCCCGGATGATACCCTGAATATAGGCCGGCTCGCCCTCCTCGTTCCTCACCACGGTCATGTTGACTTCGGTGGGGATCGCCGTCCCGTCTTTGGCCACCAGGATGAGTTCGTAAGGCGTGAGAGTCTCCCCGCTGAGCAGGCGCTCGAGCTTGCGATGCAGGACCTCACGCTGCGCCGGCGCGGTGATGTGCGCGATGGGGAGACCGGTGAGTTCTTCGGTCGCGTAGCCCAGCAGTTCGACGAGCTGGCGGTTGAAATCGACGTGGTCTCCTGTCAGATCCAGGATCGAGACGCTGTCCCCGGAGTGTGCGAAGAGCGCCTGATAACGACGCTGCATCTCCGCAGCTTCGCGCCGCCGCAGCTCCTCGATGAATTGTCGATAGTGCATGACGAAGAGGAAGACCCCGCCGAGGGCAAAGAGGTACATCAGCGGGCCGGCGACAATCTCCAGGAGCGAGATTTCCGGCTGGATCAGCGGGACCGCGAACAGGCTTGCGACGGTCAGGATAGCAATCCAGATGGTCTTTTGCAGATTGACGAAGAGGCTGCCCGCCAGAATCAGGAGGACCAGGTAGGCCAGAAAATCAGGGCTCGGTTCGGGTTCGCCGAAGAGCCCGACATAGTAGATTCCGAGACCGGTGATGGTGAGCATACCGCGGACGGCCCAGATATAGTAGCGGGTGCGGCTGACGACGTAGGCACCGGCCAAGCCCAGAAGCGCCAGATAATACGGTCCGTAGGCCATCCAGGGAGCTTGGCCCAGCGCGATGATGGCCCCTTGGCCCAGCGTGCTGGCGAGGAGAAACAACACCAGAATGGCGGATAGCAGTCGGACTCGGTGGTGGGTCTCCGGATCGTCGATGGCGGGGGCGGGAGCGGTTACGTAATCCCAGAGCTTGCGTCCCATAGTCATTGTCTTTGTCGCCTCAAAGGGTTAGGTTTAGGTCTGTGTAAAATGTCAGGGACCTTACGATAGCATGAGTCGACGATCTTTGCAAATGCTCGTTCGGGGGGGGGGGACGGCTCTCCATGAGAAACGCCCTCCCGGGGGGAGGGAGGGCGCTCTCGGCTCAAGTGTACCCCCGACAAGAGTCGAACTTGTAACCATCTGCTCCGCAAGCAGGCACTCTATCCAATTGAGCTACGGGGGCTCAACGCGCTGTTGTCTGCGTGAATTGGTATAAATATATCATGCTTGTCTGAGTTGTCAAGGATATTTCGTCATACGTAGGGGCTTATCATTCTCGCTCCCAGGGGATTTGGAATCCCCGATTTTGTCATATGCATTCTCAAAAGCGCAATGCTTGTTCTAGCTACCTGACAGTTTCCATAGAGACCGTAACTTACCCGTCATTTCGAGCGTAGTCGAGAAATCTAACGGTCACGCAACCATTGCTTACGACGAAAATACGCGATTCACTCTTCGAGCATCTGCGACTTCGACTCGTTCAAGGCAAAAATCGCCTTTCACTCGCTCAGAATGACGCGATAAGCGAAGTCGCTTTCAAAAGTGTCAGGTGGCTAGATGCTCTTTCTTGTTTTTCAGTAACAAGAGGCAGAAACTCAAGGTTTCCTTGAGAATGATAAAGTCCTAGTCATACGTGGACTGTTAATGTGCGACTAAAGGGCGGCTCTGAGTCGATGGTGCTGGCACAATGTGCGGGGTGACCGCATGCATCCCCTCACTCTCGTCATCCTGAGCAAAGCGAAGGATCTCGAACGCATCACCGCTGGATGCACAATCACCGTCGTCGTAAGAGTCATTTTCTTACTTGGATGATGTGTGCAAACACCGGTGTCTTCATAGATATCGTAATGGCGTAGTGTGAATATTCCAAGCTCGAAGTGAGTATGTGACCTATAATGAACCATAAAAGCGCTGATCTATTTATGAGATCGTTTCCATTACCTGCAATCCGGTTGATAGCTTTGCTTGGGCTTCGCAATTCTATGATGTATACTGTTTACAGAAGCTCTCCTTGATTATAGCGAATGGGTGAAGTGGTTCCTAACAGGAGTTCCTATGACTGACAAGGATAACGCATTGCTTGATTTTTTACAGAGAGTATGGGGTTGGCTAGCCGGAGCAATAGGAGCCCTCACGACAGCGGTAGGATTTGTCCGGCTCGTGCAGGGAGACACTGACCTATTTACGATTGTGACGCTCGTCATTGGCGTAATTGCCAGCCTCACCATCTGTGGGTATGTTGCGTTTTCGAGGCAAAATTCACCGATCCAGGCTAATCGCAAGATCTTCAGGTATCCAAAGCCATCACGTAACTTGGCGAAAGCTTTTGTGGTTTTTGTCTCTCTTTTCGTGATCGCTGGAGGGGGACATTACTATTTTCAAGACTGGCTACCTATCACTTTCAAAGATAAGGTCTGAAATGCAATCTCAACGGCTTGTCGAAGCGCGTATGCTGTCTAAACCAGTCCATACCCAGGCGAAAGTAGCTTTTATC
>DAOTTS010000052.1:0-6894 GCA_034437735.1 Anaerolineae bacterium
TAGGGGACGTGGATGAATCCCCCCCGCGCCCCGGGATGGTCCCGGGCGAGGACGTGGAGGATCCCATACATCAGGTGATTGCAGACAAAGGTGCCGGCACTGTTGGAGACCGAGGCCGGGAGGCCCGCCTTGTGGATCGCGGCGACCATCCGCTTGATGGGCAGGGTGGCGAAATAAGCCGCCGGGCCGCCGGCGACGACCAGGGTGTCGGCGGGGCGGTTGCCCGCGTTATCGTCGATGCGGGCGTCGTTCACGTTGATCGCCACCCGCTCGACCGCGAAGCCGGTCCGCCCGCCGGCCTGCCCGACGCCGATCGCCAGGTCGGGCTTGACGTCGGCCAGCGCGGTTTCGAGCACGCGGAGGCTCTCGTCGAAGACCGTGGGCACCTCCAGCGTGACGACCTTGGCGCCCTCGATGGCGTCCGGGAGCCGTTGGACCGCCTCCCACCCCGGGTTGACCGACTCCCCGCCGAAGGGGTCGAAGCCCGTGATCAGCACATTTCGTTTATGGTTCATATCTTGACCTCCTACCCTATCTCCCTACCATAGGCCGGGCACCAGACGGCTCCGCACCCGGCGGGTGTAGGCCTCGTAGCCGGGCAGCTCGGCGCGCAGCGTCCGGTCCTCCAACGCCGTCCGGATGACGAGGGCCGTGAGGGTGAGGGCCGCGCCCGCGTACGCCCACAGGGCGCCCAGCCAGAGCGGGGTTGCCAGCGCGTAGAGGGCGCCCGCCGCGTAGCCGGGATGGCGGATCGTGCGGTACGGCCCCGAGGCAATCACGTGGTGACCCTGCTCCGGTTCGACGCGGACGAAGCTGTAGAAGTAGCGGTTGATCGCCATGGCCCAGATGCCCAATGCCAGTCCGGTGAGGCCCGCCCCGATGCCGATCCCCCGCAGCCACGGGGAGAGCGCGGGCGACCCGTCCCACCGGTGGTCCAGCCCCGCGAGGATTAGGGTGAGCAGCGGGCCGAGGAGGCTGACGATGCCCGTGAGCGGACGATCCCATGCGCGGGCAGCGTCGCGGTCGACGCGGGTCCGCTCCGCCGCCAACTGCGGGTTGCCGGGCACCAGGATCGCGCCGACGACCGCCTGGTTGGTGTAGAGGGCGGCGAGGTAGAGCCAGCCCATCGTCCAGCGTGGGGCGCCGGACGCGACCATCAGCCCGGCGGCGAAGATCGCCGTCAGCAGGGTGGCGCGGAGCAGCCACTGGATCGCCAGGCGCCTGCGGTTGTACGATGCTTCATCGCTCATAGGTGTGCTCCTTTCGGGAATACGGCCTCAAGGGTACCCCAGTCTCGGCGGTGCGCAAGGGCCGGGCAACATCCCTGCCCCCGCCCGCATGGCTCGCGAGGATCTGTGATCCGAGCAGCCGGCGGCGTCGAGCATGGTGCGTTTAAGCCGGGGATAACCTATCCCCTCGGAGCATTCGCTGTTGTACGCGTTGACTATTCCAAGCTCGCGAGGATTTGTAATCCGAGCGGACGGCGGCGTCGGGCATGGCGCGTTTAAGCCGGGGATACCATATCCCCTCGGAGCGTTCGCTGTTGTACGCGTTGACCATTCCAAGCTCGCGAGGATCTGTGATCCGAGCGGACGGCGGCGTCGGGCATGGTGCGTTTAAACCGGGGATAACCTATCCCCTCGGAGCATTTGCTGTTGTACGCGTTGACTATTCCAAGCTCGCGAGGATCTGTGATCCGAGCGGACGGCGGCGTCGAGCATGGTGCGTTTAGGCCGGGGCTACTATATCCCCTCGGAGCGTTGTGTGTCGGCGCGTTGCGCGTACACAGCAAAAGGGCCGGCAGCGTCACGCTGCCGGCCCTGATAGATCCAGCCCGAGATCGCTAACGAATCGTGTAGACGACCTGGACGTTCACCGAGACGGTGAAGGACCCACTCTCGATCTTGGGCCCGGCGGCGGCTTCCATCATCGCACCGCCCATCCCGTAGGCCACGGGCGCGGGCCCGCCGCCACCGACCTCGGTCACGAAGCTGGCCTTGCCCAGCGCCAATCCCATCTGACCGGCGATGTGCTCGGCGCGCGCCTTGGCGTCCGCCAGCGCATCCTCTCGGGCCTGCTGCTCCAGGGCCGCGAGATCCTCGACCGAGAAGGTGACGCCGGAGATGGCGTTCACGCCGGTGTTCACCAGCGCGGCCAAAAGCTCCCCGACGTTGTCGATCTGGTCGGTGGTGACCCGAACCTGATGCCGCAGGTGATAGATCACGCCGCCCGTGGGCTGACCGGTCTCAGGCGCCCGCCGGGTCTCGACCCACAGGTTGTACTCGACGGTCCGGGTGCGGTCCTCAAGGATGCCGAACGCCTTGGCGGCGTCCATCGCCGCCTCCATCTTGGTGGTCGCCTCCGACACCAGCGCGTCCGGATCCTCACCCTGAAGTTCCACGCCGTAGGTCACCTGGGCGATCTCGGGATCCACGCTCACCGAGCCGGTCCCGACCACGGCCACGCCCTCCCCGAATCCGCTGGCGCTCTGCGCGACCAGCCCGGTGCCGCCACCGGCTGCCGGGGCGACGTCACGGGATGCTGAGACCGGGGGGGACTGCAGCGCACCACATCCGGTCAAGGCCAAAACTACCACTGCCAATCCTGCTGCCATCCAACGAAGCTTGCTCATCTTAGTTTCCTCCTGATTGGGACCGGCGCTCTGCGTCCGGTCCGTGATTGAACGTTATCCTGGTGCTTCGTCTCTTTAACGTCAACCGGAGGCAAAAGGTTCCAAAGAATGAGAAAACTCATTGGATCGCGTGCTCAGATGAAGGCTAACTGTCACGTCAATCAGGCCAACCCCATCAGGAGGCCCATCACCACGAACGCGACCCCGGAGATCCGGAGCAGGAGCCGCTCGGGAATCCAGCGGCAGAGTTGGCGACCGCCCAGAACGCCCAGGGCCGTCACGCACGTGAGTGCTACCGCGCCGCCGGCAAAGACGATCCACGGTGAGGCGTGCTTGCTCGCCAGGCCCAACACGGCAAGCTGGGTCTTGTCGCCCAACTCGGCCAGGAAGAGGAGGCTCAGGGTGGATCCGAAGGCCTTCCAATTCCAGACGCGGGGGCGGGATTCGTCTGGGTCGTCACACGCCAATTCGCACGCGTCGTCATCCTCGATCGCGGCCTCATGCCCGGCGGCTTCCCGCCAGATCAGGACGCCCATCACGATGAAGGCCAGCACGGCGACAGTCTGGATCACCTGCTGGGGGATGAAGGCGCCGAGGGCCTGTCCGCCCACCACACCCAGTGCCGTGACCCCGCTGAGGGCGAGGCTGCCGCCCAGGAAGACCGGGAGGGTAGCCCGGTATTTGCACGTCTGGGTCACCACAGCTAACTGCGTCTTGTCGCCCAATTCCGCGACGAAGACCAATCCAAAGGTCGAAAGCAGCGTCTGCAAATTCACTGGATCCACCGTCCTTGTTGTCTACGAATGCAAGCCAAGAAATAAGTATACCATAGGATGGACCGGTGACACGTCGAAATCGAAGCTCGGGTATAGGGTATGAGGTTGGGGGGCGCAGAGCTCAAAGGTTTCCGTTCTTGACGATAGATTGCACGTTGCGTCCGCAAAACCTTTGAGCTCTCACTCCGGGAATGCGCTTGCTAAGTGGGTGCGAAAAAGTATCTTAACGTCGCTCGTAGCCCCCGTCCCCGGGGGCGGGTGTTAAGGAACTTTTACGGAGTTACTTAGGACGCGGCGGGCGGCAGGCTGAAGGTGAAGCAGGCGCCGTGGCCGACCTCGCTCTCCACGCCCACGGTGCCGCCCAGTTTGTCCACGATGCGGCGCACAATGCTGAGGCCCAGGCCGTGGCCCTCCGCCTTCACCTGGTGGAGCCGCTCGAAGGGGGCGAAGAGCTGTGCCTGTTCCTCGGCGGTCAGGCCCTCGCCGTTGTCGCGCACCCAGAACCGGACCGCGCCGCCGGCGGGGGCGTCGCCCCCCAGGGTGACGTGGGGTGGGCGCCCGCCGTATTTGATGGCGTTGCTGATGTAGTTGGCCCAGATCTCCTCCACCCACTGGGCCCGGCCCAGCGCCTGGGGCCACGACGCGGGCACCTCGATCTGCACGGCGTACTCGTCGATCATATCGGCCAATCGCTCCTGGACGCCCTCAATGATGGCGCCCATATCCAGGGGTTGCACCTCGATCTCCTCCGTCTTGCGCACGCTGGAGAGGAGGAGCAGCTCCTTGATGATGTTGTTCATCCGCTGGCCGTTCTGGCTGATGTTGGTGATAAAGGCCGCGAGATTCTCCTCGGACAACTGGTCGCGCCGGCTCTCCAGGAGGGTGCTGTAGCCGATGATCGCGGAGAGCGGGTTCTTGAGATCGTGGGCCACGGTGTGGGCGAAGGCGTCCAGCTCCTCGTTGCGCGCCTGAAGCTCCTCGATCCGCACCTCTAACTCGCGGTTGGTCGCCTCCAACGCGTGCTGGAGGTGCTTGAGGGCGAGATGGTTCTCCACCCGGGCGACCACCTCCTGAAACTGAAAGGGTTTTGCCACGTAGTCCACGCCCCCGGCCTCGAAGGCCCGGACCTTGTCGTCGATCTCATCCATAGCGCTGATAAAGATCACGGGCACATCGCGGAGCTGCGCATTCTCCTTCAGCGTCCGGCATACCTGGTACCCATCCATATCGGGCATGTTGATGTCGAGCAGGATCAGGTCCGGCGGCGCCGCGCGGGCCGCGGTGAGGGCCATCGTCCCATCGATGACCGGCCTGGCCTTGTATCCCCGCTCGGAGAGCATGCCGGATAACAGGCGAAGGTTGGCTGGGTTGTCATCGACGACCAGGATATCTCCCTTGGACGTTCCATTGTCATCAGTCTTGGGCATACGTGTGCTCCATCTCTCCTAGGCTCCCTTGTCCTCTGTCAACGCCATCAATCGGTCAAAACGGAAGTTGTGGGCCAGCATGGTCAGCGATTCGGTGAGGCTCTCCTGCTCCTCCGGAATCTCGGCGAGCAGATCCAAAACCTGGTCCGCGTCCGCCTGCCGGGCCGCCTGGTAGAGGGACTGGATCCACGCGTCCGGCATCGCGGCCAACGCCTGGACCGCGCGCGCGTTGGTCTCCTTCGGCGTTTGGACCCTCTCCTTATCCTCGTGCTCGTAGATAAAGCGCACCCCCAGGTGGTCCTCCAACTTGTCGAAGATCTCCGCCTCGCGGAACGGCTTGCTGACGAAATCGTCACAGCCCTCCGAGAGGATGAGCGCGCGGTCCTCCTCAAAGGCGCTAGCGGTCAACGCGATGATCACGGTGGCCTGCCCCTTGGCGGTTGCCTTGATGCGCTTGGTCGCCTCGTACCCGTCCATCACTGGCATCCGCATATCCATCCAGATCAGGTTGGGGTCCCAGGCATCCCACACCTCGATGGCCTCCTGTCCGTTGGCTGCGGTGCGGATCTCGAACCCCACCGGGGGCGAGCCCAGACTGGAGAGCAGCTTCACCAGCAGCTGGCGGTTGGTCTCGCGGTCCTCGACCACCAGCAGGCGGTAGACCGCCTGATCGGGCTCGATCCCGACGACCCGGCGCTTGCGCCGTACCTCCAGCTCGTCCGGGGCCTCCGCCTTCTCCACCGGGACGGCAAACCGGAAGAGGGTCCCCCGTCCGACCTGACTCTCGAGGCCGATGGTGCCTCCCATCAACTCCACGAAGTGCTGGCTGATGGTCAAGCCCAGGCCGGTGCCCTCCTGGTAGGCCTCGACCTGGCTGCGGTTCACCGATTGGACGAAGGGGTCGAAGAGGTCGTCGATCTCGTCCGGGGGGATGCCACAGCCGGTATCCTCGACCTCAAACTTGAGCACCGGCGTCTCCGTGTCCTGCTCCTCGCAGCGCACGCGGACGGTGACGCCGCCCTCGTCGGTGAACTTGACCGCGTTGCTCAGGAGGTTGATCAATACCTGACGCAGCTTGCCTTCGTCGGCCTGGATGTACTGGGGCACGTCCGGAGCGTCCTCGACGAGGAGCTGCAGCCCCTTCTGCGTGGCGCGCAGGCGGAACATACTCTCCACGTCGGCCAGCAGGCGGGTGAGATCGAAGGCGCGGAGCTCCAGCGCGGTCTGCCCGGCCTCGATTTTGGAGACCTGAAGCACGTCATTGATCAGCGCGAGCAGGTGTTCGCCGCTCTGGCGGATCGTCACCAGGTTATCGCGCAGGTCGCCGGTGAGGCGAGGGTCGCGGTCCATCAACTGGGCGAAGCCCAGGATGGCGTTGAGCGGGGTCCGCAGCTCGTGGCTCATGTTGGCGAGGGACGATCTGCGATGGCAGGGGAAGGCACGCACGGACTCCTTGATAGATGAAGTCTAATAGGACCTACGAAAAACGCAAGCGGAGGTTGTAGTGAATTGCGGTACAATAGCCGGGCCGATTGTGGCGCGAGGACGAAGCGAATCGTGCAACCTTCTGCCCGTGTGCCCGTATATAGGGGTGCGCCATACAGACAGACAACGCTACGGGCAGGTGGTTACTGCACTAAGTAGATGCGAGAAAGTATCTTAACAGTGCTCGTAGCCCCCGTCCCCGGGGGCGGAGGCCAAGGAACTTTTTCGGAGTTACTTAGAGCCCGATGCGAACGCAGTTATCCGGACTGGCTACCGGACACTTTTAAACGGTCTTTACCCGATAGTTATACAGATTGGTTATGGGTCAGGAGGACATGGAATGAAAATCGGCAAACTTTACCTTATCGCCATCGTCGCGATCATCCTCATCAGCACGCTGGCGTGCAATTTCAGCGTGAATGTCCGCTCGGTGAGCGGATCGGGTGAGTTAGTGCGTGAGGAACGGGAGATCGGGGACTTCGACGCCATCCGTCTCTCGGGTATCGGTACACTCATTGTCGAGCAGGGCGGCGGGACCGAACTCACCATCGAGGCCGATGACAACCTGCTCCGC
>DAOTTS010000053.1:0-12458 GCA_034437735.1 Anaerolineae bacterium
CGTCGACGATACGCCCGTCGTGCAGGAAGTAGACCTGTCCGGCCTCAGCTGCCGCCCGGGGATCGTGGGTCACCATCAAAATCGTCTGACCTCGGGCGTTGCAGTCCGCCAGAATGCCCAACACCGCTTGACTGCTGGTGCTGTCAAGGTTGCCGGTCGGCTCGTCGACCAGCAGCGCCCCCGGCTCGTTGATCAGCGCTCGCGCGATGGCGACCCGCTGCTGCTGACCGCCGGACATCTCCGACGGATACTTGGTCGCCTGATCCGCGATCCCCAACTGAGCCAACAGCGTACGGGCACGTCGACGCGCTTTGGCCTTGCGCGTATCGGCCAGCAGCGCGGGCAGCTCGACGTTGGCCTGCACGTTGAGATTATCGATAAGATTGAAAAACTGGAAGACAAATCCAATGTGCGTGCGGCGGAACTTTGCCAGTTGCGTCTCATTCATCGTCTCAAGGCAGCGCCCCATCACCTCGACCGAACCGCGCGTGACCGAGTCTAGGCCGCCCACCAGGTGCAGGAGGGTCGATTTGCCGCTTCCGGAATGCCCCATGATCACCACGTAGTCGCCGGCCGCGACGTCGAGTGAGATCCCTCGGAGCGCCTCAAAGGTCACCGATCCTCTGCGGTAAACCTTATGGAGATCGGTCACCCTAATGAGCTGCGTCTGAGTACCCATAACACGTCCGCGTGAAGGCTCGCTCGAACCCATAAATCCGCAACAATCGCTCCAATAGGGTCCCGGCGGTCGTCTGCAGCATCACCGTGGTGACACCTCGTCGCTGCGCTTCCTGGACCGCAGCGATGGCTAAGTTGGTCGCCGCGCCTCTGCCTCGGCGGGAGCGGATCACGCCCGCACTGCCTAGAACCCCGTACTCTTCGTGGGTCAGCAGGGAGCAGGTGCCGATGGGGCGTTCGCCATCGAAGGCCAGATAATGACTGGCGTTTTCCAAGCCGACCGACGGTTCCAGAAGCTGCACAAACGGTGGGGCGAATTCAGCCGGCATCCCGAACGCTTCGAGGAACACCTTCGCAAAGGTGGCGACCTCATCGCGATCGATCGACCTCACAATCACCTTGGGCGTTGAGCCGGGAAGATCGACGTTCGGGATATCCCTCAACACCATCCAAGCCTCTTCCTCCCCTTGCTTGGAGAATCCTCGTGCGATCAGACGTTCGGGGAGATCGTCCGGCGTACATGCCGGGGAGAGATAGAACGTCGGTCGTATGTCCCGGCTTTGAAAATAGGCGATGACTTCATCCAGCACGTCACTCACGGCACGGTCGGTCGACCGCACCAGACAGGCGTGGTTGGCATCGGGCATAGGAAGCACCGCACTGCCCGTGATGATGACGTCCTCCCGGAGGACCAACTCCAACCCCGGCGTCACCTCCGCCGCGCGCTGGGTGGCTGCGTAATTTGCCCATTCAAGGTCGGCGATTTCCAGTTTGCTGTGAGATACGACGTCAGGCATCGTTAGCTCCTTGTCGCTCCGGAAGTCCCTGCTTGAGCGGATAGCGCAGGAAGACAAAAAACCCCACCAGCATCAGCAGACCGCCGAGTACGCCGATCAGCCGCACGCCCAGCGGGCCATTGGGATCCCTTTGGCTGCGGCCCAGGATAAGAATCAGCGGCAGGAGGGCCGCCGCGACGCCCTGAACCACCTGATCGAGGAACCCCCAGCTGGCATAATACATACCCTCCCGGCGTTCCCCGGTCAACAGTTCATCGTAGTCCGTGATTTCAGCACCGAAAGCCGGAGGCAGCATGGTCACGCCGGACATCGCCATCGCCTGCAGTGTGATCCATATCAGCCCTTGAGCTTTCAATGACAGGGGTATCCACTGTCCAATGACCATCAATCCGGGTAGCACGATGGCCGACGCGAGGAGGGAACCCGCAAAAATACGCCACTTTCCCATGTTTTTGGACAGCCAGGTGATCAGCGGATAGCAGAGAAGCGAGGCCAAAAGAGCGGGAATATAGAAGAGAAAGGTGTCGCCCGGGGTAAGCTCACAGATCTCGGTGACAATGAACGGGATGACGGATTGCACAAAGGTGGTCACCATCCAGGAACATACCCCAGCCACCGTCATCACTTGAAACGCCCGGTTCTTCAACACCAACTCGATACCCTGGCGGAAGTCCAGCCGGTCTGCCGCGCTAACGCGTCGCTTCGCGTTTTCGCGCAAAACCAGGAAGGGCGCGTAGAAGAAGGGCAAAATTACCACCGCATAGATCAATGCGGTGGTGGCATAGCCGAGGGCGTCGATCAGCGGACCCCCCAGGCTTCCCACGATCATCCCGAACAGAAACGCCCCGGACGACCATGCGGAGACCCGCACCCGGTGGTGCTCGGTCTGGGCGATCTCCGGCAGCAGGGCGGTATAGGGAATTTGGTTGAGCGTGTAGGTGAGGTTGTAAAGGAGGTAGACTGCAGCGAGATAAACCAGATTCCAAATCGAGGTCGAATCCACCGGCGGCGTCCAGAGCAGGACAAAAAAGATGAGCATAGGCAGACCGGAGGCAAACATAAAAGGCAGGCGACGGCCCCAACGAGTCTGCGTGAGATCGGAGAGATATCCGATCGGCGGGGCGACGGCCGCATTGACCGTGCGAATCGTGAAAATGACGACGCTGTACAGCCCGGCAGGGACCAATGACGATCCCTCCGGCGGCATATAGAAATAGAGCAGCCAACCGCTCATCAGCGACCAGAGGGCCGTGCTGCCCAAGGAGATCAAGGCGTAACTGACGTCGATCTTGAGAGGGGCAGCGAGCTTTCCCTCGGCGATAGACTCTGCGGCAGCCGACTTCATCTCTGCTTTCGTCTCACTTTGCACAATGTGTTCATCCATCCAACGACAATGATACTTCCTCAGCCTTGGAAACGATACGTATGTCAA
This sequence comes from Anaerolineae bacterium, assembly GCA_034437735.1. Classification (GTDB taxonomy): domain Bacteria; phylum Chloroflexota; class Anaerolineae; order B4-G1; family SLSP01; genus PWVB01. The sequence goes on from DAOTTS010000053.1 coordinate 2,908, forward strand.
TTCAACGCGCCTAACTTTATTATAACTTAAATGGGGGGTATTTACAAACCTAGCCGGATGGGGCGGCTCAAGTGCCGGCATTGCGATGACAAGGCAAGCTGCCGAGCGCCGATTGAACTTTGGAACCGGGTGAAAACCTGGTATGATGAGCCTTACGCTTACAACGTCAATAGGAGCTTATGGATAACTCGGAAGAGACGCAAGGCTGGCAGACACGATTCCTTGTCATTTGGATTGGGCAGGCGTTCTCTCTGGTGGGGAGTGCGCTGGTGCGCTTTGCGCTGATCTGGTGGCTCACCGAACTCACCCAATCCCCACAGGTCTTGACGACCGCGACGTTGGTCTCGATGTTGCCCTTTATCGTGCTGGCGCCCTTTTCCGGCGCGCTGGTCGATCGGTGGAACCGCCGCTGGGTGATGGTCATCTCGGACGCGCTGATCGCCCTGCTGACCGCCGGTTTGGCCGTCTTATATTGGCTCGACCTGGCTCAGGTCTGGCACGTCTATCTCATCCTTTTCCTGCGCTCATTCGGCGGCGTCTTCCAATCCCCGGCGATGCAGGCCTCCACGGCTCTGATGGTCCCCAAGGAGCAACTTTCGCGGGTCGCCGGCATGAACGATACGCTCACCGGTGTCGTGAACATCGTCTCCCCCCCGTTGGGTGCGCTGTTGGTGGAGACGATCTCGATGCAGGGCACGCTGGCCATCGATATGGTGACCGCCGTCCTGGCTATCGCTCCGTTGTTGGTGATGCACATTCCGCAGCCTGAGCCCCAGGAACGGGGAGAGGGAATCCAAGCCCTCTGGCAGGAGATGAAAGAGGGATACCAATACGTCTTCAGTTGGCGGGGTTTGCTCTTTCTCTTTATCGTGCTGGCCGCGATGCGGTTCTTCCTCGCCCCGTCCTTTTCGCTGCTGCCCTTGATGGTCACCGATCACTTCGGCGGTGACGCCTTCGAGCTGGCGTGGATCAACTCTGCCCACGGGGTGGGATTCATCGCGGGTGGATTCATCCTCGGCGTGTGGGGTGGTTTCAAACGTAAGACCTTGACCGGTCTGATGGGCTTGGCCGGCGTTGGCCTTGGATCCATCGCCTTCGGCCTCATCCCGGCTTCAGGATTCTGGCTCGCCCTGGTCGTTATGTTCCTGCGGACGATGATGATTCCGATGCTCCGTGGTACCGTGATGTCGATCTTTCAGTCGTACGTGCCCGCTGACCTGCAAGGGCGGGTGTTCACGCTGCTGCTCAGCTCGATTTCGATTATGGCCCCCTTTGGTCTGGCCCTTGCCGGCCCGGCGGCGGAGGCTTTCGGCATCCCAACGCTCTTCGTCATCACGGGCGTCGCGTGTCTGATCCTCGCGGCGTTCTGGGCGCTGAATCCGACTATCCTCTATCTGGAGGATCAGCGCGAAGAACGCGAGGCGTCTCTCACGCCACAACAGGTCTCGTAATCGTTTAGTTCTGTGAGCAGACCAGGTGCAACGCACTTAAGAGGAAGCGCTCGCTAAGCAAAGAACACACCCCGCCGGACAACCACGACCGCAGCAGCGACCAGCGCTGCAATTGTGCCATAAGCAATCGCAAAGGCCAGACTGAAGTTCAGGACGAGTCCGGCGACAAGCGCAGCGGTCAGGTTGATCGCCAGGTGGAACACCGTCGCGCCCAGTACATTGAACTGGTAGTCGGCCAGCGCAGCGTATGCCATCACAGACAGAGACACAAACGCTAATCCCATGAAAGCCATAAAAACCACGCCACCCCCGTAGTATTGGACATGAAACAGCGCCCAGAGGACGCCCACCAGCAGCGATGACGCGAGGCCATTCATATGGGGAGCGATCCGCTTGTGCAGGTAGCCCCGCCAACCGATCTCCTCTCCCACCGCGCCGATCACCATCAGCATCAAGCTTGGCACAGTGATCTGCATCCCCTGGGTATCGCCAAAAAACAGCCTCGCAAAAACGAACGCGAACAATCCGAACCCCAGCGTCGGCAGCACCGCCCATAGATACGCGCGAAGTTGCATATCGCGAGTGAAGAAGGTGATCCGTACCCCATCCCGCTTACGAAAGATCACCATCGTGAGCAGACCGGCGAGGCCAGGCGCCCATTGAAAAAGCACCGTAAGCTCAGCCGGCAGCCCGGCCTCCTGCTGCAGAGCCCCAATAAACATCGTGAAGAACCACGTCAACACATAGAAAACACCGACACGCACGACCATCTTAATCCTCCTTTGTCATTTTGAGATGAAGCTTAACCTACACTCAGAGATTCACGAAGAAAAAACCGGTGAAGATCACCACGTCCTGCAAAAAGTGGATCAGCCAGGCCCAAAAGAAGCCTCCGGTCTCCCCGATAGACTTCGCCGCAAACCAACCCAGGAACCCCGCCATCAGCACGCCAGGAATCCCCCCTGGTGTGCCGAAGTAGTGAACTATGCCAAAGATTGCAGCAGAGATCAGGTAGATGGTCGGTCGGGACAGGAGACCATCCAGCGAGGTCACGACGGCAAAGCGCGTGATCATCTCCTCCACAAATGCGTTGCTCAGCGCGAAGACCAGGACCCACGGCAGGAAGCGTAAGTTTTTCTGGGCGATGCGGTTGCCTCGAAAGGCATTCAGGTAGATAAAGACCGCTGTCACCGCCGTGATGATCAGCGCGAAGTTGACCCCCACCTGCTGCCAGGTCTCGTCGGGGCCAGGGTTCAGCCCGATGGCCCTGACCGGTTTCACCGGTGCGTCAATCTGGCCAAAGCCAAAGAACCGCCGGAAGCTCGTAGGTGCCGCCAGATACGTCGCCAGCAGCACCAACCCGGTTACGCCCAACGTGACCAGCTGATACTTCAACTCCCCATCGACATAAGGTTGTTTCAAAAACGGTGCCTTGATCAACGTCGCTACATTCGCTTTGATGTAAAGCAGCGAGAGCGTTGCAGCCATCACCAACACTATGACAAGACCGCGTCCCACGATTTGCCCGGTCCGCATCGTTTGCACATTCATCCAATCCATCTCCTTTCGCCTGCTTTCATTCCTCTTCGTTAGCATCCACGTGCTGAACGGAAAGCAACGTCATCCCCAGATCACGGACCTTGTCCAGCACCCCGTAGAGTGCTGCCTGGTCCGGCAGCGCGCGTAAGCACGTCGACCCGTCATCCAACTGCTCGACCGTTAAGTCATCAAACCACCGGGACCATTGCTGTCCCATATGACCCTGGACTCGAATCTCGTATCGCATTATGCTCCTCGCTGATCTCTGCCTGAAAACCGGCATCGTGACCGTTTTGGATTTACAGGAGTAGCCAGACAAGCTCCACCCCGTTGAATAATAGGTGGGTCAACCAGGCCGCGTACAGATTACCACGCCAGAGTGCCAGGCCCGCAAAGACCGCGTGGGCGACCATCGTGTAGACCATCGGCCAGAACCCTTGTGCGAAGTGCAGGAGGGCGAAGAAGACCATCACGATCAGAAAAGCGGCAAGCGGAAGCAGCACGAACTGGTTAATCAGCACCAGCGGGATCGACACTCCGATGGCAATCAGGAGCTCCGTTCCGGTCTTTTGTCCCTCCGAAATATACCAGCCGATATCTGCTAATGTCAGGCCTTCTAATTTCATAAGCCGCCAAAGCAGAAGCGCCATCAGCACCTGGGTCAGTAGCAAGACATACGGGATAGCACCGGTTACGCCGCTTTCAATACGCTCTGGATCACCCTGTACCACGAAGCCAACGACCAACGAAGCCAGGATCGTCAGTATCAGAAACAGGAGAGGTGGCGCAATTAGAATCCACCAGATCCGGCGATGGGTTGGGGTTGTCTTTTCAGTCATCGGTCCCCCTTGGTTATGCCTATATCAATGCTTACTCTGTCCTTAGTATAACCGGGGGAACGGGGCTATGTCATCACCCAATGAGGTATTTATGTGAGGTATTCACATGGGGTAGATATCCCCGTTGAAGCACGGGGACGCAGTCAGGTTACCTAGACGCCGGACCGCGGGCACCCCGCCACCAAGTTACCTATCGAGCAGATTCAAACTCTGGGCGCGAGTTACGGCTTCGTGGCGACTGTGCACATCCAGTTTGCCGTAGATGTGCTTGAGGTGCGTGCGCACGGTATGGTAACTGATAAACAACTCATCCGCGATCTCGGCGGTCGTCAATTTGGTGGGCAGCAGCCGTAGCACCTCAAGCTCACGATCGGTCAGGGGTTCGACGAGGTCCGAGTCAGCGGGCGGCATCTCATCCATGACGTCCAGCGCTGTCAGTATGCGTTCGACGAAGGGTCGCTGCGTGCCAGACTGACCAGAAGTGACGATACAACGCAGCAGTGGCACGATAGGCTCGCCAGCTTGAACAAAGGGACGCGCGAAATCCCCAGGCTGACCATGATCCAGGGCCCGATCCAGTTGGGCTATCGCCCGAGAGCGCTCACCCAAAGCCTCATAGGCCAGAGCTTCCAGGATCAGGATCTCGACGAGCCGCTGTCTCCATCCCGCCGCCTCCACGCGCTCGCGCAACGGGGCGAGTGCTGCCAATGCCTGTCGGCTCTCACCCAGCACCAGCCGGGCATGTGCTACAATCTGCGCTTCCAACGCCTGCATATCCGGTGAGAGGCGCGCCAGGTCCCGTCGCTGGGTCATCCACCGCTCCAAAGCCACACTGTCATCCCGAGCAATGTAGCATTGAGCTTCCAGCAGCTCGGCAAAACCCACCGCCTCAGCGTAATCAAGACGCCGTGAAAGGGTCAGGATTTTGTCCAACCAGCGAACTGCTTCCTCGCGCGCCCCTTGATGTTGAACGAGACAGGCCAAAGCACCGGACGCGATGAGTTCCAGCGTGTAGGTCCCTGTCCGTCTGCTGATCTCGACACCCCGTTCCAAGTGTTGCCGGGCCTGAGTGAGGTCCCAACGGTCCCAGTAAATCAGCCCTAATCCTGCGTACACCAGCCCGTCCAGGGGCTTCGCCTGATGCGCATCAGCCCATGTCAACGCATCGCGGTAGAGCGCCTCGGCATCACGCCAGCGCCCCTGCAATCTGTACACCTCACCCAGATTCACCGTCCCGGAGAACGCGATAAAGTGATTGCCCGCACGTCGACCCTCTGCGATGGCCTGCCCGTAAGCTTCAGAAGATGCCTCCATCTCACCCAGAAACTGGTACGCATTCGCCCGGGTGTGGGCCACCACGCTCCGCACAACCCCATGGGCCTCTGGCAACTGCGCCAACGCTTCTTCGGTGTACCGAATAGTGGCCTCCATATCTCCCATGGGAAAAGCACGGCTGGCACGAAGGGTGAGCAGTTCACCCCGCAAACCAGCGCGATCCTCCGGTGAGATATCCGGCGTCGAATCAATGAGACGTTCCAGCTCCTCAAGACAGTCCTCCATGTCGTCGATATCCAACGTGATAGCACGCGTCCAGGCGTGGGCTAACATAAGGACCGGATCATTGCGGCGAATCTTTGAGGGCAGCGCCTCGCCCCAGCGTTTGAGAGTCGCAACTTCGCCTCGCTGGAGCATAGCCGGATAGGCTTGGGCAATTAACTCGGCAGCCAACGCGTGGTCCGGTGCTATCAATGCGTGATGAATGGCGTCGTCGGTCGCGTTATGCGTTGCATACCACTGAGCCGCTCGCCGGTGCAGCGATGAAACCAGACCGGGACTTTCTATCTCCAGACGCGCGCGGAGAAAATCGCCGAAAAGATGATGGTAGCGGTACCAGTGGCGCTCGTCGTCCAAGGCTACGAGAAAGAGATTGTCACGCTCCAACCTACCCAGCATTTCACGGGATGGGGTGCCGTGTTCATCGAGCACCGCATCGCAGAGTGTCGGGTTCAGACGTTCGAGAATTGAGGTCTCAAGCAAGAAGGCCTGGACGTCAGCCGGCTGTCGCTGCAAGACCTCCTGAATGAGGTAATCGAGGATATAGCGGTGAGTGCCGCTTAGCGCGTCAATAAAGGTCGAGATGTTCTCCTGGCCCCGGAGCGAAAGCGCTACCAACTGCAGTGCGGCGATCCAGCCCTCGGCTCGGGCGTCAAGAATCTCCAGGTCTCGGGCGTCAAGGGTCAGATCCAGCGCGGTTTGTAAGAACGCATCCGTTTCAGAACGGGTGAAACGAAGATCGTCGGCACGGATTTCTGTGAGTTGTTGGCGGGCACGCCAGCGGGGCAGTGGAAACGCCGGATCGGATCGGGTCGCGATGACCAGGTGCAGTTGGGGCGGTGCATTGTCGATGAGAAAGACCAGCGCCTCATCGATCTCGGCACTTGAGATGAGATGATAATCGTCGAGCACCAGGATGAGGGGCTCGTCACGTTCTGCGATCTGATTGATTAAGGGGACGAGCGCCGACTTCCCATCCCTTGCTTTCCCCCTGATTGGTGGTACTTCCAGGTCTGGAGCGGATTGCGTCAAGGCGGCCCCTACATAATGCAGAAAGCGCGCTGGCGTATTGTCGTTTCGGTCCAGAGAGAGCCAACTTATGGGTTGATCGATCTGACATGCCCAGGTGCTGATCAACGTCGTTTTGCCGAACCCGGCCGGGGCCGACACGAGTGTCAATCGCCGTGACAGGATCGCGTTGAGTCGCGAATGTAAGTGCGGTCTTGTAATTGCCGTTGTCCCGGGCTGCGGGACTAATAGCTTGGTATTCAGAAACTGCATCAATCCTTACGTCCTTTCGTGTCCCCAATTCCGTACGCCTGGATCGCCGTAAAGCTCATTGTTGCCAACCATTCTAGCATAAGGCTCCGCATCGAGCTATTGCAGTAGCCGTCTCTTGACCTTTCTTGCGATCGACTCTACCATAAGGGCACATCCAACTGCACCACGCATCGTCCCTTCACCGAAGTCTGACGTCATCTGGAGTCAAGCCAAGTCGTCAAAATCAAGGAGGTGACGTATGTATCAACGTTGGTGGCTTCCCGGTCTCGCGTTCGTTTTGGCCTCTGCGCTTTTCCTCACGATGTCGCTCTCTGTACGCGCCCAGCCGCCGCCTCCAACATCGATGTCCAAAGATATCGACGTGGAGGCTCTTGAGCCCCACATGACCACGGGCACGTGTAAGGATGGTACCCAGGCAAGCGGTGCGGTCTACCGCATCTGTATGCCCGGCGGTGCAAATCCCCCTTGGAATGGGGATTTGGTCGTCTATGCCCACGGTTACGTGGCCTTCTACAAGGATGTGGGCATCCCGGAGGATCAGATGTCGCTGCCCGGCGCGCTCTTCAGCGTCGATGAGATCGTCAATGGGCTGGGCTATGCTTTTGCGGCTACCAGCTACTATACCAACGGGCTAGCGGTGCGCCCGGCACTCTCCGACCTACTCGATCTTGTTGACGTTTTTTCTGATACGCACGGCAGTCCGGGCACCGTCCTCCTGACCGGCGTCTCCGAGGGGGGGCTGATCACCACGTTGGCTGTCGAGAATTATCCCGACGTCTTCGATGGCGGTCTGGCGATGTGTGGGCCGTACGGCAGCTTCAACCGCCAGGTCAGCCACTACGGAGACTTTCGCGTGATCTTCGACTACTTCTTCCCCGGTTTGATGCCCGGCGAGCCCGTCACGATCCCGAACTCGCTCATTGAGGATTGGGAGACCAGCTATTACACCGACACTATCCTTCCGGTGATTACCCATCTGGACAACGCCCCGAAGATTGATCAATTGCTACAGGTTACCGGTGCGGCTCCCTATGCCTTTGACCCGCCTACCAGTACGAACTCCATTGAGCGGCTGCTCTGGTATAACGTGTATGCTACGATGGACGGGCGGTCGAAGCTCGGGGGGCAGCCCTATGGCAACGCCTCCCGCACCTACCGAGGGGCGAACGACGATACGGCCCTCAATGCATCGGTGTGGCGCACCTCGGCCGACCCGGCGGCACTGGAAGAGATCGACCGTTACTATGATCCTACAGGTGTGCTCACCTCTCCGTTGGTCACCCTCCATACGACCGGCGATTTCCTCGTGCCCTATGACACCGTCGCTCTCTATCGCGGCAAGGTGATGCGGGCTGACAATCTGGCGCTGCACGAGCATTTCGAAGTCGAACGCTATGGACACTGCAGCTTCGAGTTGCTGGAGATCCTTGAAGCCTTCAACACCCTGGTGGACATGGTCGACACGCCACCACCCTACCAGCCTGTCTACAAAACCTATCTCCCCCTCGTCTTGCGGACACCGTAGATCTTAGCATCCGGCATAATAAAAGCCGGGATCGATGAACTTGATCCCGGCTTTTAGCGCTAGCGTCCGCTAAGGCGCATTCTTGAAGATGAGAGGCATATAGGTGTACTGAGCCAGCGGCAGCATGAAGCCCGGCTGCCCGATAGGCAGGGCGTATGCACCCACCGGCTGATTCGTGCCATCGCCGATCGCAAAGACCGTCAGGTTATCCCCATCGTTGAAGGTCACCGGGAAGAGGTCAATCAGGGTTGCCGTGTTATCCGCGTTGGTGATCTTGAGATCGTACTTATCCGCAGGCAGCTCGAGATACCCAGCCACCGCTCCAAAGGGCACATCATCCAGAGAGGCATCGACCAGGGTACCGGCCTGCGTCCGAACGTCGGCGAGCGTGTCAGTGATCGCTTCAGCGAACGGTGCCAGGTGCCCGATCCGCACCTTCGCAGAACCCGAAGTCGGCGCGGTCGGATCGTTCATCAGCAGCATCAGATCGAGATCCCACATATTAGCACCGCCATAGGCGACAGCGGCAAACTCCTTCGCGTGAGTCAGGTTGATGGTCGTCGTCAGCACTGGGCTCCCGGCTCCCTGCGGGATGAGACCGACCTCGTAATCCATACCGGCCATCACCGGTAGGTAGCCTGTGGAAACACCGTAGACCACGTTCGTGAGAACAGATGAGCCATCCAGCGTCACGGTGACGCCCGTCGTCGAGCTCATCGGGAATGGGGCCAGGTGCGCAACCTGGAGCGAGGCCGCCAGTGGCATAAGAGATCCCTTCATCCCAGGTGGAAGCGCAAAGACGCCTAGGGGTTGGTTTGTCCCCTCGCCCACGGCAAAGACCGACAGGATGTCGCCATTGTTCAACGTGACGGGCATGATGTCGATCAGGGTCACGTCGCCGCCAGGGGTTGTGATCTTGAGATCGTATTCCTGGCCACCGGGCAGCAGCACATAATCCTCGATCTCCCCGTAGGAGACGTTCCCCAAGACTAGATCTCCGTTCTGGGCCCGAACGTCCGCCAGGGTGTTGGTATACGTATCGCCGAACGGTGCCAGATGCCCAACCCGGACCTTTGCAAAGCCTGACATAGGCGGCGAGTTGTCGTCTTCCAGAAGCAGAAGTTCGAGCGGTTGGTTGGCGTTATCGCCCGCAGCCAGCGCCGTGAAGTCCATCGCCTGGGTGAGATTCACCGTCGCCGTCACCACGGGGTCCGGAGAACCCGGCGCCACGATCCCCACGACCTGATCGATGCCGGCCATGATCGGCAGATACTCGGTCGAGTCGGCGAAGACGAAGTCCGTCAGCACCGGGGTGGTGTCAAGCGTCACGGTGACCCCGGCTGTTGCGCTCATTGGGAATGG
>DAOTTS010000054.1:0-9680 GCA_034437735.1 Anaerolineae bacterium
AAACTACCGGTAACGTCATTCACAATCTGTTCAGGTATCCCCCCCACTTCAGTAGCAACTACAGGCGTCTCACAGGCAAGTGCCTCCAGAATCGAGTTCGGGAAGTTCTCAGCTCTTGCCGCGTGAACATACACATCAGCCGCTTGATAATACTTGGCTACTTCTTTCATATCTGTCTGATATGGAATATGCCGTTTCTCGAGATTACCGACCACTTCGGTCTGACCACCCTCGCCTAATCCCAAGAATACAACTTTTCGTCCTGGCGGAACTCGCTCCCGCAGGATGTCCAAAGCCTGGTCGATCGTAGCATAGTCCTTATAGAGATTGCTCCTCATACGAGATGCAACGACGTAGGTCAGGACAAATGCATGCTTCGGTATCCTAAGTTGCCGACGCACATAATCCCGGTCAGCCGGCCTAAAAATGCAGGCGTTGACGCCATTGTGAATCACTCTAGCTTCAGCAACGCCCGGCATCAGTATAGATTCTTTGACCATATCCATTAGCCATTGACTCGGCGTCACGATGTAGAGTCTACTCCGTTCGTAAATGTCCTTCTTTCTCAACCAATTGAAAGCTGTAGCATCCCGCTGAAGCGCAGGGCTTCGTTTGAGATCCGGACATATCCCACAACCCTGTCTCCATCGCTCGCAGTCGATCGTATAGGCACAATGTCCCGCAAGCATCCAACTATCATGCAAAGTCAATACCATCGGATATCGCTTTGACAATGCTGGCAGCTTTCGCAGGTCGAAGTATTTCCCCTGTAGGTTGTGCGCATGAATCAGATCAGGGGGGACGGGCGGGATATCCGGAATATGAGACGTCGCCGGATAATTGAAGTACTCCCTCCCCATCATTGTCGTGATCCAGTGAAGCGCCCGCCGCACGATAGCCAAACGCTGGTATCTGGACTGTTGTATCTCGAAGATCATTGAGTCATCCAAACTCTTGCTGCCGACGGCCAGATAAGACTTGATGTCTCGCCGTCGATATTGGTCAAACAGGTACCAAGCAATCCGGCTAGCCCCTCCCTTGGAATCATGAGGCGACAGTTGCAGCACCTTCACGAGCATTCCCCCCACATAGCTACATAGGTAGCTTGAAGCCCATCAACAAGCTCCTCGTTCTTTTGCAGCAGATAACGACTAATCTCTTCTTGTTCCCTGACTAAGGTTTTGAGCTTTGAGACCGCACCTTGGAACGAAAATGTCTCATAGTCCTCTGAGAAGTCCTTGTACCCAATGCGCTGCAGCAGATTGTCCACTTTCCCGTTCTCTCCGGTATAGTTAATCGACAGGAACGGAATGCCCAGAGCCAGAGAAAAGAGGTGTGCATGATATCGCATTACAATGGCGATATCTGACTGGTAAAGCCGCTCGATGAGACTGTCAATGTTCAGATAAGCCCTTCCCAAATTCACATTAGACACGCCATCCAAAGCACGAAGGACTCTGCGGTTGAAGAGCCGGTCGTCATTGCCCTTCCAATACATATGCATCGGCATCAGATCAACCGTGGCTTCCGGATAATGTTTCAATAAACATGCAAAAAGCTGAGCAATGTTTCGGACAAACCCGGCATTCCTTTCATCAAGACCCACTGTAGGCGAATACTCTTTCGTCTGCTCCCGCAATAGACTGACAAAGGACAATGGATTTTCGGGTCTGGCCTCAGTCATCATCTGCCTTCTCCACCTAGCCAAGAACGCAAGCGATGGGTCACACGCCACTCTAAGACTGGGGGAAGCTCCCAGTTCAGTCGCCAATTCATAGCTGGCCTGATCTCGAAAGAAACCCGTCGTCGTTAACCTACAGATATCGGCTATGTAACGCCGTGTCTGCGCCGTATGGATCGGGCCAACACCGCAACCAAAGATAACCCTCGACTTTCTGCACGCATTCGCTTGCCGGAATATCTCCCACACATTTTCAATCTGTCCTACCTCCATCAATGGCCCGCCACCGATCAAGACCGCATCCATTCTATCAATAACGTCTCGATGGTGAGCTTCATCAATATCGATGACCTGTGCATCTTCAAGACCCAATTCCTTGTTTGTCTGAAGGCTCACCTTTTCATCGATCGTCGTCAACGTGATCTTGAGATCTGGACTATACGCTCTGAGCGTATGCATCAGTTCTCCCAAAATGGCTTTATCGCCCGTCGTTTCGGTGCCATACCAGCCCGTAACAAGGACGTTTCGCCAGTTTTGCGGCTTCGGATTTCCTGCTTCATTGACCGTATTCAAAGATGAACGTGGACTTAAAAGCTTCATAAGATGGGATACTTTGCTTTGCAGTGGACCAACAACAATTCTCTTGCCTTGTTCTATCCTTCTCTTTGGGCCAAGGCCCCCCAGCATCTCGGCAGCATAGACATTCCACAAGTCCTGAATATGTCCAAAGGTATTGACCGCTTCAAAGAAGAGCTCCTCTGCGTTTCGCTGAAGACAACTGCCGAGCAAGGTGTTTTGCAATGGCCCACGGTATAGGCGACATCCAGCATCCAACGACACACTGGAACTCGTATCCCATGCATCATCTACGCTTTGGTTTGCATCTGCACTTACCCAATCCACCAAACTGCGGTAGAACAGTCTTTTCTCAATATCGTCTGCAGCTCTCGACGCTAACTTGTCAAAAAAACCTAAGAGATGAAATCGCTGATCTTCTGAGAAGCTAGATAACCCTGGAGACCTTTCGCATTTCGCACCTCGTACCAAGCAACCGTCTCCTATACCAAGAGAATACTCCCGGACTTCCTGCTCTTCCAACCACATCAGTATGTCATCAGCAACATAGCAGTTCGATGGCGTAAGGATGCAGATCACCAAGCCAAGCGTTCCTTTGCTACGACCACTCGCTATTGCCTCACCAGCAACATCAAACACTGCCAGGTCATCGTGTTGTACAAATTCCTCGACAATTCTCTGCAACGATATATCAACGACCAACCTCTTGCCCTCAGTCGATAGCAGGTCATCAAGCGTCTCAACCTGTCTCCAGATTGATGCTGCCTTTCGCGCAGGAATCAAGAGCCTAACCTGGTCCAGATACTTCAAGGATTCGTTGATACCTTTCACTATATCCACGAAGTCATCAGAACCAAGCAACTCATCTATGTGAATAGACACAGATTCGATATGTGAAAAGAGTCGATTTGTCAATACACGTCTCAGGTCAGCTGCGCTGCAGTCCGTCAAGTCTTTGCGGTTTGCTTCAGCTCGCCCTCTAGAGTCGCAGTTGAAGTCGTGGTTCGTCCAAATCCACGATTGCGCGGGTAGCGTTCTGGTTGATTGAACGCCCCCTAAGATCTGCGATCTCACACCTTGGAATAACAAGCTCATGCCTTGACGGAGACCTCGGAGATATCCAGCACCAATCATTTCATTCCTAACCTCTAGTCCAATATCAGAGCGCTAACGTCTGGCAAGTCGGGCATTTCATCCCTTGTAGAACTGTCTCATTCCCTGTTCGTGGTGCTTCCAGAACGCTGCTATGTCACCTTCCGAAAAGAAATCCCTCCAATCACCAACCTTTCCTTTCCGAAAAAAGGGGGTATTACCTTCCACTTGGACTTCAATAGGATTGATAACCCCTTTGGTGTCCTCCAATCGCTGCAGATTCCGAAATGAGGATCTGCGGACAGCTTCGCGTAGGTTGTCATCATCCGTCGTCCAGCCAACAAAAGTCAGCAACTTTCTCATCTCGGAAACTACGTCACGAATCAGATCTTCGTATCGGATAAACAGCTTACGCTCACAACCTTCGCTAACCCATCCAGTAACGTGCTCCGACCATGATCCCTGAACGCTACTACCCTCTATCAGATCAAGGATGGAGACGGGATTCTCACTCCGTGCATTCAAATAGTGAAAATACGAGTTCAACACATCGCGACCATCACGGACGATGTATATCACCTTCTTGTCTCGATAGAAACGCATGAAAGGGTCATGACTCTTAACAAACTGGAACTGCAGCTGATTGAACCACGAATTCGAGTCACGCACATATTCTACTTGGGCCTCGATATGTGAATCGGGAACAAAACTACCAACACTCAGTAACGATACCCCTTCATCTGCTTCACTCAACAGATTCGCCAAGAGCATCCTGACCCAGGTATTCCCAGACTTTGGGTAGGAGACCAAGAAAAACTGGTGTGGTTCGCTGCCAAAGCCAAGAGAAGCCAACAGAGTCGCTCTTCTCCTGCGATACCTGTACTTTCTGAGCAGCACACCTAGCAGATCAGATAACCAAGCCATATAGCACCGTATCTCCGGCAGAAACGAAGTTGATTCCTGTAAAGCAAGCAAACTCCAGACAGGCACGATTCTCAAATGGTCGATCCATCAATTAGAAGTCGCTCCTATTCTCAGGAACCGCCGACCACTGGTTGTACAGCCAACATTCTATTGACCGCGCTTTGAAGGACACCTGAACCAAGTATGGGACGACTTATACCTGCCAAATCCCTCGCAAGATCTCGAAAATATGTTCTAAGCAGGGCCAGAAAGGTCAAACCACCCAGAGTCATTAAGATGCCAAGAGTGAGCAGATGATTGTCTTCTATCGCTGACACATCCAGCAGCGCCTTGACCGATAGAACAACGCATCCCATCAAGCAAGAAGCGAGAAACGAAGGGACCATCGGTGCAACAACCTTTCTGAAATTCACATCCAGCATTCTACTGACTAACTCAAATCCAACGACGCCGAACGCGGTTCTTGTCAGGGTGACACCCATCGCCACACCAACGAGTCCATAACGGCTACCAATCCAAATGCCGATCAGGTAGAACGGCACGATCGCCAAGCCCAGCTTGAAGGGGATGTCGGTACGCCCACGCGCCTTGAAGACGGGGCCTATAGGTGAACCCACGGCATAACGCAGCGCATAGATGAGCAAGATCCGCAGCGGCAGAATGGCATCACGCCATTGTGGGCCGTATACAGCCAAAATGAAGTCATCTGCGACGACAAATAGACCAATAAGCGCCGGGAACGTGATGATGGAGAGCAAGCGCATCATACGCCTCAGCCCAAACCAAAGGTGGGCCGTGTCGCCGGACGCAGCCGACAGCGCCGGCAAGGCAATTTGGTTCACAACGCCGTTCACATTGCGGATGATCAGATGGGCTGAGCTCCAGGCCAGGCTGTAGATGCCCAGAACCTGACTCCCCATAAGCTTGCCGATCAAAAGCGTATCGCCTTGATTAATCACATAACTTGTCAACGTACTACCCACAACATACCCTGAATAGGAAAAAATTACCGGCCACAGGTTGAGATGAAACACAAACCTTGGTTTCCATTTAGCCATTCTGAAAACAACAATGGCCCTCACCATAGAAATCAGAAACGCAGGTAGGATCAAGCTCCAGACGCCCCAACCATTAAGCGCCAGAGCGATCTTCCCCACTGAAGAAAGAAAATCCAGGACAACATCGCGGGTCTGCAGCTTTCGAAACTCCAACCGCTTTTTCAACAGCGCATCCGGGACTCTGGAAAGTGCATCGATAGGATAGCGTAGAAGTAAGCTTACCATCACAACATCCAGGCCAGGTTCGCTGTAGAATTTAGTGATCAAAGGCAAGCATATTAAGCCGAGTATTACGCTCGCGATGGAGAGGGATAGGTCGAGCCAGAATGCAGCCTCAACACGCTCTTCACGGCCTACCTCATTGTCATAGATCACGTACTCATTGACACCCTGAGAACTTAGTATAGCTAACAGATTCAAAAGCCCTTGGGCCAATGCGATCAAGCCGAACTCCGCAGGCCCCAGCTGGCGAGCCAAAATAGCCATGACACCAAGATGAAGCAAACTGGTGACTACCTTGCGACCGTAGATCCATGCTCCGCCACGAACGACCGCTTTCTTAACGCTTTGCTCAGAGCGAAGACTCTCAGAAATCTCCATATTATCCGATTTCATCCAAAATCACTTGTTTCATAGTTGTCCCATTCTATTTTCTTGGTGTAGCTACACAAGCTTAGGATAAACGCTCTTCAGCTTGCGGCTTTCCCAACCCGACGGTAGACGAAGCCTGATCGCTTGGCATTCTCGCTTTCGTACATATTTCTTCCATCAATTATGATCGGGGTCCTTAAGGAAGCTTGAAGATCCCGTAAATTGAGAGTTTCATATGGCTCATGCTTTACCATCAGTATAACGGCATCGCAATCACGAGCCATCTGAACCACATCTCCTTGGTACCTGCTGATATACGGATCCTGCACGATAATTCGAGCGTCAGATTTTTCAAGCTCCTGTACGAGATCGGCACTCGGACTATTGCGCGCATCATCCGAGTTCTCCAAATAGGCATAGCCCAAAACGAGAATGGTTGCATCGGATAGCTCTCTACCCGCCTTCTTCAAAGCAGTGCGCAACATCCTAAGCACTTGCATCGGCATACCGTCATTTACAGCTCGTGCTGCCGGGATCAGTCGGGGTTCGACTCCATCGCCGGCGTTGGCGATCAGCAACCACGGATCCTTAGGAATACAGTGCCCCCCTACCCCCGCGCCGGGTAAAAGCATATTCCGCCCCGGCGACTTATTCACCAACTCCCGCACCGACCACACGTCCCCACCCACCGCCTCGCAGATCAGGGCCACCTCGTTGGCGAAGGCGATGTTCACGTCCCGGTAAGCGTTCTCCGCTGTCTTCACCAGCTCCGCCGTCACGCAGTCGGCGGGATCCAGGTCGGCGTCCACCACGTGGCGGTAGAGGGCGATCATCGCCTCGGCGGTCGCGGGCGTCGCCCCCCCGCAGACGCGGCTCATGCCCCGCAGGTTGGCGAGCAGCTTGCCGGGCATCACCCGCTCCGGGCAGTGGCCCAGGTAGAAGCCCTCGTTTACCTTCGTAACCGCGTACGCCTCCAGGAGGGGGCGCACGGTCTGGTCCATGGTGCCCGGCGCCAGGGTCGATTCCACGATCACCAGAGCGCCCGCCTTCAGCACGGGGCCCAACCGCCGGAGCACGCTGCGCAGCGCCTCGTAGCGGGGCTGGTGATCCTCGTCCACGGGCGTCTCGACGTTGATGGTGATGACGTCGCAGCCCGCGAGGGCCGCGTAGTCGGTCGCGGCACGGAACCGGCCCGAGGCGACCACGCCGGCCAGTAGCTCCGCCAGGCCGGGTTCATCGCCCTCAATCGGCGAGGTGCCGGCGTTGAGGGTCGCGACGCGGTCGGCTTTGACGTCCACCCCGACGACGTCGAAACCGGCGTCGGCGAAGACGCAGGCCACCGGGAGGCCCACATAGCCCAGGCCGATGACCCCGAGCTTGGCAGTCTTGTCCTGGATGCGCCCTTGCAGTGCCTCCAGAGTCACGACGCCACCTCGACGATCTGGTGGGTCCGGCCCGCCTCGACCATGGCCAGGGCCAAGCGGAGGGCCGCCAGGCCGTCCTCGCCATCGACGGGCACGGGACGATCCTCGCGCACCGCAGCGGCAAAGGCCTGCAGCTCCGCCTTGAGGGGCTCGTAGCGCTTCAGCGGGAAGCGCGTCATCCGCCCCTCGCTGACGCCCTTCAGGGCCCGCAGTGCGCTCCACATCTCGCCGTTGGCCTGGGCGTTTTCATAGAAGTAGAGGTCCTGCACCAGGCAGTCGGCCCGGAACATGCCCTTCTCGCCCAGCACGATCACGTCCCGCACCTTGGTGGGCGTCAGCCAGTTGATCTCCAGCATACCGGTGATGCCGTTGGGAAAGCGCAGCAGCGCCGAGACCAGATCCTCGTGGTCCGTGTGGATCTGCTGCTCGGTCTCCGCGTAGACCCGCAGGGGCTCCTGCCCGGTGATAAAGCGCATCACGTCCAGGTCGTGGGGGGCCAGGTCGACGACCACGCCCACATCCCGGATCCGGGAGGGGAACGGGCCGACCCGCCGGCAGACGATCTGGAAGATGCGGCCCAGCTCGTCCGCGTCCAGATGCGCCTTGAGGGCCTGGACCGTGGGGTCGAAGCGCACGATATGGCCCACCATCAGCTTGCGTCCGGTGGCCTCGGCCTTCTCGATGAGGGCCCGGCCCTCCGCTACCGTGGCAGCGATGGGCTTCTCCACCAGGACGTGAGCGCCCGCCTCCATCACGTCGGTGGCGACGTCGTGGTGGAAGCGCGTCGGCACCGCCACGGTCACCAGGTCGGGGGCCTCGGTCTCCAGGAGCGTCCGGTAGTCGGTGTAGGAGCGCCCCCCGTGCTGTCCGGCGATGGCCTCAGCCTGGTCGGCGGAGACGTCGGCCACCGCCACCAGGTCGGTCTCGGCGATCTCCTTGTAGACGCGGGCGTGATGGCGCCCCATGGAGCCGACGCCGATCACGGCGGCCTTGAGAGGTCTCTTGGTCATGCTGCCCCCCCCGGGAAGCTATTGACGGCCTGCACGATGGTCTCCAGCTCCGCATCGCTCAGCGCGGGGTGAACCGGGAGGGAGATGACCTCCTCTGAGGCCCGCTCCGCCTCCGGCATCCGCACGTCGTAGCCGAGGGTATTGGTATAGAAGGTCTGCTGGTGGATGGGTACCGGGTAGTAGATGCCGCACCCCACCCCGTGCTCGCGCAGGTGCTCGACCCTCGCGTCGCGGTTTCCGTCGAGCACCCGGATGGTGTACTGGTGAAAGACGTGATGGACGTGCTCGGGTACCGTGGGGGTGACGACGCCCTCCAGGTGCTCGCTCAGGTAGGCCGCGTTGGCGATCCGCGCCGCGTTGAACTGTTCCAGCTTGCCCAGCTGGGCCAGCCCGATCGCCGCGTGGACGTCGGTCATGCGGAAGTTGAAGCCGAGTTCGTCGTGGTAGTAGCGGCGGCGCATCCCGTGCTGGCGGATGGCCTGGCAGGACTCGGCGACGGCGTCGTCGTCCGTCGTGATCATGCCGCCCTCCGCCGATGTCATGTTCTTGGTCGGGTAGAACGAGAAGGTGCCCGTGCCGAACGAGCCCACGCGCTGTCCCTGGTACTTGGCGCCGTGGGCCTGGCAGGCGTCCTCAATCACGACGAGGTCGTGCGCGTCGGCAATCGCCATAATCTCATTCATATTGGCCGGGAGGCCGAAGAGATGCACCGGCATGATTGCTTTGGTTTTAGGCGTGACTGCGGCCTCGATCTTGGCGGCATCAATATTGAAGGTCACCGGGTCGATGTCGACGAAGACCGGCTGCGCGCCGGTGAAGAGCACACTGTTGGCCGACGCGATGAACGTAAACGGGGTGGTGATCACCTCGTCGCCCTCGCCGATGCCGTTCGCCAGCAGAGCGACGTGCAGTGCGGTCGTGCCGCTGCTGGTGGCGATGGCGTGTTCGACGCCGCACATGGCCGCAAAGGCCTCCTCAAAGGCGGCGACCCGCGCGCCCTGCGCGAGCATCCCGGAGTCGAGCACCTCCAGGACCGCCTGCTTCTCCTCATCCTGCATCAATGGTTTTGCGATATAAATCACGTGAGCTGCCTCCAAAGGTTTAAGGGAATATCCACGACGCTTTCACATTCCGAACAGCGCGCGCGCATCGTCTCGCCGGCGCGGTCGCCCGCCGCCAATCGCTGACCGCACGCGCAGACAAAGCCGACGAGGCGCGCCGGGTTCCCGACCACCAATCCGTGATCCGGCACGTCGCGGGTCACAACGGCGCCGCTGCCCACCATCGCCCACGCGCCCACCGTCACTTTGGGGAGGAGCGTGGC